>NZ_AKJL01000276.1 GCF_000282355.1 Pseudomonas sp. GM49
CGAAACCCCAATTGCGAAAGCAGTTGGGGTTTTGTTTTTGGCGTGAAAAAACAGGAGCGGCCCATTCAAGGTCAATTGTAAAAAAAATCACACAAACCTGACTCCACGGTTTTGCTAAGGTGCAGTTCATTTTTAATGGACTGAGTCTGCGCCCACGGATCGGCATTCTTTTCAAAGAGTTGCTGCACAAGTGCCTGAACCGATACCGATCAAGGACCACGAAAAAGAAACACACCTGGTCAACAAGAGACTCATGGCTTGCGCCTTGTTCGTTGTCGCCATTACCTGTGTTCTGGTGGTACGCCTGTATGTCCTGCAGGTTGTCGAGTTCGACTATCACTCGACCATCTCCGAAAATAATCGCGTACATGTCCTGCCGATTACACCTACACGCGGATTGATCTACGACCGCAACGGCGTACTCCTTGCGGACAACCGCCCCAGCTTCAACCTGACCATCACCCGTGAGCGCGCCAGCGATGTCAACGCCGAGCTGGACGAGGTGGTCAATCTCCTGCACTTGTCCGCTGAAGACCGCTCGCTGTTCGACAAGGCGATGAAGCAGGCACGTCACCCCTTCGTACCCGTGACGCTGTTCTATGAGCTGAGCGAAGAACAGATTGCCGTACTCGCGGTCAACGAGTTTCGCTTGCCCGGCATCGATGTCGAGGCGCAGTTCGTGCGCCATTATCCGTTCGGCGAGCACTTTGCTCATTCGATCGGATACGTCGGTCGTATCAACGAGAAAGAATCAAAGGCTCTGGATACGGTCGAGTACCGAGGCACCCAATCCATCGGCAAGACCGGGATCGAAAAGTTTTACGAATCGGAACTGCATGGCCACGTGGGTTACGAGGAAGTCGAAACCAACGCCCAGGGCCGGGTATTACGAGTACTCAAGCACACCGATCCGGTGCCCGGGAAAAACATTGTACTGAGCCTCGACGTCAAGCTTCAGGAAGCCGCCGAGCAAGCCCTGGGCGATCGTCGTGGCTCCGTAGTCGCGCTCGATCCGTCGACCGGTGAAGTGTTGGCCATGGTCAGCAACCCGAGTTTCGATCCGAATCTGTTCGTCACCGGTATCAGCTCCAAGGAGTACTCCACGCTACGGGACTCCATCGACCGACCGCTGTTCAACCGTGTGCTGCGCGGTCTCTATGCGCCGGGTTCGACCATCAAGCCGGAAGTGGCAATCGCCGGCCTCGATGCAGGTGTCGTCACACCACAGACCCGTGTGTTCGACCCCGGTTATTATCAATTGCCGGATGTCGATCACAAGTACCGCAACTGGAACCATAGCGGCGATGGTTGGGTGGATATGGATGCGGCGATCATGCGTTCCAACGACACCTACTTCTATGACCTCGCACACAAGCTCGGTATCGATCGCCTGCACGACTACATGGCAATGTTCGGACTCGGTGAGAAAGTCTCTCTCGATATGTACGAAGAATCCCCCGGCCTGATGCCATCCCAAGCCTGGAAGCGCGCCACGCGTCGTCAGGCATGGTTTCCGGGCGAGACGGTGATTCTCGGTATCGGTCAGGGCTACATGCAGGTCACGCCGTTGCAATTGGCCCAGGCCACGGCGCTGATTGCCAACAAAGGGGTGTGGAATCGCCCGCACCTGGCCAAAACCGTGGACGGCGTCGCGCCGGTGGATGAGCATCCAATGCCGAACATTCTGCTCAAGGATCCTCGCGACTGGGAACAGGTCAACCATGGCATGCAGATGGTGATGCACGATGCTCGCGGGATTGCCCGGGCCGCCGCCGTGGGGGCGCAGTACCGCATTGCCGGCAAGAGTGGTACCGCGCAAGTGGTGGCGATCAAGCAGGGCGAACGTTACAACCGGGAGAAAACCCGCGAGCGTAACCGCGACAATGCCTTGTTCGTCGGTTTCGCCCCGGCCGAGCACCCGAAGATTGTGATTTCGGTAATGATCGAAAACGGCGAGGCGGGTGGACGTGTCGCCGGACCGGTCGTCCGGGAGATCATGGACGCCTGGCTACTCGATCGGGAAGGGCACCTGAAGCCGCAGTACGCAGCGCCGAGCAAGGCGCCGGGCGATCCTCACGTCTGACCCTCATGGCTTCACAGCACGGGCTCGCGGCCGGTTGCATCATGCGTAGGCGAGGTTTTTTTCTTCCAGCAATTCCTCATACAAGGCCGCCCATTTGCGACCCATTTCGTCCGCCGTAAACAGATTCTGATAACGGGCCTGCGCCTTCTCGCCCATTTGCGCCGCTAGCACCGGGTTTTCCCAAAGCGTGCGCATCGCCTCGCGAAACGCCGCTGGATTGCTCGGCGGCACCACCAGCCCGGTCTCGTTATGGATATTGATGTAACTGGTGCCCGTGCCAATCTCACTGGAGATCATCGGTTTGCCATACATCGCGCCTTCGAGCAGCGAAATGCCGAAGGCTTCGGAGCGCAGGTGCGATGGGAACACGATGGCGTAGCTCAGTTGCAGCAGCGCTACTTTGTCCTCGTCCCCCAGACGCCCGAGGAAGTGAACATTGCGTAAACCCAAGGCGGACGCCTGGGCATGCAGCTCTGCTTCCATTGGTCCGGCACCGACAATCACTGTCGGGTAATCCAGGTCCTTCAGGGCGTCGAGCAGGATGTGCAAACCTTTGTAGTAGCGCATCACACCCACAAACAGAAAGAACTTGTCGCCAAGCTTTTGCCGCCAGTGAGCCGTTCGATTGCTGTCCGGCTGTGGGTAACCTGTCTTGTTCAATCCATAGGGGATCACTCGGGTCTTGTGCTGAAACTGTTGCAACACATCACTGGTGTGCAGGTAATTGGGCGATGCAGCGACGATCCGGTCGGCGCTGTGCAGAAAGCGATTCATCAGCGGCCGGTAAAGTTTGAGCAGGTGTTTCTGGCGGATAATGTCCGAGTGGTACGTCACCACGCAGGGTTTGTTCAGGCTGCTGGCGAAATGCACCAGGTCCATGAACGGCCAAGGAAAGTGGTAATTGACCACGTCGGCCTCGGCTGCCAGCTCGCGAAACTGTTTGAAGACGCTCCAGGAAAACCCTGTGGAGGCGAACTGAATGTCGAGTCTGGCTCGTTGGACTTCATGTTGAGCGATCTGCATCACCGGCGGTGTCGGATCGGCACTGAGTGTCAGCACCTTGCCTTCAACGCCGTGCAGGGCACCGCTTTCGCACAACTGGAAAATCACTTGTTCGATTCCGCCGACCGAGTCAGGCAGGTACGTCTTGAAAAAATGAAGAACCCGCATTCAACCTCCCATTGCCTGGCGGTAAGCGCTGGCCGTGACCTGCGCGCAGCGTTCCCAGGTAAAAAGCCTTGCCTGTAGCAATCCGGCTTCCCGGCATGCCTGCCAATGCGCTAGATCCTCGATCAGACGACTCATTGCATCGCGCAAGCCGTCGGTTTCATCCGGTTCAACATAGTTACCCGCAGAGCCTGCCACTTCGGGCATGGCCGAACGTCTGGTCAGAATGACCGGCGTGCCGCAGGCCATGGCCTCCAGCACCGGCAGGCCAAAACCTTCGTAAAGCGACGGAAAAATCAATGCCCGGGCACCGGCCAACAGCTGCGCAACGTGCTCGTCAGGCAGATAGCCCAGCAAACAGACATGACCGCCCGCCAGGGCATGGTGCAATTCTTCGCTGAACTGCTCGCGCTGCCAGCCGGCCATGCCGACGATCAGCAATGGAAAACGCTGACGGACTGATTCCGGCAATCGGGCGTGGGCGCGCAGTGCGAGCGACAGATTCTTGCGCGGTTCCAGGGTGCCGACACAGAGGAAGTATTCCCGCGCCTCGACGCCATGGGTCTTGAGTACGGCGTCGATAGCCTCGGGGGACCGCGGGTGAAAACGTGCGGCTACACCCAGCGGCGCGACAACAAACCGCTCCTTCGGTAGCCTGAAATGTGCCTGGGCTTCGTCAGCAATGTGTTGCGAGTCGGTAAGAATCAGGCTTGCCTGGCGCACGCCGTCGGCCACACGCCGTTCGATTTCTCGCAAGCGCGCCGGTGGCTGCGTTTCGGGATAGTGCAGGTGAGTCAGGTCATGCAGGGTGATGACGGTCGGGCCGTCGAACGACAGCGGCCACAAACTGGGTTCGTGGTAGAGGTCGATGGCTTGCGCGCGGCCTTGATCGAAGCGTTTCTGCTCCAGCCACCGTCGGGCCTGATAGGCCCCCGGAATCTGCCGCAGCAATGGCGTCAGTCGGGAATAACCGGGCATGGCCGCTTCAGGCAGCACAGCACTCCAGCCCCAGCCATGAAACAGCGCCAGTTCAATATCCGGTTCGCCCGCCAGGGCGTTCGCCAGTTCGGCAACGTAGTGGCCGATGCCGGTGCGCGGCGCCTGGAGGATGCGGGCGTTAAGGGCAATTCGCATGCTGACTCTCAGGCACCTTCGCATCGCTGTGCAGGTTGCGCTGGATGCGTCCGACCAGTTGCGCACTCGCCTCAGGCCAGCTCAGCCAATGCCAGTTATCCAGGTTGAGGGGCGCGGGGAAGGCGCCGCCGCTTTCCATGTCAATGACCAGGTCGGCCAGGTTCTGTGGATCGGCGAGGTCGAAGTACGCCATGTACTCACCGCCGATTTCGCGGAACACCGGGATATCGCTGGCCATGGCCGGCAGGCCTCGCTGCATGGCTTCGACCAGCGGCAAACCGAACCCTTCGACGTAGGAGGGGAACACCAGCGATGTCGCATGGGAATAGGCGTGTTCCAGGCTCTTGTCCGTGAGGGTGTTGAACATGAACAGACGCTGGTTCAATTGTGGATGCTGGCGGATACGCTCGATCAGCGCCTCGCACTTCCAGCCAATCTTGCCAACGATGCACAACCGGGCCTTGGACCCGGCCGCCCAGGCGCGTTCGAGCGCGTCCAGCAAATACGCATGGTTCTTGCGCGGCTCGATGGTACTGACCATCAGGAACACCGGGTCCGGCGTCTTGAACATCTGCAGCAGCCCCGGGTCGACGGCTGAACGGGCATCGGTCAGGTCGAGTTCAGAGCCGAGGTGAAAGTAGTCGAACCAACGTTGCTGCACCTGCCTGGAGCCGATCCTGCGGGTCATCTCCTGGCGAACCTGGTCACGGATGGTGGTCGAGATCGCGACGTAGCCATCGGCGGTGCGGGCGATCCAGTCGAACCATTCGTTGAAGACCTTCACCAGCCCGGCGTCGCAGAACTGCGGGTGGGTCAGGGGAATCAGGTCGTAGATCACCGAAATGATGCCGACCCCGTCACGCTTGAGTTGCTCGGCCAGGGGGAAGAAGTTGGCGTGCCAGGACGAATCCAGCAGCACCAGTTGATCGCCGGCGCGATGCTGCAACGGCACGCAGCGCTCGGGAACCTGGTCCTTGAGTACCCGATCGAGCATGCGCATCGGTAGGCTCAGGCAGGCGAACGCGGTGAGGCGACAACCGACATAAAGCACCCGGCGGGCGAACTTCGATGTGCTGAAAGGACGGCGCCGCTCCAGTGCGCGATGACGCAGCCAGTACAGATTGGCGAACTGTTCGAGCTTCACCCGCAGACTCATCAGGTCCACTTTGACGGTTGGCAAGGGCGCCAGGCTTTTCACCTCGAACAATGCGCCATTGAGCATCACCACCGGTATGCATTCACGCCGGGTGTCTGCGGCCGGCAATTGCTGGATTACATTACGAACGACCCGTTGAATGCCCGAGTTGGCTTCCGGGTGTTCGAATACGTAGGTACATTCCACCAACAGTCTGGTCATCGTGTTTCCCCAATGGATTCCACCCGATTCTCACTGGAACGGGTCACGCTGGTCTGCGCTTCGAGCCAGGAGCACCCTACGAAGTCCTCCTGGCGATTGTTGATCACGTGGAAGACCAGCCCGTAGTCACGCCATTCGAAATTGCGATCCAGGTGCGAATCCAGCCGCGACAGGCTCAGGGCCACCGAATAATTGCCCTTGCCCAGGCGCATGTCGAAGGCAAAACGGTAGGTGATGCGTTCGCCGGCACTCAGGTCGGTGAGGGCTTTGTCGACCCGATGGGTATTGATGCCGTACATGGGCTGGCCGAGGCGATCCTTGATCATGAAACCGAGAATCAGCCGCTCGATGTCCTGGCGCACCTCGACCTGCACTTCCAGGACCATCGTCTGACCGACTTCTGCCACCTCCACCGAACGGCCTTTCGGGTCCAGCAGGCGGACACTGAGAATGCCCGCTTCGCCGGTACCGGAAATGGTCTGTACCTGCCCGTTGGCGAGCATTTCCTGGCGAACTATCTGGCCCTCGCGCTGGGCGAGCATGGCGTTGTAGTAGTCCATCACTTCTTCGGGCTTGCCACGCATGGCCATGCGACCGTTTTCCAGGAGGATGGCGGTGTCGCAGATCGACTGGATCGCCGAGCGGTCGTGGGACACGATCAGCAACGTGGTGCCGGCCTTGCGGAAATTGCGGATGCGATCGAAGCTTTTGTGCTGGAAGTAGGCGTCGCCCACGGACAGCGCTTCATCGACGATCAGGATATCCGGCCGCCGTGCGGTGGCCACGCTGAACGCCAGGCGCATCTGCATGCCGCTGGAATAGGTGCGAACCGGATGGTCGATGGCCTCGCCGATTTCGGCGAAGCTCTCGATCTCTGGCATCAGCGCTTCGATTTCTTCCACTTGCATGCCGAGCAACTGGCCGGCCATGAAGGTGTTCTGCCGCCCGGTGAAGTCCGGGTGGAAGCCCATGCCCAGTTCCAGCAATGCCGCCACGCGACCTTGCAGCTGGATGTCGCCGCAGGTGGGCTGGGTGGTGCCGGTGATCATCTTCAACAGCGTGCTTTTGCCGGCACCGTTGACCCCGACGATACCCACGGCTTCGCCCGGCTGAATCTCGAAATCGACCCCCTGCAGCACCCAGTGCAACTGATGTCGGGTGGGGGAAAACGGCACCAGCCATTCGAACAGACGGCTCCAGCGATTCGGGTACTGCTTGTAGGCCTTGCCCAGGCCACTGACACGTATATGTCCCATCAGAGCTCGTCCACCATTTCACCGACACGCTGACGGAACAGCCGCAGCGCCATCCCACAGAACAACAGGCCGATCACCAGCAACGGGACCAGCGAGCTCCAGTCTGGCCACTGGTTGTAGAGAAACAGGTTCTGGTAGCTGTTCATCAGTGCCGTCATCGGATTCAGCCCGATAACGCGCTGGATGCCCGGCGGCAGGATCGACAACGGATAAACGATGGGTGTCAGCCAGAACCAGAATTGCAGGCAGATGCCGAAAAACTGCCCGACGTCGCGAAAGAACACGTTGAGCACGCCCAGAATCATCCCCAGCCCCGCGGCGAAGATCACTTGCAGGATCAGCAACGGCACCAGCACCAGCAACGCCATGCCGGGCAGTCGCCCGCTGATCAGCAGGAAGCCGAGGAACAACCCCAGGATGATCGCGAAATTGATCCCGGCATTTAGCAGCACGATGACCGGCAGGCAGATGCGCGGGAAGCTGATTTTCTTCAGCAGGTTGGCGTTTTCCAGGAACATGCTCTGGCTGCGTGTCGTGATCTCGGCGAACAGTCCCCAGGTCAGCAGGCCCGCGCACAGGTAGACACTGTAGGCCAGCCCGTCATCCACGCCCGGCAAGCGGGCGCGCATGATGGTGGAAAAGATCACCGTGTAGACCAGGATCATCGACAGCGGATTGAGCACGGTCCACAAGGCACCGAACAGCGAGTTGCGATAACGCGCCTGAAACTCCCGTTTGACACTGCCGAGGATGAAACCCCGGTAACTCCACAGCGATTGGTAAAGATTACGCAGCATTCAAACCGTCCTGCCGTATTGATCTTCGAAGCGGACGATGTCGTCCTCTCCCAGGTATTCGCCGCTTTGCACTTCGATGATCACAAGGTCGATCACGCCCGGATTCTCCAGGCGATGCTTGTGACCCGCCGCAATGAAGGTCGATTCGTTCTTGGCCACCAGGTGCGTGCCGGTGCCGTTGTTGGTGACCTTGGCCATGCCTTCGACCACTACCCAGTGTTCATTGCGATGGTGGTGCATCTGCAACGACAACTTGGCGCCGGGCTTGACCACGATGCGCTTGATCTTGAAGCGCGGGCCTTCCTCGAGCACGGTATAGGTGCCCCATGGACGGCTGACCGTACGGTGCAGGCGATAGGCTTCGTGTTCTTTATCCTTGAGTTGCCTGGCCACCCGGCGCACATCCTGGGCGCGGTCGGCGTGGGCCACCAGCACCGCGTCGGCGGTGTCGACAATGATCAGGTTATCCACACCCACGGTCGCTACCAGGCGGTTTTCGCTCTGGACGAAATTGTTGTGGCTGTCGATGAAGATCGACTCGCCGACGGCACGGTTGTTTTGTGCATCCGCCGGTACCAGCGCGGCCACCGCACCCCAGGAGCCGATATCGCTCCAGTCGAAACGGGCTGGCACCACGACCACCTTGTCGGAGCGCTCCATCAACGCGTAGTCGATGGAAATGTCCATGATTTCGCCAAACAGGGCCGGTGACAGTTCCTGTTGCACGCTCTCGGCGTTTTCCACGGGAGCGCTGGCGGCCATGCAGGTTTGCGTCTGCTCCAGCAAAGTTGGCGCATGGGTTTGCAGTTCGGCCAGCAGGGTGGCGACCGAGAAGCAGAACATCCCGGAGTTCCACAGGAAGTTGCCGCTTTCCAGGTAATGAGTCGCGGTTTGCAGGTCGGGTTTTTCGACGAAACGCCGCACACTGGCAGCGCCTTTATCGTCCAGTGATGTGCCGGCTTCAATGTAGCCAAAACCGGTTTCCGCAGCGGTCGGCACGACACCGAAGGTCACCAGTTGACCGCGCCTGGCCAATGTCACGGCATGCTCGACCGCTTCCTTCAGTGCATCGACATTGACGATCAGATGGTCGGCGGGCATGACCAGCATGATCGCGTCGTCGCCATGCAGGGCCTGGAGGGAGAGGGCGGCGGCGGCAATGGCCGGCGCCGTATTGCGACCCGTCGGCTCCAGCAGGAAATGCCCGCGATGACGGCCCAGGTGCGCGTCCCGAAAGTGATCCTTGCTCTGGAAGTAGTACTCGCGGTTGGTCACCGTGACGATATCGCCCCAGCCGTCGAGCAGGTCCGCGGCACGCCGATAAGTCTTGCCCAGCAGCGACTGGCCGTCAGGCAATGTCATGAACGGTTTGGGATGGCCTTCACGCGACACCGGCCACAACCTCGTCCCGGCACCGCCGGAGAGAATCACGGGAATCAGCATGGCCTACTCCTTGGCGACGCGTTTCATGTCCGCATCCATCATCATGCGGATCAAGGTGTCCAGATCGGTTTTTGGTTTCCAGCCCAGCACACGCTGGGCCTTGGCCGGGTTGCCGAGCAGCACTTCCACTTCGGCCGGGCGGAAGAATGCCGGGTCGATCTTCACGTAATCGCGGTAGTTCAGGCCCACATGGTCGAAGGCAATCCGACACATCTCGCGTACGGTGGTGGTCACGCCGGTGGCCACCACGAAGTCGTCGGGTTTGTCCTGTTGCAGCATCAGCCACATGGCTTCGACGTAGTCCCCGGCAAAGCCCCAGTCGCGCTTGGCGTCGATGTTGCCCAGACGCAGCTCCTGCTGCTTGCCCTGCTTGATCCGGGCGGCGGCGTCGGTGACTTTGCGCGTCACGAACTCGATGCCGCGCAGCGGTGATTCATGGTTGAACAGAATCCCGCTGCTGGCGTGCAGGTTGAAGCTTTCGCGGTAGTTCACGGTGATCCAGTGGCCATACAACTTGGCCACGCCATAAGGGCTGCGCGGATAGAACGGCGTGTTCTCGTCCTGCTGCTCGGCCTGGATCAGGCCGAACATTTCGCTGGTGGATGCCTGGTAGAAGCGCGTTTGCGGACTGAACTGACGGATCGCTTCGAGCAGGTGGGTCACGCCCAGGCCGTCGACGATGCCGGTGGTCACCGGTTGATCCCAGGAGGCCGCGACAAAGCTTTGCGCGGCCAGGTTGTAGACCTCGTCCGGCGCCGACTTGATCACCGCGCGCTGCACTGAACAGGCATCGGCCATGTCGCCGTCCAGGTAGACGATGTCCGCCTCGACCCCCATCTCACGCAGGCGCCAGCGCGAGTCGCTGCTGCGGCGCGCTACCAGGCCGTGCACTTTGTAACCCTTGTCGAGCAACAGTTTGGCCAGATACGCGCCATCCTGGCCGGTGATACCTGTGATCAATGCACTTTTAGTCATTCTTGTCGTACTCGCTTCTCCCAGTCGGACAGGATCGCCCGCAGGGATTGTTGTGTTGTGATTTCAGACTTCCATCCGGTGGTTTCGACCAGCCTGGCAGGGCTGCCACACACCCGGCGCTGATCCGCGCGGCGAAGTCGCGCGGGGTCCTGGACCAGTTGCAGGTCGACCTGGGCAAGATCTGCCAGTTGTTCGATCAAGCTGCGAATGCTCTGCTCGCGCCCCGAGCAAATGTTGTAGACCTGCCCCGGCGTACCTTTCTCCAGCAAGGCCAGGTAAGCCGAGACCACGTCTGCGACATCGAGGAAATCGCGCGTGACGTCGATGTCCCCGACCTCCAGTTGTGGCCCTTGCAGGCCTTGCCTGATCCGGCAGATCTGACGGGCGGCGCTGGCGATCACGAAGCTGTCTTTCTGCCCGGTGCCGATGTGGTTGAACGGACGGGCAACCAGTACCGGCCAGCCTTCGCTCAGGCCCCATTGCAAGCTCAGGAACTCTGCCGACAGTTTGCTCACGGCATATGGATTGCGCGGGCAGGGAGGTTGCAATTCAGTGATGGGCAGATGGGCTTCAGTGACCTGGCCATAGACATCACCGGAGCTGACGTACAGGAACGTGCCGGTGAAGCCGCGTGCCTTGAGCGCTTGCAGCAGGTTCAGGGTGCCCAGCAGATTGATGTTCAGGGTGCGCGCCGGATCACGAAAGGCGTCCGGGACGAACGTCTGGCCGGCCAGGTGGATCACCGCGTCGGGCATTTTCGGCCACAAGCCTTCGAGGCTGTCCGGCGCGGCGAGATCGTAGCGGCAAGGAACAGGCAGAAGTTCCCATTCCGAGGCATCGGCCTGCAAGCGCGATTGGATGTGTTGTCCGACGAATCCAGTCAGACCCGTGACAAACAGACGTTTTTTCAACAGCGACCCCCAGGTCATGCATTTCATCCATTCCTACAGGTTTAATGGAAGGGTCTCACGAACCAGCAGGATCGTTCGCAAAGACAGATGAAATGTTTGTTGTAGTTATTTGCTAGCCAATTTGTGCCATTTGTTCGGCAATTTCAACAAGTCCAATCGTGACTGATCAGTTCTCGTCAGCGTGGCCCGATTTATTCTCGCCGAGCGGTTCACGAACCCTCGATGGATGTGTTTAGAATGCCCCTCGTCACGATGATCCAGAGTTCGGCAGCGTCGCTTCGAAACTGCGAGAAACTGACCACTAAAACAAGAACGAAGACGGGTAGGAAGACGGTGGACGAGCGCCAGTAAACACTGACTCGAACCGTGTCCTTCCCCGTCATGCCATGAGGCTGCCGGGATGGCGGCGTCACCGTGGGGTGCCATGAATTTTATTCTTTACTCCGACGTCAACGACAGCTCCATCAGCCAGAGTCTCGGCCGTCCCGAGTACAGTTACTACTTCGTACTCAAGGCGTATCGACCGCTCTTCGAAAGCCTCGGGCCGGTGCATGTGGTGTCATCGGCCGCCGAGGTCGATCCGCTGTATCGGCAGTTGCAGCAGGCCGGTCAGGACTGCCTGTTCATTTCGTTCGCGCCACCGCACAAGACTCCCACCGACTTGCAATGCCCGATGGTGTGCGTGGTCGCCTGGGAATTCGACACCATTCCCGCCGAGCACTGGGACAACGATCCGCGCCAAGACTGGAGCCAGACACTGGCACGTCTGAGGCGGGTGATCACCTTGTCCACCCATACAGCCGAAGCCATCCGCCGGACCCTGGGCGACGATTTCCCGGTGCTGGTGTTGCCGACGCCTTTGTGGGAACGCTTCGCCGACATTCGCCAGCAATATCCCGGTACGCCGGTGAACGCGGGCGCCACGTTGCAGATCAAGGGTTGCATTCTGGACAGTCGCTCGATGGGGTTGTCCGCCGATGGTTTGATCGCGCCGATCATCGAGCAACTGCCGCAGGAAATCGTCGAGCCCGAACCGGAGCCCGAGCCTGAACCTGAACCCGAGCCTGAACCCGAGCCTGAACCCGAAATCGAGCCTGAACCTGAACCTCCGGTGCCGCCGTTGACCCTGCGTCGACGCCTCTTCATTACCAGACATTACCTGCTGTTGTGGTATCGCGAAGCCGTTCGCGATCTGGTGCCGGATGCGGTTCGTCCATGGCTGGCCAGATTTCGGACGCCTCAACCGTTGCTGGTTGAACCCGCAGTGAGCGAAGCGCCCGTGGCGAATGAACCTGCCATCAGCGAAGCCCCTGTGGCGGATGAACCTGCCATCAGCGAAGCCCCCGTGGCGAATGAACCTGTCGTCAGCGAAGCCTCCGCGCAGGACGAGCATCCACAAGCGGCTTTCCCCGACACCAGCCAAACGGTTGAAATCGAGGTTGATGGCGTCATCTACGTGAGCGTGTTCAACCCCGATGATGGTCGCAAGAACTGGCATCACCTGATCACGGCGTTCTGCTGGGCACTGCGTGATGTGGAAGACGCCACGCTCGTGTTGAAGATGACCCAGAACGACCTGTCGACCTATTACGTCGAACTCATCACCTTGCTGTCCCAGCTCTCGCCCTTCGCTTGTCGCGTGGTGGTCATGCACGGTTATCTGCAGGACGAACAGTTCGCCCGGCTCTATGGCGCGGCGAGTTACTACGTCAACGCTTCACGCTGCGAAGGCCTGTGCCTGCCACTGATGGAGTTCATGTCGTGCGCCCGGCCCGTCATTGCACCGAACCACACGGCGATGCGCGACTACATCGACGAGCGTGTGGCTTTCATCGTCAAGTCCAGCCAGGAGCCGACGATCTGGCCGGAAGACGCACGCATCCTGTATCGCACCCTGCGCCAACGGCCGGATTGGGGTTCGTTGAAAATAGCTTATGAGAACAGCTACGCGATGGCAAAAAACCAGCCGGACGCCTGGCAGGCCATGGCGGACGCGGCCAGCGAACGCATGCACCAATACTGCAGCTTCGCGCCGGTGCAGCAGCGGCTGGCGCTGTTCTTCAAAGAGGAGCCTGCCCGTGACGTCGTGCCGGTGATTGCCGAAACGGGGACTGCATCGTGCTGATCATCATTCATTCGGAAACCAACAAGAGCAACATCCAGCAGAACCTGGGGCGGCCCGAGTACAGCTATTACTTCGTCCTCAAGGAATTCCGCCCGGTGCTCGAACGGCTGGGGCAGGTGGTCGAGGTCAGCAATCCGGACGATCTGGTCGATCGGCTGTATTTCGATTGCCTGAGCCGGGGCGAAGACTGTGTGTTCCTGTCCTTCTCCCCGCCGCATCGCACGCCGATCCACTACGCGTGCCCGACGATTCCGGTGTTCGCCTGGGAGTTCAGCACCATTCCCACCGAGAGCTGGCAGAGCGAACCACGGCATGACTGGCGAACGGTGCTGGGCGCCAGCGGGACGGCGATCACCCACTCCAGTTTTACCGTGAATGCCGTGCGCGATGTGATGGGCCCCGATTACCCGATCAGCGCTATCGCAGCGCCTGTCTGGGACCGTTTTGCCGCCCGTGGCGAGCTTCTGGACACGCGTCCGGTCGTGGGCCCTACGCGTCTGAACCTGCGCGGGCTATTGATCGACAGTCGCACCACGGACTTGCGCCCCTACGGTCCCGAACGATTGCGCGAGGGCACACCGATCGCCTTCGACCAGCCGCCGCGCGACTGTGAGCTGCTGCTCGAGGGCGTGGTCTACACCTCGGTGTTCAATCCCTACGACGGACGCAAGAATTGGAAGGACATGATTAGTGCCTTCTGCACCGCCTTCCGCGACACGCCCGATGCGACCCTGGTGCTCAAGCTTACGCACCATGACATATCCAACGCACTGAACGACATGCTGCACCACGTCTACAAGAATCAGTCTTATCAGTGCCGCATCGTGCTGATCCACGGCTATCTGTCCGACGTCGATTACGAGCGCCTGGTCGAGGCCACCAGTTACGTCGTCAATTGTTCCTACGGCGAAGGACAATGCCTGCCGTTGATGGAGTTCATGTCCTGCGGCAAGCCGGCGATTGCGCCGCTGAACACCGCCATGGCCGACTACATCGACCGTGACAACGCGTTTATCGTCGACAGTACCGACGAACTGACATCCTGGCCCCACGATCCTCGCGCCGCGTATCGTACCCTGCGCTACGTCACGGACTGGGACTCGCTGTGCACGGCATTTTCCGCCAGCCATGACGTCGCCAGGCAGGACTTCGAGCGTTATCAACGGATGTCGGCCCATGCCGTTCGCAGCCTGCAGGGATTCTGCAGTCAGGCCGTTGCCGAACAGCGCCTGAAGGCGGTATTCGAGCAGTTGCTGGAGCAGCGTGATGCAAACTCCGTACAAGCGTCGGGCACATGATTCGGCGCCTGCTTGCGAAGTTGCGGCCTGCACCGGTAGAGGTCACCCCGCCGCAAACGAGGGTCTCGCCCCGTGATATCGGTTTGTACGATGCCCTGCTTGATGGCTGGTTTCTCGGCGACAGCGGCGAATTGCTCAAGGGGTTTGCCATCACCGCCGAAGACACCTTGCTGGATGTCGGTTGCGGCGAAGGCGTGGCGACGTTGTTCGCAGTCCGCCAGGGTGCTTCGGTGATCTTCACCGACAGTGAACACGACAAGGTCCGCGAGCTTGCCCGGCAAGTGGCGGCACAGTCGGACAAACCGAACCTGGGGCTGGTCAGCAACAGTTTGCCGCTGCCATTGGCCGAGGGCTGCGCCAGCAAAGTCGTGTGCATGGAGGTGCTCGAGCACATCGACCAACCAGAACCCTTCATGGCCGAACTGGTACGCATGGGGCGCCCCGGCGCACTGTATCTGCTGAGCGTGCCGTCCCCGGTGGGCGAGCATTTGCAGAAAGGCATTGCCCCCGCCAGCTACTTTCAATCGCCCAATCACGTGCAGATTTTCAGCCCCGAGCGGTTCGCCGCGCTGGTGGAGGACGCGGGCCTGGTCATCGAACATCGCCAGGCCACCGGGTTTTTCTGGGTCATGGGCATGATTTTTTTCTGGGCCAGTGAACGGGCCGCCGGACGAGACCTGGGCGGTGCGGTACGCGACCGGATTCAGGCCCCATATCCACCGCTGATGGAGAGCTGGGCGAAAACCTGGCAGGACCTGCTGGCACAGCCCGACGGGTTGGCGATCAAGCAGATGCTGGACCGGTTCATGCCCAAGAGCCAGGTGATCATTGCTCGTAAACCCTATGCCCAGGAGGGCGTATGAGTAACGACAAGCGGATCATGGACATCGAGTTGTTGCGCGGCATTGCGGTGCTCGGCGTGCTGTTTCATCACTTGCAGGACAGCCTGTTCGCGGCGGCTGTGCCGTTGCTGCAGACGATCACGCTGTACAGCCAGCCGTGGTGGGGCGTGGATCTTTTTTTCGCGATCTCGGGCTTCGTCATTGCCCGTAGCCTGATCCCGGCCTTGCGCCGCTGCACAACGCGTCAGGAGTATTGGCAACAGACGCGCGATTTCTGGTTGCGCCGGGCCTTTCGTTTGCTGCCATCGGCCTGGTTATGGCTGGCGCTGATGTTGCTGGCGTGCCTTTTTCTCAACCGCTCCGGTGCGTTCGGCACGCTGCACGCGAACCTTCAGGCGACCCTGGCCGGCATCGCGCAATACGCCAATTTCCGTTTTGCCGACAGTTTTTATCGCTATGAGTACGGCACCAGTTTCGTGTACTGGAGCCTGTCGCTGGAGGAGCAGTTCTATCTGCTGTTTCCGCTGATGATCGTGCTGTTTCGCAAGCACCTGGTGTGGCCTTTGCTGGCGTTGGTTGCGGTGCAATTGTTCACCTTGCGCACGCCGATCCTGATGGTGATACGCACCGACGCGCTGGCCCTTGGCGTGCTGTTGGCGATGTGGAGTACGCAACCGTCGTACCTACGCTGGGAGCCAAAATTCTTGCGTCGTCCATGGGCGGGTGTTGCCGCATTGATCACGGTGTCGCTGCTGCTCAGCTTCATGGCAACGGATCGTTTCACCTTCACTTCTTACCGGATCGGCGTGATTGCGGTGCTGTGCGCGCTGCTGGTCTGGATCGCTTCTTACAACCGCGATTACCTGTTGCCGCGCGGCGTGTTCAAAAACCTGATGACGTGGGTCGGCAGTCGTTCCTACGGGATTTACTTGATCCATATCCCGGCCTACTTGCTGGTTCGTGAATTCATTTTCCGATTACAGGCTGCCGGGCTGCCCAGTCCGGCTGGCCATCCGATACTGATGTTGCTGATGGCTGGCGGCCTGATCGTGCTGCTGAGCGAACTCAACTATCGCTACATCGAAATGCCCATGCGCAACCGCGGAGCTTCGCTGGTCAAACGCCTGGGCACCTCCCGAACAGCCGTCCCATCCTCTGGAGCCACCTCATGCTGAGCCTTTTGAAGAAACTCACGGCGGGCACGCCCGCGCCTGTGCAGCCAGAGACACCGCTCGCGTCGCCAGTGGCGGACAAGGTCGACCCCTATATGCTCGGCCTGCACGACGCGATGCTCAGCGGCTGGTTCAATCAGCAAACCGGCGAGCTGTTCAGCGGTTTCCCGGTGACCCCCGAGGACACGCTGCTGGATGTGGGCTGTGGCGACGGCGGCAACGTGCATTTCTGCGGGATGCGCGGGGCGAAGATCATCATCGCCGATATCGACGCGGCCAAGGTCGAAGCAACCCGCCAGCGCCTGAGCGATACACCGGCCCGCGACGTCGAATGCCATGTCACCGACTGCAACCCGTTGCCGATTGCCGATGCGACCGCCACGCGGGTGGTGTCGACCGAGGTCATCGAGCACGTGGACGATCCGGCGCAGTTCCTCGCCGAACTGGTGCGCGTCGGTAAGCCGGGTGCGTTGTATCTGCTGAGCGTCCCGCACCCAAGCTCCGAAGACCTGCAGAAAGATATCGCGGCGGCCGAGTATTTCAAGAAGCCCAACCACATTCGCATCATCAGCGAAGAGCAGTTCAAGGCCATGGTCAGCGATGCCGGCCTGGAAGTGATCAGCCACAGCCAGTACGGATTCTACTGGTCGATGTGGATGCTGCTGTTCTGGGAAGCCAAGGTCGATTTCAGCAACCCGGACCATCCGTTGCTCAACCACTGGGCGGATACCTGGCAGGCGATTCTGGCTTCGCCACGGGGTGCACAGATCAAGCAGGCGCTGGATGCCGTGGTGGCGAAAAGTCAGGTGATCATTGCGCGCAAACCCTGATCACCCATGACGGTGACGGACGGTCTGCAACAGGCCGTCCGTCACCGCCATGGCTACCATCCCGCGCCCATTATTGGCTGGAGCGAACGGCCCCACCATCGATCAACAGGTTCTGCCCGGTCAGGTAGCCCGCATGGCTGCTGCAAACGAAGGCACAAAGCGCACCGAATTCCTCGGGTGAGCCGAAGCGTTTGGCCGGAATTTCGCTACGGCATTCGTCAAGGAATGCCTCACTGTCTTGCCCTGACTGTTCAGCAGCAGCGACCAGGTTGTCACGCAGTCGATCAGTGTCGAATGAGCCCGGTTGCAGGTTGTTGATCGTCACATTACGACTGGCAATGTTTTCTTGCCGGGCAAGCCCTGCGATAAACCCCGTCAGACCACTGCGTGCGCCATTGGACAGACCCAGGCTTTCGATAGGGGACTTCACGGCACTCGACGTGATGTTGATGATCCGGCCAAATCCGCGTGCCGCCATACCATCGATCGTTGCCTTGATCAGCTCGATGGGAGTGAGCATGTTGGCATCCAGCGCCTTGAACCAGATGTCGCGATTCCATTCGCGGAAATCCCCGGGGGGAGGGCCTCCAGCATTGTTGATCAAGATATCGAAATGCTCATGGGCCATGAGCGCTGCCGCCCGACCCTCGGGCGTCGAAATGTCTCCGGCTACGGCGATGACCGTCACTTCCGGATTGATTGCTCTGAGCTGACGGGCTGTTTCATTCAGCGTGTGTTCGCCTCGGGCGGTGATCACCACGTTCACGCCCTCGCTGACGAGTGCCTGTGCGCAGGCTTTACCCAGGCCTTTGCTGGCGGCACACACCAGTGCCCAGCGTCCTGCTATTCCAAGATTCATGCGTGTATTCCTGAAAGAAGGAAGCTCAATGTAAGGGGTTGCCTAGAGCAGCACCATGCTCATGCATGATCCACAGTTTTAGACAGGCTTGGCGATCGGGTACTGATTCCCATGAAGCGCCGCACTCTTTCCCCTTCGGCATCGCATCGTATGGTTTGAGGTGCCGCATCCAGTTGGATATTACCGTTCTCCATGAATACGACCCTGTCGGATATCGACATGGCAAAGTCCATTTCGTGGGTCACGATCAGCATGGTCATGCCTTCCTTGGCCAAATCGCGGATCACATTCAGCACGTCGTTGACCAGTTCCGGGTCGAGGGCCGAGGTCGGTTCGTCGAACAGCATGATCTGCGGCTCCATCGCCAGGGCTCGAGCAATCGCCACGCGCTGTTGCTGCCCACCGGAGAGCTGGTGCGGGTACTTGTGGGCATGGGCCAGCAGGCCGACCTTGTCCAGTAGCGCATAAGCACGATGTTCACTCAGCTCGCCCGGCTGGCCATGGTAACGCGGCGCCAGGGTGACGTTGTCGAGAATGGTGCGGTGCGGGAACAGGTTGAAGTTCTGGAACACCATGCCGATGTGCCGCACGCCTTTGCGCAGGCGGGAGCTGTTGGGTTTATCTGAGGCTTCGATGAAGGTTTCGCCAAACAACTTGATGTCGCCGGTATCGATGCTTTCCAGGCCGTTGACCGTGCGGATCAGCGAGGTTTTGCCGGAGCCGGATGGCCCGATGATCGAGACCACCTGGCCGCATTCGACATTCAGGTCGATACCCAGCAGCACTTTGTGCGTGCCATAGCTCTTCTGGATGTTCTTCAGTTGCAGGATTGGCGTCGCGTTGCTGCCTGTGGTTTTACGCGCATTGTCGGGCAACGCTTCGGCGCTGGCCCTGAACTTGGCGATGGTGGCTGCGTCGAGTGTGTGCGGCTTGCGGAAGTTCAGGTCCAGGTAGCGCTCCAGACGCTGCAGGAAATAGCCGAACACGGTTACGATCAACACGTAGTAGACGCCTACTGCAGCCAGGGTCTCCATGACCAGGAAGTTAGTGGCATAGAGGCGTTGGCCGACCGTGAGGATTTCGGTCAGGGAGATCACCGAGACCAGCGATGTCAGCTTGACCACCGTGATGTATTCATTGATCAAAGTGGGCAGCGAAATACGGAAAGCCTGGGGGATCACGATCAAGCGCTGCATGCCGAACAGGCCGACACCCAGCGCGCGCCCGGCTTCCTTCTGGCCCTTGGCCACGGAAATCAGGCCACCACGATGGATCTCCGCCATGTACGCCGCTTCGGTGACCACCAGGGCCAGCAGGCCGGAGTAGAAGGGGTTGGACAGAATCGGTCCGCTGCCGGGAAACAACTGCGGCAAGTTGTAGACGAACACCACCAGCACCAGCAACGGGATGCTGCGGAAAAACCAGATGTAGACCGCTGCGGGAATGCGCAGCAAGGGCGATTGGGACAGCTTGGCGGTGGCCAGGACAAAACCCAGCAGCATGCCGATGAACCAGGCCAGGGCACTGAGCTGGATGACCGTGACGCAGGCATTCCAGAAGTCTGGCAGGGAGAACAGGGAGAAGAAATACGACCAATCGAATTGCATGGGACACCTCGATCTGCCGCCCCCACGCAGGGACGGCAGATAACCAGACTACAAGGACAGGTTCTTAGTTGGCGGTCGGTTCTTCCAGGCCGTATTTCTTGAGGATTGCTGCGTATTCTCCGCTCTTTTTCGTTTCCTCGAAGGCTTTTTGCACGGCCTGGTAGGTTTGGTCATTACCTTTCTTGACGAAGATGCCCAGGGTTTGTTGATAGATCGGGTGCTCGGTGGTGATCACGACCCGGCCATTGGTCTTTTCCGCGATCATTTTGGCGGCACCGGCGATTTCAACCTGGGCCTGGATGTTCTTGGACAGCAGGGCCTGGGTCACTTCGGGCGCCGAAGGGTACTCGCTGACGGTGATGGCGCCCTTGTTGTTCGGCACGCAGTATTCGTCGGACAGCTTCCTGAATTCCTTGACCCAGGTCGTGCCCTGTTCCAGGCCCAGCTTCAGGCCGCACAGGTCTTCAGGTTTTTTCGCATTGATCTCGCTGCCCTGGGGCACCATGACCGCGGCACCGGTGTTGGCGTACGCAATGGTCTGCGCCTGGGTCTGGCGCTCCGGCGTGATGTACATGCCGGAAATGACCGCGTCGTACTTGCCGGAATTCAGGCCCAGGATCAGGCTCGGGAACTTGGTGTCGACGAACTCCACCTTGGCGTTCATATGCTTGGCCAGTGCGGTTGCCAGTTCGGGGTCCGAACCCACCACATTCTTGTCCTTGTCATAGGACTCGAAAGGAGGGTAGGTGATCTCCATGCCGACCTTGAACGTATCTGACGCGGCCATGCTTACCGAGGCACCGAACATGCCGGCTGCCAATACAGCCAGGCACAAAAGGTTCTTTTTATTGTTTTTCATTTTTACTGACTCCGGCATAGGTAGGGGTTTAGCTGAAAACTTCAATCAGGACGGTTGCGCCTGATTTTTCAAGTGTCCGAAACTGGCGGGCTTGCGTGCCTTGCCTGGCAGTTGAACTTCCCCGTTGGCCACCCTCTGGCGCAGATACTGATAGGTCTGCAGCGCCTGGCCATACATGTGTTCGCCGATCGTGATCTCTTCGTAGTCGTTGCCGGCCTGGGCGAACCCGGGCAGCGGTTTGATCTGGGTGTGGTAGTCACAGGCATAAAACAGCGGGAAGGAATAACGCTCCTCCTTCACACTGCGCACCCGGTGCGCAGTGGCAACGAATGCGCCTGCCGTCATCACTTCCAGCATGTCGCCGATGTTGACCACAAAGGCATCGGCCATCGGTGGCGCATCGATCCATTGGCCAAGATTGTTCATCACCTCAAGGCCCGGTTTGTCGGCCAGGAGGATGGTGAAGCACTCGTAATCAGTATGGGCGCCAAGACCCGGTGCGTCATGGGCGGCACCGTCGAACGGGTAGTGGATCAGGCGCAGCTTGGACGGCGGACGGGTGACCAGGCTGTCGAAATAGTTTTCTTCCAGGCCCAGGGTCAGGGCGAAGCCACCGAACAAGCGCCGGCCCAAGGCGAATATCGCTTCGTAGTAGGCCTGCACCGACGCCTTGAAACCTGGCAACTGCGGCCAGTCGTTGGGCCCCAGCAATGGGGTGTTGGCCAGTACCAGCGGGTCATCGGCCTGGACTTCGAAGCCGACGTCGAAGGCTTCCTTGTGGTCCGGCTTACCTTTGGAATAGACCTCTTCGCCTTCGGGTACAAAGCCCTTGTGGGTTTGCGAGGTGCCGATGTAGTGGCGCATCTTGGTGTCCAGGGACTGGTCGAAAAAGTCCCTGGCAGCCTTGCGCAGGTTGGCGATCAGTTGCGGGTCGATACCATGATCGGTGATATAGAGGAACCCGACCTCGCTGGCGGCGCGCCCCAATTGTTCGGCTACGGCCAGGCGATGCTCCAGTTCAAAGCTGAACAGACCGGCGATGTTGACCACCGGGATGCTATTGAAGTTGGCTTTGTGTGTGTCAGTGCAGGCGCTGTTGTTTTTATTGTCAGGCATGACGCATCGGCTCCCTAAGGATGGCTTGAGTGGTGGAAACGCTCGAAGTGTTCGCGCTCGGTCTGGCCCATCCACACGTTCAATGACCACAGGTCGGCGACCGGGACATTGGTGAAGGGCAAATGATGCAGGTAGCCGTCGGCGCCGAATTCCGGGGTCAGGGTGCTGACCTGGTAACCGCGGGCTTGCTGTGAGCGCCAGATGCTTTCCCAGTGCTGCTGATGGAAGGCCAGTTCCTTTGCATATTCGGGAGCCGCCGGGTGCGGAACCTGCGGTCCCTGGTCATAACCAACCCGGGCCTGGATATGGTGAACCCGCTCGATGAAGGCGCTCAGGTCATCGGCCGGGTCATTCAACAGACGCTCGCAAGTCACGACCCAATGGCTGATGTCACTGGTGAACAACAGATCGGGCAGTTGGCGGATCAACTCCAGGGTCACCCAGGGGTTGAACAGCGAGCGCGAGCGGTGAGTTTCGAAACTGCAGACCTGGCCGTGCTTGCGCGCCAGTTCAAGTGCCCGACCGAAGAACTCCACTTGTTGTGGCAAGGACCAGCGATCATTGCCCGCCAGCACGTTGACGAAACGTGGGCCGAGTTCGGCGGCCCAGGCGAGTTTCTGGTCGAGGTCATTAAGGTGGACGGCAGGGCTCGCCGACTGGTCCGGCAGTACGTCGTACGCGGTGAAGACTGTGCTGATATAGCCCAGGCGATTGGCCTGGAGAAACGCGCCAAACTCAGCCCGTTCACGGGCGTCCAGTGGCAGGCGTGCTTCCATGCCATCGAAGCCTGCGTGCAGCAACTCCTCAAGCGCCTGAGCTTTGCTGGCGGTATAGCCCCATAGCGTACGGAAAATTTCCAGCTTCATCGGTGATCCTCAAAAATCCCAGGGCCTACTGCAAAAGCACTTCGACGACGCCAGGCTGCCAAGAGGCTGGTTCGCTGTGGAGTCGATGTTAGGCACAGGCCGCGCACTGAAAGAATCTGAAAGTTCAAATGAATACTTCAGGCTTTCGTTAACAAATAGCTAGCTACTTATCGCGCTTGTCAGGAGGGATTTTATCGGCGAGAACGTGTCTACGTTGGCTATTAGCGAGATATGCCATTGCTACGGCATCATTTTGAGGACTCCCAAGCGACACCGGGCCGCCGATGGTTCGCTTTTGGCCCAGAGCCACCAGGAAACCCGCCGGGGGCATGGAGGACGGCTTCGCTCGGGTTTTCATGCGCAAAGCACTTCAGGCTCGATAATCAAGGACCAGGTCTGGATTATCCGGGCTTCACGCATGACGATTTCCCGGTCCTACAGGCAGTACTGGCTGGTGGGCAGCACATCGATCTTGTCGAAATCGATGAAGCGGCTGCAGCTGTCCATCATCGCAGCCAGGTTGCGCTGGAATTTCGCTTCGTCGCCCACCGCATCGAAGAAGGCCCGGGGATCGGTCATGGCAGCTGGCGGAAAACACTCCTCGACGATGGCATCGATCCGTGGGGCCCCGTGCGACAGTGCCGACACCACCAGGTTTTGCACGTATTGGAAGTTGTCTTGCGTGTCCACGGCCACCGCAGTGTGATGGTTGCGCCAGATGTCCAGCCAGGCCTCGGGGGTCAGGCGGGGAGGGCGGGTCAGCAGGGCCAGCTGGGCAAACCCGTGGGTACGCTCACCGGGCATTGACGGGAAGCGAGTATTGGCGATGGCGACCGACTCGCATACCAGGTAGGCGGCCATGCGCGCCGTTGCCGCACTGATCAAGTGGTCGAAAGGGAGACGAGCTGGCCCGTTGGCACTGTCCAGCCACAGCGACAGACTGCCATCGGGCAATGGCCGGTTGTTTTCCTGGCGCAGGCCGGCTGCAGGCTGCACATCGGCATCGGACAGGTTCAATTGCACACCACGGGCACCGAGTGCCTGCAATTGCCCGGCGACCTCACTGCGCAGGCGATGGGCGAAGGTATCAGGACTGACTTGAGTATCACGCCACAGTAGATAGATGACTTTTTCCATAGCTATCAAGCTCCTCGTTGCGGTTGATGGATGGAACAGACGTAGTGTGCTGCCTGGTCCATCGGAATGACCTGGCCCGTGCAGACATGCGGGGGTAAATCCCTAGCGTCATAGTCAATCAAGGTCAGCTTTCGGTAATACCTCAAACAGACTATTGAGCAACACTATGGGGGCAATTACATCGTTCTGGTTTGAGCGGCCGCTCTGGCGGGAACCTGATTCGCCTGCAAGCACTACCAAACAGCTTTCTCAGTCTCTCCTTGATGCCAATGAGTACAGGATGAAAATATGAGTAGCGAATGTTCAAACACCAAAGCTGAGCCTGTTCGCATTCCGCGCACGATTTGGGCTCTTGGCTTTGTCAGCCTCTTTATGGATCTATCATCCGAGCTGGTACACAGTTTACTGCCTGTGTTTTTGGTCACGACATTGGGTGCGAGTGCATTGGCCGTCGGAGTGATTGAGGGTATTGCCGAGTCGACCGCCATGCTCGTCAAGATATTCTCTGGTGCTATCAGCGACTTTATTGGTCGGCGCAAAGGGTTGCTATTGCTTGGATATGGTTTAGCCGCTCTGACCAAACCACTTTTTCCTCTGGCTTACTCGGTTGAAGTGGTCTTTACGGCACGCTTTCTGGATCGAATTGGCAAAGGCATTCGTGGGGCGCCACGAGATGCTCTGATCGCAGATGTGTCGCCACCAGAAATCCGTGGCGCCTGCTTTGGACTGCGGCAGTCGATGGATACCGTAGGGGCTGTTCTTGGCCCTGCTCTGGCCATCGTGCTCATGTTATGGCTCGCAGATATACAGCTTGTCCTGTGGTTTGCAGTTATTCCGGCAGCAGTGGCGGTGGTTCTCATTGTCACAGGAGTAAAAGAACCCACACACCTCCCGAGCGAACACAAATTTCGATCTCCAATTCATTGGAGGGTCCTTCACGACTTCTCCTCTGGTTATTGGTGGGTTGTCATGACTGGAGGGGTGTTTACGCTTGCTCGTTTCAGCGAGGCGTTTCTGGTATTACGAGCACAACAGACAGGCCTGTCGACTACCTGGACTCCGCTGGTGATGGTGGTAATGGCACTTTTTTATACGCTGTCCGCATATCCTGCCGGCTGGCTATCTGATCGCATCAGTCGCACCAAACTGCTCTGCCTGGGTATGGGGTTGCTTGTCATGGCGGATCTGGTACTCGCTCAGTCCGGTTCTGTCATAACGATGATGTTGGGTGTTGTCTTGTGGGGGCTTCATATGGGATTTAGCCAAGGCATTCTTGCCTCGCTGGTAGCTGATAAAGCTCCCACGGAACTCAAGGGCACGGCCTTCGGCATTTTCAATCTTGTCAGTGGTATATGCATGCTGATCGCCAGCGTTCTTGCAGGCTGGCTTTGGCAAAGCATTGGGTCAGACAGCACTTTCCTTACGGGTGCACTGCTTGCCGCAACAGCTCTGTTCTTACTGTTATTCAAGAAGCAGTAGGCGCAACCAAAAAGTAAAACAAATGGTTCTCAACGAACAGCTCACCGTTTTAGGACTGGGCTGCTGAAAAACGTCGGGGTTTCCTGGCGCAATGCCTCGTTCCCCACAAAAGGCAGGCAATCAGGCGAGGTCCACGGTTTCCACAGTGATTTGCGCAATCGCGTGAAACGGTGCGAGCGCAGCTTCATCGGCAGTAGCACAAGTAATCAATCGCCATTCGCGTTCGATAGGCGTCCAATGCTGCTGCCGCGCCCGCCCCAGTTTGTCGGTGTCGGCGAGAACGACGATCTGCGCAGCCCGCTTGATGATGCATTCCTTGAGATAAGCCTGCTGTGCACTCGCCTCGCACAAGCCGAATTCCGCGACGACGCCGTCTGCGCCGAGGAAGGCTTTGTCCACGCTCAAGCGACTCAATGTCAGCTCGGCCAATGGCCCCAAGGTACTCATGCTCGAGCCGCGCAAATCGCCGCCGATCAAGGTCAGGCGCACGCCCGGCGCGTTGGCCAGGGTCATTACGGCGAGCAGGTTGTTGGTCACCACGTGCACGTCCTGGCGCGAGCACAGATGATGAGCCAATGCGGCGCAAGTGGTGCCGCCGTCGAGCAGCACAGTGTCGCCGTCCTGGACGTGGGCAGCCGCTGCAAAGGCGATGGCGTCTTTCTGTTCCCACTGGCTGGTTTTGCGCTCTTCCAGCGAGGCTTCCGGTTCATGGACGCCCACCACGGCGGTGGCGCCGCCGTAGGTGCGGACCAGGTGCCGCTGCTTGGCGAGCATGGTCAGGTCGCGCCGCACGGTCGCTTCCGAAACGCCGAGGGCCGCGCTCAATTGCTCGACGTTGGCATCGCCGATGCGTACGAGATCGAGGATGGCGCGGTGGCGTTCGGACACTTTCATGGCGGGTCTCGTTGGTTGGACGGTGGTCGATCTTACACGACAACACCGCTGCACCTCATCCCCGTCGCGTGGCCAGCTCCGCGCCCTGGCGCAGTGCTTCGAGCAGGCTGCGCTCATCGGCGATGCCCTTGCCGGCGATGTCGAAGGCGGTGCCGTGATCGACCGAGGTGCGGATCACTTCAAGGCCGACGGTCACGTTCACTCCGGCTTCGAGCCCCAGTACTTTGACGGGACCGTGGCCCTGGTCGTGATACATCGCCACCACCAGATCGAAGTCGCCACGCCCGGCGCGGAAGAACAGGGTGTCGGCCGGCAGCGGGCCGGTCACGTCAAGGCCGCGTTCCTGCAGCAGCTTCACCGCCGGGATGATTTTTTCTTCCTCTTCGCCATAACCGAACAGGCCGTTTTCACCGGCATGCGGGTTGATCCCGCACACGCCAATCCGCGGACGGGCGATGCCCGCCTTGATCAGTGTGGCGTTGCCGCGTTCGATAGTGCGCTGGACCAGGCCCGGTTCGATCTTGCGGATCGCATCGATGATGCCGATGTGGGTCGTGACGTGAATCACCCGCAGTTGCGGTGCCACCAGCATCATCGACACTTCGTCGACGTGGGTCAGGTGCGCGAGCATTTCGGTGTGGCCGGGGTACTTGTGACCGCCGGCATGCAGCGCTTCCTTGTTCAGCGGCGCGGTGCAGATCGCATCGATCTGTTTGGCCTCGGCCAGTTCCACGGCGCGGGCGATGTATTGATAAGCGGCGTCACCGGCAATGGGTGACAGCTCGCCGAACGGCAGGTCATCGGGGATCAGGTCGAGGTCGATGCAATCGATGGTACCGGCCTCGTACAAAGCCTGGGAGGCGTCTTCGATACGGCGCACTTTGGCGCTGCCGCCGACGATCACGTTGGCCTGCTCCAGGCGCCGCGCATCGCCGATCACCAATGGCCGGCATTGTTGGTAGACGATGTGGTGGGTCAGGCTCTTGACGATGATTTCCGGGCCGACACCCGAGGCGTCGCCCATGGTGATGCCGATGATGGGGAGGTAGTTGCTCATAGTGTTCATTGGAGTCCTTGGATTCGTGTACGTTGGGGCGGGGAGCGATCGGCGCGTTCGCTCAAGTGCTGCCATGCCGCATACAAGGCGTGGTCGGTGCCGAATGCACCTGCCTTGGTAACAATGCCGGGACGATGCCCTTGCCGGGAAACGGTGGGGCGCGCGAAAGCCACGCCGGCTTCGATTTCAGTGAGCAATTGCAGGCTGTCGATGCCGACGGTGGTCAATATGGCCCGCGCCGTCTCGCCACCGGTGGCAATCAGGCCGCCGACCTTGGCGAAGTGCGGTTCTACCAGCACGGCCAACCGGGTTGAGAGTTGAGCGCCCTCCTGGGGATCGAACGCCTCATCGCGACCAATGCGCAGCAACAGGTCGCTCCAGCCGTCCAACTGCTCGCCGATGCGCGCTTGCCACAGCGCCCAATCGACGTGTGTCGTGCCTTGGCGAAGGACTTCAGGCGGGACAACCAGTTCGCTGACCCCGCCACGCTCCTTGAGCTGTGCGCATTGCCGTTCGCAGACACCTGACAGGCTGCCGACCATGATCAGAATCGGTCCCTGACTTTTTTCCAGCGCAGTGGGTTCGATAGCCGTGAAGCGTGCTTCGGAAAAATCCGCAAGACTGGCGATTTCCCGCGCCAGCCCACCCGAGCCGATCCAGAACAGCGGCTGTTCCATCGACGCGGTCAGGCGAGCGATCGTCAGCAGGTCGTCTTCGGTTTGCGCATCGACGATCAGCGCCTGGGTACCCTTGCTCGCCACTTCAGCGATGTGACGCACGAGTGCTTCTTCATTACCGCGCAAGGTGTCGAGATCAAGCTTGGCGCTGCTCAGGCCTGCGGCCACCAGCATCGCCTCGACATCCGCCGGACGATCGGCGTTTTCGAGCTTCCAGGTATCGGTGGTTTCCAGTGGCTGGCCGTTGACGAACACCCGTCCACCTCGCAACGTGCGCCCGGTCGCAGGAAACGCCGGGGCGACGATGGCCAGGCCCGCCAGCGGTTGCAGGGCGGCAACTTCCGCCGCCCAGTTGCCGCGCAAGGTCGAATCGATTTTCTTGTACAGCCGCTGACCAGGACGATGCAGCGCCTTGTACGCAGCGACCGTGTGTTCGGCGGCTTGCGTCGGGGACAGGCGCCGAGTGTCTGTATCGGCGGCAATCACCTGGGCGTCAGCCTTGTCATGCAAAGGCTCGAGCGTGACGACCGTTTGCATCCCCATGCTGGCAAAGCCGATGGCACAATCCGCCGCGCCGGACAGATCGTCTGCGATGATCAGAATGCTCATCGCAGGGCTTCCTGCTTTTGCGGTTGGGGGGCCGACTCGGGGATGTCGACGGGGTTGCGCTGTTGCACGCGTTTGGCCACCGCTGCAGTGAGCAACGGTGCGAGGATCGCGGTGACCACAACGCAGGCAGCCACCAGAATTGTCGCGCTCTTGGCCGCTTCGGCGTACACCGGGTTCGCCGCTGCGATCAACGCCGGAACGGCGGCGGCATTGCCCGCGGTGGTGGCTGCCGCCACGCCGGCAACACCGGTGCCACCGGTCAAACGATCGGCGAAGAACAGCGGAATGCCGGTCAGCACGACCACCGCGACACCCATGCCAAGACCCAGCAAACCAGCCTGCCAGACGTTATGCAGATCGAGGCTGGCACCCAGTGCGAGGGCGAAGAACGGGATCATCACCGGCACGGCCTTGGCCAGGAAGTCGCGCATGTCGCGGTCGAGGTTGCCCAGCAGCATGCCCAGGGCCAGCGGCAGGATGCTGCCCACCAGCGTCGGCCAGGGGAAGGCTGACAAGCCGGCAATGCCGAGGGTAACCATGGTCAGAAAAGGCCCGGACTCCAGCGACATCACCGAATAGGCACCGACGTCTTCGGAGCGGCCGTACTGCCCCATCAGCGCCATGTACAAGCCGCCGTTGGTATCGTTCATTGCGGCGACCACCGCCAGCGTGGAGATACCGGCGAAAAGCCCGGAGGATACCGGCTGCTCACCCAGGAAGTGGCCAAGCACGATGCCGATGAGCACGGCGATGCCGACTTTGGTGATGAGCAGCGTGCCACCCTTTTTGAGCAGGTAAGGCGTGGCCTTGATATTGATGCTCGCGCCCATGCACACGTAGAACACCGCCAGAATGGGCAGTGCGCCGGTGAACAGCGCATTGGTGAATGATCCGAAAAATTTGGGCGTGTCAGGCAGGAATGTCGCCACGAGTGAGCCGATCAGCAGAGGCACGATCATCATGCCGCCGGGGATGCGTTCAATGGTGCGCTTGATAGGAATCTGGGCCACGAGGGTCTCCTTTTATAATTGTTTGGCAAGACGTGTTTCACCTCGAAACTGACTGAATCGATCATCTGATGATTGATTCAGTCAAATCGATCTTAGGCCAACAACTGAAATTGCGCAATTCAATCATTCAAATGATCGTTTCGCTCATTTCTAATAAGGATTCCGATCAGCGCAAGCGGTCCGAATTTTCCTGTGGTGCGGGCCACCGGTTGAATCCGCAGCCGATAGCTGCCCGTTAACGCGTTACACTGCTGTGCGTTTTCGGACTACTTAAAGGCGTTCGAAAAAGTCTCGTGTCATACCGGTCCGCTCACAAGGCCTGACAAAACCAGATATGAAGACGAATGCGAGCGGGCGGCCAGAACGAATCCAATATGTCTTCCCTTTATTCTCTACAGGTTTCACTTCGGTGCCATCAGTTCGCCGAGCCGCGACAGAAACAGCTTGAGAATCGGTGAGGTGTTCGACTTGCTGTAGCCCACCGCTAAATCGATCACCGGTGCCTCGCCTTCTAGCGGACGGCTGACGACAGACCACGGCAGCAAATTCTTGGCATAGGCGGGCATCAACGCCAGTCCGCGGGTGGAGGCGACCAAGGACATGGCCATCGCCAAATTGTCCACCCCGTGATCCAATTTGATGTCGAGCCCTGAGCGACGCAGATAGTCTTCGGTGACTGCACGCAGCACCTTGGCCTTGTTCGAGCCACCGATGAAAATCTCGCCCACTAAATCTTGCGGGCGCACTGCTTCGCGCGCAGTGAGGCGATGGTCGCTCGGCATCAGGACGATGAGTGGCTCCCGGTCCACCACGTGGTACTCGAGGTCGTAATCCGGTTCTACGCGCAGGAAGGCCAGGTCCAGCCGGCCGCGGACGAGCGCTTCGGCGAGATCTGGTGAATAGTCGCTGGAGACCATGACCTGGATGTTCTTCATTTCGTCGCGCAGCACGTGCATCGCTCGCGGCAACCAGTTCATCTCGTGCCCGGTCTGGAAGCCGATGGAGAATGTCTTCCTTGTCGGCTGCGCCGCCCTGCGTGCCGTTTCGACCGCAGCATCGACCTGCATCAGCGCCAGGCGGGCGTGGTCGAGAAAGGCTTTGCCCGCAGCGGTCAGCTCGACGCCATGAACGCTGCGCGACAGCAACTCGACCCCGACATGATTTTCCAGATCCCGGATCTGCCGGCTTAACGAAGGCTGCGAGGTGTGCAGTCGTTTCTCGGCTGCTTCCGTCAGGCTACCCGTCTCGGCGACGGCAATGAAATATCGAAGATGTCGCAGTTCCATGGTGCTCTCATGCCTGTCAGGTATGCCCACAGCTTACAAAGTCTTTTTCAACTCCACCATAAGCTCCTAGTTTGTTGCCTATGGCGGCGTCGGGGGATTACTCCCAGCGCCGAAGCCATTCGGCGATCTATACGCCGCAAGTCATACCTTGCAGGAGCTTAAAAATGAACAAGCCCGTTATTCTGATCACCGGAGCCCTCACCGGCATCGGCCGAGCCACTGCCGTCGCCTTCGCCAGGAAAGGTGCGCAGGTGGTCGTTACCGGTCGACGCGACGAAGCCGGCAACGCACTCGTTGAGGAGTTGCGCTCTTTCGGCTCGGAGGCCGAATTCATCAACGCCGACGTCCGCAACGAAGATGACGTCCGCAATATGGTCGACAAGACCGTTGCGCGGTTTGGGCGTCTCGACGTCGCCGTGAACAACGCTGCCACTGAAGGTATGGTCGGCCCGATCACGGAACAGACCGCGCAAAGCGTTGCCGCGACCTTCGATACGAACGTTCTCGGCGTGGTCCTGAGCATGAAGCACGAGGTGCGTGTCATGCAGGCCCAGGGGAGCGGCAGCATCATCAATATTTCCTCGACCTACGGGCACAAGGGCGCGGCCTATGCCTCGATCTATGTGGGCGCCAAGCACGCTGTCGAAGGCATCACCAAGTCGGTGGCGCTCGAACTCGCCGCGTCGGGCATTCGCGTGAATGCGGTCTCGCCGGGCCCCACGGACACCGGCATGCTCACCCGCTTCACCGGTACGCAGGAGAACAAAGCGGCCTTGGTGGCGCAGGTTCCGCTGGGCCGACTCGGCCTCTCGGAGGACCTTGCCAATGCGATCGTCTTCATCGCATCGGACGAAGCTTCATTCATCACCGGCCATGTCCTCAACGTCGACGGCGGTCATACCGCTAACTGATCCTGCCCGGGTGCGCAGATTTGCTCCGCACCCGGTTAAGGGGGGGGCATCACCAGAGGGAATCTCAATGACTCAGTACAATCATCAGAGCGCGCCGACGCAGTTCGTGGACGCAGCGGGTATTCGGTTCGCATACCGACGCTTCGGCAAATCGGGTGGGGTTCCACTCGTCCTCAATATGCATTTCACCGGCACGATGGATCACTGGGATCCTGCGGTGACGGACGGATTGGCGCACGACCGTGAAGTCATTCTGTTTAACAACGCCGGTATCTCCAGCAGTTCGGGGGAGGTGCCGAACTCAATTGAGGAAATGGCGGCCAACGCCGCGGTCTTCATCAGGGCGCTCGGCCTCACACAGGTGGACGTACTTGGCTTTTCGCTCGGCGGCCTGGTCGCGCAGGAACTGGCGCTAGCCGAACCGGCGCTCGTACGGCGGTTGATCCTGGTGGGGACCGGACCGCGCAGCGGTGAGGGTATGGCCTCGCTGACGCCCGAAGCGCAGGAGATCTTCGGAGCGACCTACGACGAGCCAGATCACTTGTGGCTCAGGGTGTTCTTCACCCCGTCCCAAGCCAGCCAAGCGGCGGGCCATGCTTATCTCAAACGCTTTCGACAACGCACAGTGGATCGCGATCCAGGCGTTAGCGACAAGGTCGGACCTGCGCAGATCGGGGCGTTGACCAAGTGGGGCGCACCACGCGAGAACCCCTTCGATTACCTGAAGGCGATCAAGCAGCCAACGCTGGTCGTCAATGGTGACAACGACGTGATCATCTATTCGGTGAACTCTTCGATCCTGCAGCGGCATCTGCCGAACGCGCAACTGATCCTCTACCCGGATGCCAGCCACGGTTCGCAGTATCAATACCCCGAGCGCTTTGTCGGCCACGCGTCCCTGTTCCTTTCTGAATAGACCAGGCACGCCTGAATCTGGCACCGGGATTCTGGATCAAGACCAAGGGATGCTTATCATGACCAACCTCTACGGCAAGACGGCACTCGTCACCGGTGCCTCCCGCGGCATTGGCCGTGCCAGCGCACTTGCGCTGGCACAAGCCGGAGCACAAGTGCTCGTCCACTACGGTCGCGCAGAGAAGGAGGCGACAGCAGTGGTCGCCGAAATTCGCAAAGCGGGCGGGAAGGCAGAGAGGGTCGCCGCCGATATGGGCACCGCGGACGGGCCGCATTTGCTGGCCGAGCGCGTGCGCGCCATCATCGGTGGTCGATTGGACATCCTCGTCGCCAATGCGGGCATTTCGAAGGCCGACACGATCGAAAAGACCACCGTCAAGGACTTCGACGATCTGTTTGCGGTGAACGTGCGCGCCCCGTATTTCCTGGTGCAGCAGTTGCTACCCGCTCTGTGCAAGGGCAGCAGCGTCGTTTTCCTGTCATCGCGTGCAGCAGCGCACACCGGCGTTGGGACGCTGTCCGCCTATGCAGCCACCAAGGGCGCCATCGATACCCTGGTCAAGTACTTCGCATCGGAACTTGGCGGGCGGGGCATCCGCGTCAATGCCGTAGCACCGGGCGTGGTTCTAACCGAGATGTCCGGTTTCGCCAAAACCGATGCGGGGCGGGACTTCACGCTGAACATCCAGGCGCTTAAGCGTATGGCACAGCCCGATGACATCGCAGCGGCCATTGTCTTCCTCGCCTCCGATGACGCCCGTTGGATCACCGGCGACACCCTGCACGTCGATGGCGGCACAAAGCTCTGAACGATGGTTCCTCGAGCTACGCGTACTTAACCAGGACAAAGCAAATGTCTACTCAATCTGTTGTTCTCATCACAGGCGCACTGACCGGCATAGGTCGAGCCACCGCGGTCGCCTTCGCTAATGAAGGTGCCAAAGTTGTCGTTTCCGGACGTCGTGAAGAAGAAGGTCAGAAACTGGCGGCCGAACTCCGTGCGCTGGGCGCCGAAGCGGAATTTCTGTTGTCCGACGTGCGTCATGAAGATGAGGTTCGCAATCTGATCGAAGCAACGGTCGAACGCTTCGGCCGGCTGGATATTGCGGTTAACGCCGCCGGCACAGAGGGGCGGTCCATTGCCGTAACAGAGGTGACGCCCGAGAACTATGCGGCAACGTTTGATACCAATGTGCTCGGCACGGTCCTCTGCGTGAAACACGAGATGAGGGTGATGTTGGCTCAGGGTACCGGCAGCATCATCAACATTTCGTCAACGATGGGCGAACGTGGCGGGGCGAATTTATCCCTCTATACCGCCAGCAAGCATGCCGTGGAAGGTCTGACCAAGTCGGCTGCTCTTGAGGGCGCGGCTTCCGGTGTGCGGGTCAATGCAATTGCCCCTGGACCGGTTCAGACAGCGATGCTCGACCGGCTAACCGGTACGGCCGAGCGCAAAGCCGCTTTCCTGATGAGTGTTCCACTCAAGCGTGCCGGAGCCCCGGAAGAGATTGCCGATGCCATTGTGTTTGTCGCATCCGGTAAGGCGACCTTCATTACCGGCCAAATCATTCGAGTCAACGGCGGCAAAACCGCTTCATGACCCGTGCCCGCCATCACATTGCTCTACCTCTGAATTCTCACAAAGGACATCAAGCCATGACCGCCAATACACTCAAACTCTATCAATCCGCGGGCTCGCCCAACTCGCGGCGCGTGCGCATTTTTCTCGCCGAGAAGGGCTTGTCGATTCCGCTCGTCCCGGTCGATCTGGGCCAAGGTGAACAGCATTCCGAGGACTACCGTGCAATCAATCCGCGCCGAGTCGTTCCGACCCTGGTGCTGGAAGACGGCACCGCCATCGGGGAGGTGCCTGCCATCATCCGATACCTTGAAGAGGCCTATCCGCAAACGCCATTGCTCGGCGAGACCGCAAAGGAAAAGGCTTTAATCACGATGTGGGAGCGGCGCGCCGAACTGGAAGGTTTCGCGGCCGTCATGGAGGCCATCCGCAATGCCGCACCGGGCCTCAAGGGGCGCGCGATTGCAGGCCCCTATGACTACGAGCAGATCCCGGAATTGGCCGAGCGCAGCAAACTGCGGGTGAAGAACTTCTTCGTCGACCTTGATGCCCGTTTGGCTGGGGTTCCGTTCGTGGCGGGTGATCGCTTCTCCGTGGCCGATATCACGGCCTTGGTCACCGTGGATTTTGCGGCTAAAGCGATCGACTTCCCCGTACCGGAGGAACACGTCGCCCTGAAGCGCTGGTACGACCAGGTTTCAAAGCGCGCGGGCGCGTCGGCCTGACAACAAGCAGGAATTTACGCATCAGCTTTCCATGGTTCTTTTGGGACGGTGCGTGGCGCGCCGCCTGAAGTAGCAAGCAAGACGGCGCGAGGCTGGGCGATGACTGCGATGAGTGCAATCGGTGTTCCGCGGCTTCGGCCAGGTTGCAGGTGTTGGCCCTATTTGAACCGCTTGGCGCATTGGTGCCAGGCGATGGAGATTGTTGTCATGACTACTGCGCGTGAACTCTTCGAAGCCCTTCGCCTTGGTGCGATCGACCTTACTCATCGAGTTGTCCATGCCCCTACGACGCGATTACGCGCCGATACGGATGAAAGCCCCAGTGCAATGATGATTGAGTACTATCGCCAGCGTGCTTCAAAAGGCGGCTTGCAGATTACCGAAAGCGCCCACCCCTCCCATGACAGTCGTGGCTACCTTGGCGCCCCGGGCATTTACACCCAGGCACACGTTGATGCCTGGCGTAAAATCACTGATGCGGTTCACGCCAAAGGCAGCCAGATTGTCATGCAAATCGCTCACTGTGGTCGTCATTCCCATGTCGGCCTGAGCGGAGGTAGAGCGCCCATTGCGCCCTCTGTGGTGCCATTTGAAACCCAGGTGTTGACCCAGGATGGCTGGATGCCGAACTCACCTCATCGGGCGATCGAACTTTGGGAGATTCCGGTATTGGTGGAGTCCTTCCGTATAGCCGCCGTGCGGGCAAAGGAAGCAGGGTTTGATGGTGTGGAGTTGCACAATGCCAATGGTTATCTCGTTGACACCTTCCTTCAGGATGGAACCAACAAACGCACCGATGCCTATGGAGGGAGCCTGGAAAATCGCGCCCGGTTTTCTCTCGAAATACTGGAAGCGATGATCTCGGTGTGGGGCCCAGGCAGGGTTGGTGTCCGGGTCTCGCCAAGCGGGCAGTGGGGGAATATTTCGGACAGTAACCCTGAGGCGACTTTTGGCTATTTCGCCGCGCGGCTCAATGAGTATGAACTGGCTTACCTGCACATCATCGAGCCGCGCATCAAGGGCGCGGAGGTGTCCCAGCGATCGGTGGCAGTCGCCACGCTACGTAATATCTTTCGCGGACCGATCATAGAAAATGACTATCTCGCTTTTCCATTCGCAAACTGATGGTTGACATGTCGGGGCGGGAGCTGCCATCGGTGAAGTATGTATTCAGGTTAAGGCCATTGGTCTTGATCGAGCTGAATCCATGTGGTGCAACGGCGCCTGTGTTGAGCCTGCTCATCGAGTTTTTTCGCGATAAGCTCGAAAGTGCGTAACCGGAGAATGCCGACGATCAGCAAACTGCGGGGTCACCTCACAGCAGCAGCCGTAAGGTTTCAAACAGCGCGCGGTCTTCCTTTTTGGCCGAGCGGGCATGGCGCCGAATGACCTGCAACAGGCATTCGGTGAAGCAGATCGCCGGATTGCTCAGTGCGCCATTGCGGCGAGTCACGATACTCAGCTGTCGGGGCTCGAACTGCTCGGTCAGCCCCAGGGATACCACGCGCCCCAGAAATGGCGGGGCTGTGCTCACGATGGACGGTCCCCAGGTGCACATGTCGGCCCGCTCGACCATCATCTGCAAAATGGCCAGTGAATGAGCACGCACGATTCGATTTTCATCAATCTGCGCGCCATGTTTCCAGAACAGTTCCTGCATCAGCCCATCGTGACCGTCCGGCGCGTAGTTCAGGGTCCAGTTTTCTTCCAGCAACTCGTGGATCGATCGCGCATGCTGTCGGGCGTGACCCTCGCGGACCAGCACCGAGGTCTGGTAATCGAGCAAGGTTTCGCAGGCGAATTCCTGGGTCGATTGTGTGGGATGGAGTTGGCCAATCGCGAAGTCCATGCTGCCATCGCGCAGCAGCGGTTGGGCAACGGCCATCAGGCTTTCGAACAGCTCCAGCTTGATTTGTGGCATACGTTCGCGAAAAGCCAACACGACTTCGGGCAGGAAGGTCAGGGCGACCCATGGGGTGATCCCGACGCAGAGCCGGCCTTGAGCCTTCCCACGCATGTGATCAAGCTCAGTCTGTGCGTGTTCCAGTTGCTTGATCACCAGCCGGGCGTGAGTCAGCAGCACTTTGCCGTATTCGGTGAAGTTAAGACCGCTGGCGGTTCGGGTAAATAGCGGTAGCTGCTGGCTGGTTTCCAGCTCGCGCAGCGCTTTGGTCACAGCGGCCTGGGAAATCTCCAGCGAACGAGCGGCCGCGCGGATACTGCCGGTTTCGGCGCTGGCAATCAGCGCCTGTAATTGATGCAGTTTCATCTGCTCACCTTGATGACAACTCATGGTTGTCATCATAACCAAACTGCGGCTCCCCAGCCCAGCGCCGGTTCCCTAAGATCGACCCCAACAGCGCTTTCGCTGCTGCACAGCCCCTGTCGAAGGAGAACACCCATGAATGCCGGCTTGGTCCTGCCTGGTATTGCCGCGATGCAAGATGAAATGATCGCGATACGTCACCGCATTCACGCGCACCCTGAACTGGGTTTTGAAGAATTCGCCACCAGTGAGCTGGTTGCAGCGTGTTTGACTCAGTGGGGCTTTGAGGTCAGTACTGGGGTGGGCAAGACCGGGGTCGTTGCCACCCTGAAAAATGGCGAGGGTCGGTCCATTGGCTTGCGCGCTGACATGGATGCGTTGCCGATACAGGAAACCTCCGGTTTGCCTTATGCCAGCCGGATCGACGGTATCATGCATGCCTGCGGTCATGACGGTCATACAGCAGTCCTGCTGGCCGCCGGTCAGTATCTGGCCCGGACACGGGCATTCAACGGCACCGTGCACCTGATTTTCCAACCGGCGGAAGAAGGGCTGGGCGGTGCCAGGAAAATGCTGGAGGACGGGCTGCTCGAACGGTTTCCGTGTGACGCGATCTTCGCCATGCATAACGTGCCGGGTTATCCCGTCGGGCATTTGGGTTTTTATAGCGGACCGTTCATGGCGTCTGCCGACACGGTGAACATCAAGATCATCGGCAACGGTGGCCATGGCGCGGTGCCGCACAAAACCGTCGACCCGGTGGTGGTCGGTGCCTCGATCGTGATGGCCCTGCAAAGCATCGTCTCGCGCAACGTTAACCCGCAGGAGATGGCGATTATCACGGTGGGCTCCCTGCATGCCGGGAGCGCCTCGAATGTCATCCCGTCCAGCGCCGACCTGAGCCTGAGCGTACGCGCCCTGACCCCCGAGATTCGCCACTTGCTGGAGGTCAGAATCACTGAATTGGTCAAGGGCCAGGCCGAGAGCTTTGGCTCCCGGGTCCACATCGATTACCAGCATTGCCATCCGGTGTTGATCAACGATCCCGAACAGACGGCATTTGCCCATGCAGTCGCCCGCGACTGGCTGGGAGAGGAACACCTGATCGATGACTTGCGGCCGTTCACGGCCAGCGAGGACTTTGCTTTTGTCCTGGAAAAATGCCCTGGCAGCTATCTGGTGATCGGCAACGGCGAGAGAGAAGGCGGGTGCCTGCTGCACAACTCCGGCTACGACTTTAATGACGGCTGCCTGCCGGTGGGCGCGAGCTATTGGGTCAAGCTGGTCGAACGTTTTCTGAGTTGAGACGGCGCATTTTCACCCGTTGTGCCTGTAAAAAATCTACGGTCTGGAGAGGAATAAAAATGAACAAGATGATTGCAGCCGTTTCCCTGGTGTTCCTGACGGCCTCGAGCCTGGCGGGTGCGGCCGACTGGTCTGGCAAAGTGTTGAAGCTGGGGGTGGACCCGACGTATCCACCGCTGGAATACAAGAACCAGGATGGCACGCTGACCGGCTTCGGGGTCGACATCGCCGAGGCGTTGTGCGCCGAACTGAAAGCCCGCTGCGTCTGGGTAGAAAGCAGTTGGGACGGGATGATCCCGGCACTGCTGGCGCGCAAGTTCGATGCGGTGGCGTCTTCGATGACCATCACCCCCAAACGCCTGGAGCAGATTGCGTTTACCGACAAGGTGTCCAATGCACCGGCACGGTTAGTGGCCAAACGTGGATCGGGAATACAGCCGACCCTCGAATCGCTCAAGGGCAAGCGCATTGGTGTGGAGCAGGGCTCGACCCAGGAGTCCTATGCCAAAGCGGTCTGGGGTTCCAAAGGCGTGGACGTTCTTTCCTATCAGAATCAGGATCAGGTGTACGCCGACCTGGTAGTGGGGCGACTTGACGCCTCGTTGCAGGGTGCCATTCAAGCCAGTTACGGCTTCCTGAAAACAGCGGCGGGTCAGGACTATGAATTTGCCGGTGCCACTCTGGATGACCCGGGCTTCTTCGGCGTCGGCGATGGCCTTGGTTTGCGCAAGGAAGATGTCGCGTTACGCGAAGACTTGAACAAAGCCCTGGCAACCATTCTCGTCAACGGTACTTACACGCGGATCAACGACAAATACTTCGATTTTGATGTTTACGGTGCCCGATAACGGCGCCAAGTAACGCGTCGTCGTTACCTTGAACAGGGCGCTCGATAGAGCGCTCTATTGCCCCCCTTCACCTCACCCTAACAAGAACAAGGAGAGTGAGATGCTACTGGAAGGTTTTGGCCCGCAGATTCTGCTGGGCACCCTGGCTACCATCAAACTGGCGCTTTGTTCATTGCTGATCGCCGTACTGGCCGGGCTGATGGGCGCCAGTTCCAAGTTGTCGTCCAATCGATTGTTGCGCGCACTGGCTGCGGGGTATACGACCGTGATCCGCAGCATGCCGGACCTGGTGATCATGTTGCTGCTGTTCTTCAGCCTGCAGATGTTGCTCAACCGGATGACCGATTGGCTGGGGATCACTCAGATTGACATAGACCCGTTTCTGGCCGGTGTCGTGACGTTGGCCTTCATTTACGGTGCCTACTTTACCGAGACGTTTCGCGGTGCTTTTCAGGCGGTCCCGGTCGGTCAGATCGAAGCGGCGAGGGCTTACGGCATGACCCGCGGGGAAACCTTTCGCAAGGTCCTCTTTCCGCAAATGCTGCGCCACGCCTTGCCGGGCATTGGAAATAACTGGCAGGTGCTGATCAAGTCGACGGCCCTGGTGTCGATCATCGGCCTGACCGATGTGGTCAAGGCCACGCAGGATGCGGGCAAGGGCTCGATGCAGTTCTTTTACTTCACCCTGGTCGGCGGCCTGATTTACCTCGCCATTACCACGGTCTCCAATGGCGTGTTGCTGTGGCTTGAGCGCCGCTACTCGGTCGGTGTCAGGAAGGCGGCGTTATGAACATTCTTCAGGACTACTGGCAGGCCTACCTGTGGAGTGACGGGCCGTACTTTTCCGGGTTGGCGGTGACTTTGTGGCTGCTCATACTTTCGGTGGTGACGGGTTTTGTGCTCGCGGTGCCGTTGTCGATTGCCCGCGTCAGCCGCAACCCGCTGTTGCGCCTGCCGGTGTGGTGCTACACCTACGTGTTTCGTGGCACCCCGTTGTACATCCAGCTGCTGTTCTTCTACACCGGGGTGTACAGCTTGCATGTGGTGCGGTCCCAGGATTTTCTCAACGCGTTTTTCCGTGACGGCTTCAATTGTACGGTGCTGGCTTTCGGGCTCAATACCTGTGCCTACATGACCGAGATTTTTGCCGGCGCCATCAGGGCGACCGCCCACGGTGAAGTCGAGGCCGCCAGTGCCTACGGAATGAGCCGGTTCACGCTCTATCGGCGGATTATTCTGCCGTCGGCGTTGCGCCGCGCGCTGCCGTTTTTCAGCAATGAAGTGATTCTGATGCTGCATTCCACTTCGGTGGCCTTTACCGCCACGGTGCCCGACTTGCTGAAGATCGCCCGGGATGTCAATTCGGCGACCTATGCATCCTTTACCGCCTTTGGCATTGCCGGGGTGTTGTACGCCGCCAGTGCTTTTTTCCTGATCTGGCTGTTTCGACGCGGCGAACTGCATTGGCTGGCCTACCTCAAACCGCGCACGCACTGACCCCTATCGGACTTGCTCGAATGTATAAATTGATCGTTGAAGATGTCCATAAAAACTACGGCAACCATGAAGTGTTGAAAGGGGTTTCGCTCAAGGCCCGGGCGGGTGATGTGATCAGCATCATCGGCTCCTCCGGGTCCGGGAAAAGTACCTTCTTGCGTTGTATCAACCATCTTGAACAACCGTCGGCCGGGCGCATTGTCGTCAATGACGAAGAGTTGCTCACCCGCAAAAACTCAAGGGGCGAGTTGTGTGTGGTTAACCCCGGGCAGTTACGGAGCCTGCGCAGCCGGTTGTCGATGGTGTTTCAGCACTTCAATTTATGGAGCCATATGACCGTGCTGGAAAACATCATCGAGTGCCCGATGAGCGTGCTTGGTATCAGTCGGACGCAGGCACTGGAGCGGGCGCGTCATTACCTTGCCAAGGTGGGGCTGCCACAAAAAGTCGAGGCCCGGTACCCGGTGCATTTGTCCGGCGGCCAGCAACAGCGGGTGGCCATTGCACGTGCGCTGGCTATGGAACCTGAGGTGATGCTGTTCGACGAACCGACCTCAGCCCTTGACCCTGAGCTGGTGGGCGAGGTGCTCAAGGTTATGCAGCAACTGGCCGAAGAGGGCAGGACGATGGTGGTCGTCACCCACGAAATGGCGTTTGCCAGGCAGGTGTCGAACCACGTCATGTTTCTGCATCAGGGGAGGGTGGAGGAGTCGGGAGCGCCAGGCACGCTGCTGGAACAGCCTCAAAGCGAGCGGTTGCAGCAGTTCCTGGCCGGGAGTCTCAAGTAGTTACCCTTGGTGGGCCAATCAACGCAGATTTGCCCTTGGAGCTGACTCCGCTCGGCGGGCCTCCCCACCATAAGGTGAATTGCCAATGCCTCTCAGGCTTTTGCCGCCGATAAACAATGGGAGGGGGGCTTCGGTGATCGAGTCGGCAACTAATCTGCGAAAGAAAGTCACTTCATCGCCAGGCTCGCGACCGACCATGCGTCACTAATGTGTGCCCCTCAATCCGACCCTCCCTGCCGACCATGCCTTCCCTTTTCCGATTGGGTAATTGCACGGACTTGCCCACCCATTTGCATTCGACCTGACCAGTCATTTGCATCGGATTTGACAAGCACGATTCGTGGACATGACCGGCAGAGAACAGCCAGAAGCGGTCACTCGCAGGTCAACTGAAATGGGTGGCGACTTGGCTCATTGCGACTTTATTACAGAATAATGACAAGAATTACGCCCGATTAATCTAGAAATGCGACACCGGCGTTGAGCTCAAACACGGGCTGATATAGAACACCTTGGCAGCATTTTCCGAAGTGGTTCAATACGCGTTCCAAGGGCTCGAATATGAAAATAAAAACAAACAAAAACCTGCTCTCCCCCTTGCTCCTCTCTCTAATGATGCTTCACGGTGCTCCCACCTTTGCCGAGGAAGTCGCCAACCCGCCTTCAAATCTTTTAACGGCAGCCGTCGCCTGGAAGCAAACAGCCGCCGAGTTTGAAGCGCTTTATTATCAAGGGTTCAACGTAGCAAGAATGCAACTGGATCGAGCCCTCCAGGCTCACAAAGCGGGTGACCGACCCTTAGCTATCATCAGCGATGTCGACGATACAGTGCTCAGTAGCAACAGCTATTGGGGCTATATGATCAATGCCAACAAAGAGTTTTTCGACGATGCAGCATGGGATAGATGGGTGGCTGACAATGGCCCGGTTGCCACGCCTGGCGCGGTGGATTTCTTGAGCTATGCACAATCGAAGGGTGTGGAGGTTTTTTACGTGACCAGCCGTGACCAAGGCGAAAAAACCTTTGAATACGCGTTGGCGAATCTTCGGAAAAACAATCTTCCATTTGCCGATGATAAACACCTGACGGTTTATCGCGACAGCTCCAACAAGGAACCACGCCAATCAGAGATCGCCAAGGATTACGATGTGGTGGTGATGCTGGGTGATAACCTCAACGACTTTAAGCGCAAGTATTACGTCGCTGACGTTAAACAACGTAATAGCCTTATGACTGAAGACAAGGAGCAGTTTGGCCGCAAGTTCATCATCTTTCCGAACCCTACCGATGGCCACTGGCTCAAAGCCATTTTTGGCGATTCAGAACCACCGGCCACACCGGAAAACCGTGCGAAGTTCAAGGCAGCTGCCAGCACTACAGCTTGGCAGCTTAAGCAATAACAAGGCTGGGTGGCAGCAGGTTTTTGGGGGTGGCAACCATCGTTCCCCCCTGAAGTCTGTCAGACCACGATGGGATTGCTCATTTCACTCTGGTCGTAGCCGCCCCGAACTTCCCAATAGAACGTGATAGTTTTTGCGCCTCATGAATCCTGTGTCGACCTCTGCCATGCCGACATTGGAGAAGTAAATCACTCTCGGCGTTGTAGGCATCTTTGAACGTTGAAAAAAGGACTACCTGGAAGCGACTGTCCCTGGTTCACTCAATGACGATTTCAGACAGGCAGCTTTGAGTGGCTGTGTGTCCGTCGGGGGAGGCAGAAAACGGCCAATTTCAGTCATAGCTGACTGGCAGCTATGGGCTGTGGATTCAACCGGTGGATGCAACAGATTGGCTCTATCGTTCAGCGGGTGTTTCGTAGTTGAGTGATTTCCGAGGGCGGCGATTTATGCCACGGATAGCCCTTCGCGCTGAGTTGAAAGGCGTAATCGTATAAACGCCTCATGTACTCGCCATCGAATTTCTGATTGTGCGGAAAGTAAAAGTCGGAGCCAATGTACGCAAGATTGAAATCCGCTCCATCTTGCTGCGCCATACGGTAAATTCGCTCCAGGTCGCTGATCCCCTGAGTTTGAATCAATGCACTGATGGCTCGACCGCCGATGCTCAATGTACGGCGTTTCGTCCCGGACCACTGCGGCTCCAGTGTCCCATTACGAATGACATAGAAATGACGCTCGAGTCGCAAAGGTGCTCCGGTGGCTCTGTTCAGCGCCATCTTGGTGCCAGGAGGGTAAAGGAACACCTGAGTGATTACCCCGCCGTCCACGTGCATTTCCTGAAACTGTTTGCCGTCAACGTCCACATCGATCATGACGGGTGAGACTGCGCCGGGAATACTCATCGACGCGATCATGATGTTGCGAAAGAGGTCGAGCGCTCCCGGTGCATCGCTTGCGGCAATAGTGCCCATGTTCCAAGTGACTGGCCGCCCTGAATCAAGGTCGGTTGTACCGATCAGCAGGATTCGTCCTTTGGCGTATTCCGCCGCAATCGCCGCAAGAGTCTGCGCAGTGACGTACTTTGTAATGAGCCGCAACAGTGGCTTGCTGTCCGCTATACCGTCGCTGGCAAGACGGGTCAGCACGTTTCGCGAATGAAAAACGTCTTTTGGACCGATGGCGTTGGCGATATACCGAATGACGTTGTCGTACCCGGATCCCAGGTAAGCGAACGGGGCGACCAGGGCGCCGGCGCTAATGCCCGTGACGACCTTGAACATGGGGCGAGTCCCATGCGTGGTCCAACCCGTAATGAGTCCCGCTGCGAATGTGCCTGCGTCACCGCCTCCTGAAACTGCCAGCATACTTGCCAGCGGCAGGATGTTGTTCGGTTTCCCAGCCTTGGCGAGAGCCTCGCTCTCGCGCTTGTTACCCTCAATTGCATCCTGAATGAACAGAGACAGGTCGTGGTCCAACCAGTAGCGAGCATTGGGAATGCCTGGGATGACCGCTTTTTCCGTTAGCGTTTGCGGCACAGCGTCACGGCGTGGCAAGCCCCCTTGCAGGAACATGTTCAGAGTTGAGGCACCAGGTCTTGGCGGGAATGGTTTCAAAACGCCTCCTCCGGCCCCTGCCGTCGACAGCAAGCGCGCTCATCGTACCCGAGAAAGTCCTTACCCATGGTGCCCGAGATGACTGCACGCCAGCCGACTGCGACACGTCATTCGAACGCCAGGCAGCTCATTTTGCGCTCCTTTGCATGATAAAAAAACTCATTGGCCGCGCGCTTCAGGTTCTATACGAAAGTCCCTGAAATATCCGGGTCGAAAATTAATGACAAAAACATCAATATTGAAATTAATCTCAATTTTGCTTACCTTGACCCTGCCTGACGATGAGACCTGCGCGCCTCACGACTTCAATCACAACAAGGGCTCGAGATGAACAACAACAAGAAAGTTTCCGAATTGCCTCCCTCCGCCGTCGATGTACTGGTCGTCGGTAACGGTCCGGTGGGTGCGACAATCGCGGCGCTGCTCGGCCGCTACGGGGTTACGACCCTGGTGCTGGACAAGCTCCATGAAATCGTACTGATGCCGCGTGCCATTGCTCTGGACAACGAGGCCCTGCGCATCCTGCAACTGGCCGGATTGTCGGAGGACGCTTTCGAGAAGATCGTTATCCCTGAAGTGAGGATGCACTCTCCGGTCCTCGGGCAATTCGGTCGAGCCAATACTGAAGGGTGTATCCACGGCCATCCCAAGCTTGTGACGTTCTATCAACCTGACCTCGAACGAGCGATGCGTGGCCAGGTTTCCCGACTGAAATCAGTGACTAGCCTGGGTGGTTTCGAGCTGGAGAGTCTGGTCGAGGAAGCGGAGTGCGTGGTCGCCACCGTTCGGGATCAGGATGGGCGCTCGCATTCCGTTCGCGCCCAGTACCTGATCGGTGCGGACGGTGCAAGCTCCAAGGTCAGGGCGCTGATCGGCCAGGAGTTCGAAGGACAAACCTATGCAGAGGATTGGCTGATTGTCGATGCCAAGAACCGGCATCAGTCAGCCATTGATCATATTGAGTTTATCTGTGATCCGCGGCGGCCCACGCCGCACATGCCCGCCCCGGGTGGAAGGGAGCGCTGGGAATTCATGCTGCAACCCGGCGAATCCCGGGAGGAGCTGGAAAGCCCGGAAAGCATCGCGCGGCTCATTGCGCCATGGATCAATCCGCAGGAACTGGAAATCGAGCGCAAGGCGGTGTATCGATTCCACGCGCGTTGCTGCAATAGATTCAGCAAGGGACGTACTTTTCTGGTCGGTGACGCTGCACACATCACCCCCCCTTTTGTGGGGCAAGGTCTCGTGGCGGGCCTTCGTGACGGTGCCAACCTTGCCTGGAAGCTGGCTTGGGTTCTTCGTGGCCATGCCGCGCCTGCGATACTCGATACCTATGATGTAGAGCGCCGCCCGCATGCCCAGGCGATGATCAATCTGGCAAAACTCATGGGCCGTCTGGTAATGCCCAAGAACAGGATCGCGGCTTTCTTCATCCACGGCCTGATGCGTATGCTGGCGTTGACTCCAGCGACCAGAAGGTACTTCGAGCAACTGGATATCAAGCCGAAGAACACCTTCAAGCACGGCCTGTTCGTGCAGCATCGTAGGGGTGACAAGCTGGTACGTGGCAGCCTGTTTCCCCAGGCCTGGGTTCGCACCCTGCAAAAGCAGATCAAGCTAAGCGACGATGCACTGGGAGATAACCTGACCCTGGTTGGATTCGGTGTTGACCCGTTGTCACTGCTCACCACTGATCAGATCGTTTCCTGGGAAAAGCTGGGGGGCCACTTCCTGGAGGTCAGGCCCCGCGGTCAACGCTGCGGCGGCAGTTGTGACTTCATCGAAGACATGAACCATGACATCCTGCCGCTGGCTGCGAAAGGCACACTGGTCGCCGTTCGTCCTGACCGTATCATCATGCACCACGCCCCCGGCACAGAGGCCAGCAAACTCCTTCGAGACTGCCGGGGCCTGTTGATGAGCGATGACGCCACGCCTGACAACGTTTCGATTACCATCAACGAGCCGATTAAATTACGAGCCTGATCATGCATTCCCCCACTCATCCTTTAGAAGCTGCTGCGCCAGAACCTCTCACCAGGGGGCACAAGAAGCGTGAGCGCACCCGTCGCGGTCTGGTGGACGCGGCATTGCGACTTGTCGCACGCAAGGAGGTGGGGGAGATCGCATTGTTCGAAGTCGCCGCCGAGGCGGCCGTATCCAACGGCACCATCTACAACTATTTCCGAACGCGCGACGAAGTACTCGAAGCGGTGGGCATTGCCATGGCCGCCGAGTTCTCTGACGCCATTTCCGTCTTGAACGCGGACGTGCAGTGCGGAGCGCAGCGGCTTTCGATTGGCGTGCGCATGTTTGTATGTCGAGCCGCCACCGACCACCAATGGGCGAATGCATTGCTGCGCATCATCCATTTCGACCAGGCAGTGCGCTCGCGTTTGGCTGCCCATGTACTTGGCGATCTGCGTGAGGGGCTGCGTGAGGGGACTTTTGCTTATGAGGACGAAGGGGTCGCCCTGGATTTAGTCTTATCGTGCACAACCGGAGCAATGCGCTCAGTTGTCGAGGGCCGCGCAGTGGTGGGGCACGATTTGCGGGTCGCCGAAATGATTCTCCAGGCTCTGGGCGTTACACCCGCCAGAGCCAGGAGGATCGCTGGAAAACCCTTGCCCGCCTGATCAGATGTCGTTCTTGATCTGACAGGCGTTATTAATCCATTGCCGATAACGCTTCGCCTGGCGTCGGGATTTCAGCTGATTGCTGATCAATGCCATGAGTGGCGACGCCCCGGGTCGTGTTCGTTTCCCTTGGCTCAGCAAGCCAAGTTGCTTCTTGATCAACGACGCCACTGCAAGCGACGCCAGCGCCTTGTTCTTCCAGCGAACAACGATGGGCTCCACTTCGGTGTCCTGGCCTGCCATCCACTTTCTGGGCAGGGTCGGCTCGATTGCCAACGCCGTGGCAAGCCCGACCATCGACACCGAGCCGCTCACCACTCGCTCCGCGACTTCCTTTCTTCGCACGCCACCAGTGACCATCAGCGGCATGCGCGCGATTTCTCCTATCTTCTCCGCGAATTCGAGAAAATAGGCTTCTCGAGCCAATCGACTGCCATCGCGGGTCTGCCCCTGCATTGCCGGGCTTTCGTAGCTGCCACCTGACAACTCGACCAGATCGACCGCCTTGGCGTTAAGCATTTCCACCACGCGAGCTGCATCCTCGGCATCGAATCCGCCGCGCTGAAAATCCGCGGAATTGAGCTTCACAGCGACACAGAAGATCGGCGCCACACGCTGACGTATTGCATCGATGGTGCGCAGGAGAATTTGCGCACGGTTTTCCAGGCTACCCCCCCAACAGTCGCTACGCTGGTTGGTCAAGGGCGAAAGGAATTGGCTGAACAGGTAGCCATGCGCTGCGTGAATCTCCACGCCGGTGAATCCGGCACGCTCTGCCAACACCGCCGCTTGGGTATAGCGCCCAATCAGTTCTTCGATCTCCTGCTCATCCAAAGCCCTGGGCGGCACAAACGCTTTTGAAAGTCCGGGTATATCGACCGCAACTGCGGAAGGGCCTCTTGCCGGCTGCCCCATTGATGCCAATAGCTGCCGTCCGGGATGATTGATTTGCATCCAGGCCTGGGCTCCACGACTGCGGCAGGCATCGGCCCATAGCCGAAAATTCTTCAGGTTCCGATCGTCCTCAAACACCACGCCAGCGGGTCCCGTCAAGGCGTGGCGATCAACCATGACGTTGCCAGTGATGATCAGACCGACCCCTCCCTCCGCCCAGCGCCGATAGAGCTTGATCAGCGCTTCCCCAGGAGCGTGATCCTCATTGGCAAGGTTCTCCTCCATGGCAGCCTTGGCAATTCGGTTTGGAATCACCGTGCCGTTAGGCAATCGAAGCGGTTTGAAGAGCTTTGAGCCGGTCATTTTCTGTCCTTCAGTTAATGAAAAGTCGGCCAGCCATCGCTAAGGGTCATACCGTTGAGCACCGCCTGAACAGTACTTGCTCAAATTGTTGAGGTCCCGGTTTACATCGATGGGCCGGCTTGATGGCCTGCAGGGAAGGCGAGCCACAAACACAACACAGCTGAACATGCGTGTTCAATTGTGTCAATGTATAGGGCCCTCCACTGATCCTGTACATCAACCAACCATTGCATTTTTCGGGTGTATAACGGTTTTTTATTGAGGTTGATGTACTTGGCCGGAAAAACTTTGTTGACGTAAACTGAACACAGGTGTTCAATCGGGTCACAAGGTAATCCTGGAGAGAGAACCGTGGAATCCCTAAATCCAACTCAGCGCCGCATTCATCAAGCCGCCTTTCGCCTGTTCGCTGAAAGAGGCACCTCACAAGTGAACATTCTCGACCTTGCACAAGAGGCAGGAGTGGCGCGCGGAACGGTCTATAGCAACATCGACAGCATGGAAAGCCTGTTCGAGGCAGTCGCTAGCCATCTTGCGAGGGAGATGCATGAGCGCGTCAACAAGAGCTTCAACTCCCTCTCCGATCCGGCTCAGCGCCTTGCCAATGGCATTCGATTCTTCATTCGTCGAGCGCATGAGGACTCCCAGTGGGGCGCATTCATACATAAATTCGCCATGAGCAATTCTTCGTTGCGCGAAATGTTTAGCAGCCAAGCGACTACGGATCTTCTGGGCGGGCTTTCCACTGGCCGCTACACGTTTGCGCAGGAGCAATTGCTCTCAGTACTGACGCTGATATCGAGCAGCGTCCTGGGCTCGATTTTCCTGGTACTGGAAGGTCACAGAACGTGGCGCGAATCGGGCTCTGACACCGCCGAACTGGTACTGCGGGCATTGGGCGTGTCGCCAGAGGAGGCTCGTGCGCTGGCGACCAAAGAGTTGCCGGCACTTCCGTCTCTCGACTGAGCACCTGACTGACTCAACTACAAAACACCCCTGATTTTTCAGGGGTTCGGGACAGCTTTGCCCTAAAAACCCGGAAAACAAGAACAATGAACAACAAAAACGAATTGCACCGGTTGGCAACACAACATCCCGCCCGGCATCCGCAGCCGACGGTGAAGGCCCAGGATCTGACTCACCTGATCTTTCAAAGGCCGGACTTGAATGAGGCGGCGCGCTTCCTGACCGACTTCGGTCTGACGGTAAGTCGGCAGGACGCCGATACGCTCTATCTACGGGCCACCGACGCCAGTTCATATTGTTACCGTGTCCATCGTGCCGACCATGCATGTTTTATCGGGTTCGGACTCGCAGTCCAGTCTCTGGAGGATCTGGAAAAGCTCACTCGAATCCCGGGTGCGTCATCGGTAGAGAATTCGGAACATCCTGGCAAAGGGCATTACGTCAGACTGACTGATCCGTCCGGTTTCATTGTGGAAGCCGTTTGCGACCAGACTCCAGGCAAGTCTCTTGCACATAGAGCTCCTCTGCACTGGAATCTGGCGCATGAGCAACCGCGAATCAACGCCCCGCAGCGCCCGCCGATTGCTCCCCCTGAAGTACTGAGACTTGGCCACATCGTGATCGAAGTGGCCGACTATCAGGCAACCTGTGCCTGGTATACACAGCATTTCGGGTTTATTCCCAGCGATGTGCAAGTACTCCCCGACGGCACGCCTATCGTCACTTTCATGCGCCTTGATCTCGGTGACATTCCCGCGGCTCACCATACGCTCGCGATTGCGCAAGGGTTCATGGCGACCTATAGCCATAGCGCCTATGAAGTCGTCGATGCAGACGCGGTGGGAATGGGGCAGCGCGTCCTGCGCGAGCGCGGTTGGGAGCATTCATGGGGAATCGGCCGACACATTCTGGGCAGTCAGATCTTCGATTACTGGCAAGACCCATGGGGCGATAAGCACGAGCATTACTGCGACGGGGATATTTTCACGGCCACCCGGCCTACAGGCATTCATCCCGTGAGTCCCGAGGCAATGGCGCAGTGGGGGCAGCGTATGCCCAAGAGTTTTACCAAACCCAGGATGAGCTTCAGCAATGTGCGTGCGCTGATCCGCAACCTGCGACGCAGCCCGGACTTGACCATTCGCAAGTTGATAACACTCATGCGGATGTTCGGGTAGAGCTGCCGCCATGGCGGGTAACTCAACCCGGTATGGCCGGCGGGATGTGCTCAAAGCCGGTGCCTTGATCGCCGGCGGCTCGTTGGTCTACAGCGTTGCCAGCCCCCCTTCAGAACAACACCACAGTTCCCACGCCACCGAACGCGGGACAAACGCCGCTCCAGGAGTACCTTCAATGTCTGCTGTACATGTAGTCCGCTTTGAATTCGAGAACGGTATCCACTGGGGCGTGCTTCGCCAGGGCCGTATCACGGTCATCCCCGGTGTTTTTGAAACCACCGGTGATTTCATCCGCCAGAACAGTATTGACGACCTCGCTCAGCTGAAAGGTTCGGAGTTGGATGAGGGCGTAGTAAAACTGCTGTCGCCGGTGACCCGCAACCAGCAGTTCGTCTGCCAGGGCGCCAATTACCGTCAGCACATGATCGAGTCGGGCATGGATCCGGATGCGAAGAAATTCAACATGATCTTCACCAAGGCGACGAGTTGCCTGGTGGCGGCTGACAGCGACCTGATCAAGCCGCGCACCGTGCGCTTCCTCGACTACGAGATTGAACTGGGGCTTGTGATGAAGCGCGCGATCACCGGTTCCGTGTCTGTCACTGACGCCAATCTGCATGAGTTCATCGCAGGCGTCGTCATTGTCAATGACTACTCGGCCCGCGACATTCAGATTCCCCAGATGCAGTTCTACAAGGGCAAGAGTTTCCGCACATTTGGTCCGGTCGGTCCTTACCTCTGCCTTCTGGATGCCAAGGACATGCATTACCTGAAAGCTTTGCGGCTACGCCTGACGGTCAACGACCAGGTGCGACAGAGCGACAGTACGGCCAACCTGGTTTACGGTCCCGCTGAAACCCTTACCGAACTCTCCGCCGTGCAAGATCTCGCCGTTGGCGATCTGATTGCCACCGGTACTCCTGCGGGATGCGCGCTGACCATACCTTCACCGGCCAAACAGCGCATTGCGGCCCTGATGCCAGAAGCCACCAAGTGGAAGCTTTTCCTCAAGGCGCAGGAAGGGCGGTCTCAGTACCTCAAGCCAGGAGACATCGTCGAAGCGCGCATTAGCAGCGCGGATGGCGTGATTGATCTGGGTGTGCAACGCAACCGAGTCGTAGAGGAAGCCTGACGATGATGGTGCGATCACTGAACGACATTGAACGTATAGAGCAGGTCCCGTTGGCAGAGCGTAGCCTGGCTTCCAGCACCTATGAAGCACTGACACGGACAGCCAGGCTCAGCCCCAACGCGCCCGCACTGAGCTTCTTCGCCGACGCCAGCTGCTTCAGGAACACCCACCACTGGAGCTATGCCGAACTCGTTGAAGATATCACTCGCGCGGCGAATGCCTTCCATGACCTGGGCATTACCCCGGGTGAAGTGCTGGCCTTCATCCTGCCCAACCTGCCGGAAACCCACTTCACCATCTGGGGGGGCGAAGCGGCCGGTGTCGTCATGGCGATCAATCCGCTCCAGGAAGCCAAGCAGATGGCTGCCCTGCTACGGGCCGCCAAGGCCAGCGTGGTGGTAACACTCGCGCCGACTCCGGGCAGCGACCTGTGGCCCAAGCTGGCCTCTCAGCTCGATCAGCTTCCCGAGATCAAACACGTCGTTTGGGTTGGCATGGGACCCTACGTTGATGTAGCTCAGCGTGAATCCCTTGAATCCCTGGCACAGAAAGAACGTGAGTTGCACAGGGGGGCCACGATTCACGAATTACGAACGTTGATGGACGCTCAGCCCTGCACGCAACTGAAGAGTGCGCGGCTGTTCCGCCCTGAGGATCGTTCCTCTTACTTCTGCACCGGCGGTACCACCGGGCTGCCCAAGATTGCGATGCGTACGCATGGGGCGGAGGTCTTCAACGCGTGGGCCATGGACACGCACATGCAGCCACATGGGAGTGGCCAGGTCATTTTCTGTGGGTTGCCGCTGTTCCACGTAAATGCACAGCTGGTGACAGGCCTGATGCCTTGGAGCCAGGGTGATCATGTCATCCTCGGCACGCCGCAGGGGTATCGTGGTGAGGGTGTGATCCCACGCTTCTGGGAGATGGTTGAGCACTTCGGCATCAACTTCCTCTCGGGTGTTCCTACTGTCTATTCCGCACTTTTGCAAAATGAGCTGGAAGGCCGCGACCTGTCCAGCCTTCGTTATGCCATGTGTGGTGCCGCGCCGATGCCGGTCGAACTTTTCCGGGAATTCGAAGGCCGGACCGGGGTAAAGATCCTCGAAGGCTATGGACTCACGGAAGGCGCATGCGTCTCCTCGGTCAATCCACCCCATGGCGAGCGCTACATCGGTTCCATCGGTATACGGATTGCCTACCAGGACATGCGCGCAGTCATGCTCGATGACTCGGGAGAATATCTGCGCGATGCCAAAAACGACGAAATTGGCCTGATCACCATCACGGGTCCGAACCTGTTCGAGGGTTATGTTGAGGAAAGCCATAACCGGGGCCTGTGGATCGAAATCAATGGTCAGCGTTGGCTGAATACGGGCGATCTGGGGCGCCAGGATGAAAATGGCTATTTCTGGCTGACCGGGCGCAAAAAGGAACTGATCATCCGCGGCGGCCACAATATCGATCCCAAACAAATCGAGGAGGCTTTGCAGGCCCACCCAGCGGTGGCATTGGCGGCCGCCATCGGCAGCCCGGACGCCTATTCGGGTGAAGTGCCGGTCGCCTACGTGCAACTGCGACCAGGCCACGTCTGCAATGTTGAAGAACTTGAGCAGTTTGCTCAGCACCACATCAGTGAGCGGGCGGCCATTCCCAAGCGGATCGAAATCCTCGACGCACTGCCATTGACTGCGGTTGGCAAGATCTTCAAGCCCGCTTTGCAGCAGCGCGAGGTGGCCCGAGCAGTTCGGCAGGAAGTGGAACGCATGTGTCTGAAGGACATTGCGGTAGAGGTGATTCAGCACGAACAACGTGGGTTAGTCGCCTGCATCCGGGCCGGGAGAAATCAAGAGTCCCTGGCCCTCCTTCTAGGTCGCTATAGCTTTCAGGTGGAGTGGCTCAAATGATCCTGACTTCGTAAGTTCGGCACCTCGGCCCTGGTAGTAGTCAGCCAGGGCCTCTTTCACAACTTCGATCAACTCCAACCGGCACTGCCAAGTGCACCGGAAGGCGAAGCCTTGCCTGCGCACCAATCAATAAAAACAATACGAGGTGGGAAATGAAACCGAGTAACCGTGCAACCCCGTGTCTCTCAGCTGTGCGAGAAGTGTCTTCCTGGATTAAGTTCACAGGTGCCGCGGCAATACTCAGCGTTTCAACAAGCGCAAGCGCCAATGGCATTGCCTTGAACGAGCAAAGTGCAAGTAGTGCGGGTACTGCTTATGCGGGAAGATCCTCTTCCGCGCTGGATGCCAGCACTATCTTTGGCAATCCTGCAGGTTTGACCAAGTTGAAACGTACCGAAATTTCCGGCGGAGCCGCGGTCGTCTCGGTGAGCGATGACATCAGTGATGCGCAGAGCAGTGCCCCGGGAACGAATAAAGGGGACTCGGTACCTTTGGGGGTTGTGCCTTTCGCTTATATGTCGACGCCGCTTGACGATCGTTTTTCGATAGGTCTGGGCCTTTATGCTCCTAGTGGTCTGATCAATGATTACGAGAGCGGTTTTCAGGGCCGCTACCATGGTTCCTATAGCACGACCAAGGAAGTAACCCTGCAGCCCACCATTGCCTGGCGGATCAATGATTACGTGTCCATTGGTGGCGGACCGACCCTGAACCGTTTCAGTGCAAAGCTTCAGAATTACCTGGCCACCGGCGCCCTGAACAACGGCCAGGACACACTGGTTACCATCAAAGGCGATGACACGGCACTTGGCTACAACGTCGGCGTCTTGTTTGATTTGAGTGATGCGACCCGTTGGGGGATTAACTATCACTCGAAGGTGAGCTATGAACTCAAAGGGCATACTGAGGTTTCCGGCTCCCCGAGCGTTATCCCGCTGGACGGAAACTATGACAACAAGATAGACCTCACGATGCCCGAATCCGTGGACACGTCTATCACCCATCATTTCAACAGTCGCTGGACGGGATACCTGGGGACCACCTGGAAACGTTGGAGCCGGATCAAGAAGGTCGAGGCAGTCAACAGCGGTCTTTCCCCCTTGGGTCAGGCGGCTGGTCTGGGAAGTGTGACCGAAGAAATGAACTGGCACGACACGTGGGCCACCGCAGTTGGCGCATCCTGGCAATTGAACCAGCAATGGCTGCTGCGCGCAGGCTACGCCTATGATCCGTCACCCATCAGGAATGCCGATCGCAGCGTGCGCGTTCCGGTCGGAAATCGCCAGGCCGTGACCCTGGGGGGCGCTTATTCGCCGAATTCCGATCTGACGATAGACTTTGCTTATGGTTATCTCTGGGATTCCAAAGCCTCAGTAAAGCAGTCGAACAACTCCGGCCTTCAACCTGAATACAGTGCCAACTACGAAAACAGTGCGAATGGCATTTCAGTGCAGGCAACCTATCGGTACTGATCCAATCGACGCCAATGTCGTTTGACACACCGCTTTCGCGAGCAAGTCGGATCGCCGCACCGTCGCTCCCACAGTTGACCGGGTTGAAACACAGGCATGTGATCATCCATGCCCCCTGTGGGAGCGAGCTTGCTCGCGATGAACGATAACGCGGTCTGTAAGCGCCCTACGGCACTTGCCATAGCCCTTACGTTAACGTAAAGATTGCGGCAGGGCGCCGACGTATGAAGGCGCAGGGCGGATGACCCGGAGCGCTTGATGACGCTAATAAAAACAAATTCCCCCAAACTGCATCGCGAAGCCCGGCTGGCCCGGGAAAAGCTGCACCTGGAAGGCGAAGTGCCGGATGGCGTCCTGCGGGCGGAAATCGATGCCTCGTGGCGGCGCAGCCTGAGCCATGGCGTGCATTTCAATGCCAAGCATGAGCTGGCGCTGGAGTCGAGTGCCAGCCTCGACGTGTTGCTGGCCAGCAATCGCTTGCTGATCGACGCTGCGTTGCCGGCGATCGATTACCTGGCCGAACGTCAGGGCAAGGAAGGGCTGATCATCCTGGCCAACTCTGACGCCACCATCCTCGCCGTCGAAGGCCGCGCCGACCGTCTCAAGGGCAGTGGCCTGCAGGACATCACCCTCGGCGCCTGCTGGAGTGAAGCCGTACGCGGCACCAACGCCCTCGGCACGGCACTGGTGGAAGCCCGGCCGACCCTGATCGATTGCGGCGAACATTATCTGGATCGCCTCAGTGATTTTTCCTGCACCTCGGTGCCGATCCATTGCCCCCAAGGCGACATTCTTGGCGTCCTCGACCTGACCCGCGAAGGCCCGCTCGGTCGCGCCCACGACAGCACTGCGTTGCTGGCCATGGCAGTCAGCCAGATCGAAAGCCGGGTGTTCAACGCCAGCTATCCGGACGAAATCGTCCTGGCCTTCCACAGCCGCAGGCAATACCTGGAATCCCCGTGGCAAGGCCTGCTGGCCGTGAGCCTCGGCGGGCAGATCCTGGCGGTCAGCGCCCAGGCCTGTCAGTTGCTCCACGCCGAGCGCTCGGCCCTGGTCGGGCGGCGCTGCGAGGAGTTTCTCGGAGTCGACGGCCTGCAGTTGTTGGCGCGTCTGCATCAGGGTGGTATCGGCAGCCTGCAAACTGCCAAGGGTGAATTCTTCTACAAAACCCTGCGCGCGCCGCAACGCTCGATCAACGTCAGCAGCTCGCCGCGCAGCGTCGCGAAACAGGTCAAGGCACAACCGGATCTGGATTCACTGGCCGGCAGCAATACGCGTTACGCTCGTGCCTTGCGCATGGCCCGTCAAGGCCTGGCCAATGAACTGCCGGTGTTGTTATTGGGCGAAACCGGCACCGGTAAAGAGGTTATCGCCCGCGCCCTGCACATGGCCGGAGCGCGCTGCGACAAACCCTTCGTGGCGGTGAACTGCGCGGCCATTCCCGAGGGCCTGATCGAGTCCGAACTGTTCGGCTATCGCGAAGGCGCGTTCACCGGGTCGCGCCGGGGCGGCATGGTCGGGCGCCTGCAACAGGCTCACGGCGGCACCTTGTTCCTCGATGAAATCGGCGACATGCCATTGGCCTTGCAGGCTCGGCTGTTGCGCGTGTTGCAGGATCGCAAAGTCGCGCCCCTGGGTGCTGGCGAAGAGCAGGATATCGACGTCGCATTGATCTGCGCCACCCACCGTGACCTCAAGCGTCTGGTGGAAGAAAAACACTTTCGCGAGGACTTGTTCTACCGGGTCAATGGCATCAGCGTGATGCTCCCGGCCCTGCGCGAACGCGAAGATTTCGCCGCGCTGGTCAGTCGCATGCTGACGACACTGGGCGCACCCACCGTGGTCCTGCACGACGATCTGAATCGCTTGCTCAGCGGCTATCACTGGCCCGGCAACATCCGCCAGCTGGAGATGGTCCTGCGTACCGCGCTGGCTATGCGCGAGCCAGGTGAAACCGTGCTGACCCTCGACCACTTGCCCGACAGCATGCTCGACGAGTTGACCGCCAGCGAACGGCCCCAGGCAGGCAGCATCCGTGAAAACGAACTGGAGCTGATCCGTCAGTCCCTGGACACGCATCAGGGCAACGTCTCGGCCGCCGCCGACGCCTTGGGCATCAGCCGTGCGACCCTGTATCGCAAGCTCAAACAGTTGCGTTCGTGATGCAGCGCTTGATCGTCCGGCTGATCGACAGCCAGAACCCCGAGGCCCTGCAAGCGTCGCTGCGCTGGCTGTACAGCTTTGTGCGCCCCCATCGCCTGGCGATTGCCGGGCTGCTGGGCCTGTCGGTTTGCGCCTCAGCGCTGGTGCTGGTGCAGCCGTGGCTGACCAAACTGCTGATCGACGATGGCCTGTTGGCGCGCAACTTCCCGATGCTGGTGTTGATTGCAGGGCTGATGATCGTTGCCGGGTTGTTGGGGACAGCGCTTTCGGGCATCAATCGCTACCTGCACACGCGCCTGTCCGGGCGCATGCTGTTTGCCCTGCGCGATGACCTGTATCGGCATTTGCAAACCCTGTCGCCGGGTTTCTACGGCCAGCGGCGCATCGGCGACCTGATGTCGCGCCTCGATGGCGACGTCGCGGAAATCCAGCGTTTTGCCGTGGACTCGCTGTTCTCGGCCGTGTCGAGTGTGATCGGCCTGGTGGTCGCGGTGGCGATGCTGCTGACCCTGTCCTGGAAACTGTCGCTGCTGGCATTGGTGCTGATTCCCCTCGATGTCCTCTGGCTGCGCTGGATGCGGCGCAAGGTCGAACGCGATGTGCGGCAGTTGCGCGAGCGTTCGGCGGACATGTCGTCGTTCATGGTCGAGACGTTGCCGGTGATGAAGTTCATCCAGTCCGCCGGCCAGCAACAGCGCGAAGCACGGCGCCTGGAGACGCTGGGGCAAGGCTACATGAGCCAGTTGCTGCGCCTGCAAGTCACCGAATTTTTCACCCAGGCCGTGCCGGGCACGCTGACCTCGCTGTCCCGGGCCTGCGCATTTTTGATCGGCGGGTACTGGGTGGTGCAGGGCACCTGGCAGCTCGGCGCCCTGATTGCGTTCTCCACCTATTTGGGGATGGCCGTGGGGCCGGTGCAGAGCCTGCTCGGGCTCTACGTCGCCGTTCAGCGGATGACCGTCAGCCTCGGCCGGGTCATGGAGTTGCGCGGCGAACAACCGACCGTACTGACGCCCGTCACGCCACGTCCGATGCCCAATGGCGGCGACCTCTGGTTCGACAACGTGCACTTCGCCCATCCCGGTCGCCAGTCGACCCTGCGCGGTATCGAAGCGCGGATTCCCTACGGTTTGAAAGTGGCCCTCAGCGGCGGCTCGGGCGTGGGTAAATCGACCCTGATCGACCTGCTGCAACGTCATCACGATCCGCAATCGGGCCGGGTCCTGCTGGGCGACGTCGATGTGCGCGAACTGGACCTGTTCCAGTTGCGTCGGCGCATTGCCGTGGTCAGCCAGGACATCGTGCTGTTTCGCGGCAGCCTCGCCGACAACCTGGCCTATGCGGTGCCGGACGCCAGCAGCGAGGCGATTGCCGAAGTGGCGCGACTGGCGCAACTCGACAGCCTGATCGAGTCGTTGCCCGAAGGCCTCGACAGTCCACTGGGCGAGCGGGGTCAGCAGTTGTCCGGCGGGCAGAAGCAACGCATTGCGATTGCCCGGGCGCTGTTGCAAGACCCTTTGATTCTGGTACTCGATGAAGCCACTTCCGCGGTGGACGAAGCCACCGAGCGCGAAGTCATCGACGCCATCGACCGCTTGTTTGCCGGGCGTACGCGCATCCTGATCAGCCATCGTCCTTCCACCCTGGCCGATGCCGATCTGCGTTTCGAATTGCTCGACGGAGTGCTGACCTCAAAAACGGTGCTGCATGAAACCTGAGTTGCGCATTGGTGTGGTGGACAGCGGACACTTGGCAGCACAACGGGTGCAAGTGATCGCCGGTCGACGCTTTTCATTGCTTGAAGACGGCCTGGCCGAGGGCGATTTGCGCGAAGACCCGCTGGGGCATGGCAGTGCGGTGATCGAGGCAATCGGCCGGCGCGCGCCATCGGCGCTGTTTTGCGTGGCACAGGTGTTCGACCAGCGCGGTGTCACCAGCGCCTTGCAGATCGCCACGGCGATTGACTGGCTGGTGGCGCAGGAGGTTCGACTGATCAATTTGAGCCTCGGCTTGCGTCAGGATCGCAGCCTGTTGCGCGCGGCCTGCGCGGCGGCGGTGGCGCGGGGCGTACTGCTGTGTGCGTCGAGCCCGGCCCAGGGGGACGGGGTGTTTCCGGCGAATTATCCGCAGGTGTTGCGGGTAACCGGCGATGCGCGGTGCGCCGAGCAGGAATGGTCGTGGCTCAACAGTGCCCAGGCGGATTTCGCCGCGTGTGTGCATGGCACCTATCCGGGGCAATCCGGGGCGAGCCTCGGTTGTGCCGCATTGAGTGGGCACATCGCCGGATTCCTCGCCGAGCAGCCTGACGCCAGCAATGAGCAGATCATCGAGTTTCTGCGACAGAACGCACGTTATCGCGGCCCCGAACGGCGTTTCGGGCCATGACCGCGATTGTGATTCTGGGGGCGGGGCCGGCGGGCGCGGCGGTGGCCTTGGGGCTGCGGCGACTGGGTTACGCCGTGACACTGGTCAGCGAGTGGCGCCGCTTTGCTGCGCTGGAAGGCGTGTCCGTGCGGGTGCTGGAGGCGTTACGTGGCGCGGGCCTGCATCAGGCGTTGGCGCAAGCGGCGTTGCCTTCCCAACGACAGGTGAACTGGAACGGCCAGCAGCATGCGCAGAACGTTGAATACCTGCTCGATCGCCCGACCCTGGATCGCGGCTTGCGCGAGGATTTGCGCTTGGCTGGAGTTGAACTTATTGAAGGTCGAGTGCTGGCGGTACAGACCTGCGCGGCCGGACATCGAATCGAGATCGACGGCCGCGAATTGCTGGTAACGGACTTTCTGGTGGAGGCCCGCGGACGCCAGGCGCCGACCCTCGGTAAAGGCTTGCGTGGACCGGAGACGGTCAGCCTGCTCAATCGCTGGCAAGGTACGCCGGGCAGCACCGCCAGCGCTGTGGAAAGCCTTGCGGACGGCTGGGCGTGGATGGCGCGGCGGGCCGACGGCCAGTGTTATTGGCAATGGACGGTGGACGTGGCCAGTGCCGGGTTGCCGGGTAAGGCTATGTTGCTCGATTACTGTCGCCAACGCCGTGGGGAGTCGGCAGTGGCCCGTGGGTTTTTCGGCGGCGAACCGGAGCTTGATTTGCAGCTGCACGCCCGCAGCAGCACGGCGATTCTCAGCCCGCAGGTGTGCGGCGATAACTGGATTCGTGTCGGTGATGCGGCGATGGCGGTGGACCCGTTGTCGGGCAATGGCATCTTTCAGTCCCTGTCTTCGGCGTTGCAGGCGCCGACGGTGATCAACACATTGTTGTGCAAACCTGAACGAGCGGCTCTGGCCCAGCGCTTCCATCAGCAGCGGGTGGAACAGTTGTTTTTGCGTTTTGCGCGGATTGGCCGGGATTTTTATGCCGATGAGCAGCGTTGGCTGGATCAGCCATTCTGGCAGGCGCGACGGCAATGGCCGGATGCTGAAATCGCCCATGCCGAGGCCGATTTCAATGCCCTGATGATCGAGCGCGCACCGGTGCTGCGCGATGGTTTTGTCGATGAGGCCGAGGTGGTGATCACGGCGGATCAGCCGTTGGGCATCTGGCATGTACAGGGGGTTGAGGTGGCACCGTTGGTGCGGCGGTTGCGCACGGAACCGGCCGAGCAGGTGTTGGCCGGATTGACGGTGGAGCAGGGGAGGATGGTTCGCGGCTGGTTGTTGGCTCAGGGTTTCAAACCCTGAATGAAGAGCGTCCGGATCCGGCGAAAAGCCTGTTCTCCCAGTTCAAAGCATCGTAATTTACGCGCCATAACGACAATGATTTCTGGGGTGTAAGTGGGAGCCTATCGTCTGCTATTAGCCGCTCTGGTGGCCGTTTCTCATATGGGCAAGACGTTCATGGGGCTAAACCCCGGCGTGATTGCCGTGATTTCCTTCCTGATCATCAGCGGTTTCGTGATGACCTCGCTGATCGAGCGCAACTACAAGGCGCCGGAGACAGTTGGCCTGTTCTACCTGGACCGCGCCCTGCGGCTCTACCCTCAATTCCTGCTCTACTTCGCAGTTTCCTGTGCGGTGATCTATTTCCTGCTGCCCGGCACGCCTCAAGCCGCCGAGCTGACGCTGCGCAACATCGCCGCAAGCCTGACTATTGTGCCACTCGGCTTCTACATGTTCGGAGCGGCGGGATCGTGGATCTTGCCACCGGCCTGGTCTTTGGGGCTTGAGATGTGCTTCTACCTGGTGATCCCTTTCCTGATCATCTACAGGGCGCGGGGCGTTGCGTTTGCTCTGTCCGTCGTCGTCTTCATGGCCGCGTGCCTGGGTTTCATCAACACCGACCTGTACGGCTACCGTCTATTGCCGGGCGTGCTGTTCATGTTCCTGTGCGGCAGCTACCTGTACAAAGCGCAGCCGAAGGATTTGGCGGTCGCTGCCGGCACCGCCGTGGCGGCGGCCCTGATGTTTGCGGCCATCATGGCGGGATGGATAGAGCGCCGACCGTTCAATGCCGAAGTGACTGCCGGCATAGCGCTGGGCGTGCCCGCCGTGTACCTGCTGACAAAGCTCAAGTTTCACCGGATTGACGAGTTCCTCGGCAATATCAGCTACGGCGTGTTCCTGAATCACTATGTGGTGATGTACTTCCTGCACGCCGTCTGGTCGGTTGCCTACGATGGGGCCATTGTTGCAACAGTGCTGGCCTTGTCGTTGCTGCTCAGCGGCGTTTCGTACTACTGCGTCGAACGGCCGGCCCTGAAGCTTCGTCACGCGCTTCGGGCCGGCGCAAAAGATGGGGTGGGTCAACCGCAGGGTCGCGAAACCGCAGCGTAGTGGCTGGAGTTGCCGCCCGCTTCTGCAGGGGATTTGTGCTTAACGCACAAATCCTGTGGGAGCGGGCTTGCCCGCGAAGGCGGCCTGAAGGTCGCTACAAATCACAACTTGATCAACACCGACTTCAACTCGGTGTAATGCTCGATCGCCGCATACCCCATCTCACGCCCGACCCCGGACATCTTGTAGCCGCCGAACGGCAGCGCCGGGTCCAGGGCGCTGTGGCAGTTGACCCACACCGAACCGGACTTGATCCGAGGAATCATCCGGTGCACTGCCGCCAGATCATTGGACCAGATGCTCGCCCCCAGGCCGTAGGGACTGTCATTGGCCATGCGCAAGGCATCGGCTTCGTCATCGAACGGGATAGCCACCAGCACCGGGCCGAAGATTTCTTCCTGCACCAGTGAGTGCTTCTGATCGACATCCACGATCACCGTCGGCTTGACGAAATACCCCGGGCCGAACTGCTCGCCACCGCAGGCGATCGTCGCGCCGCTTGCCCGGCCCTTTTCGATGTACCCATAAACCCGCTCCTGCTGCCGCGCCGAGATCAACGGCCCCATCTCGACGCTCGGGTCCAGGCCGTTGCCGAGTTTCATGGCGTTAGCGATATCGCTGATGTCCGCCACCACGTTGTCGAAATGCTTGCGCTGTACATACAGCCTGGAGCCTGCGCAGCAGACTTGGCCCTGATTGAAGAAAATCGCGCTGGCAGCCCCGGCCGCGGCGGTTTTCAGGTCGGCGTCGGCCATGACGATGGTCGGCGACTTGCCGCCCAGCTCCAGGGTCACCCGGGTCATGGAATCCATGGCGATCTTGCCGATCTGCTTGCCCACGGCGGTGGAACCGGTGAAGGTCAGTTTGTCGACCAATGGGTTATGGGTCAGGGCCGAGCCTGCGGTGATGCCGGTGCCGGTGACGACATTGAACACGCCTTCGGGATAACCGGCTTCCAGTACCAGCTCAGCGAGTTTCAGCGCGGTCAGCGGGGTTTCGTCGGCGGGTTTGAGCACCACGGTACAACCGGTGGCCAGGGCCGGACCGAGTTTCCAGCAGGCCAGCAGCAGCGGGAAGTTCCAGGCGACGATGGCGCCGACCACGCCCACCGCTTCGCGACGGATGAAGCTGTGGAACTGGTCGTTGGGCATCAGCGGTGCCGACACGTCAACCGTAGAACCTTCGATCTTGGTCGCCCAACCGGCCATGTAGCGCAGGAAGTCGATGGCCAGTTGCACGTCCATCACCTGGGCCACGGCCGCGCTTTTGCCGTTGTTCAGGCATTCCAGTTGCGCCAGCAGCTCGGCGTCGCGCTGCATCAGGTCGGCGAGTTTCCACAGCAGGTTCTGCCGCTCCCGGGGACGGGTGCGGGTCCAGGCCGAGTCGTCGAACGCTTGACGGGCGGCTAGCACCGCGCGGTCGACATCCTCCGGCGTTGCCCGTGGCACCACGCATAGCACCTCACCGGTGGCCGGGTTGTGCAGGGGCATGGTCTGGCCGTCGGCGGCCTCGACCCAGTCGCCACCGATGAGCATGCGCGGGGCGCGCTGGATGAATGCCGAAGTGGCGGAAAGCACGTTTGGGAGCGACATTGGCGAGGCCTCTTGTTGTTCGTGAGAACCGGGCTTTCGCAATGGCTGTGCCAAGTGTTCGGGAGTGCCTGGCAGGCCTTGTCGGACGGGGTTTTGCCTGAAGTCGAAGCAGTCGGATAGCGCGAGGGTTTGTCGCAAATCGAGAAACCGGATGAGACGACGAACAACCGCTCCGCGATCTTGAGGCGCCCCTTGGCGAGGACTAGAATTTTCCGGCTCGGTGGGTGAAATGACGGACCATTTTCCCGGCTACACATCTGTCGTAAGGGAGGTAGCGATGAACCTTTCACCCCTGGAGATCCAAAGCATCATTGAGCGCAGTTTTCTGCCCTCGGTATGCACCTGCAGCGTGGCGCCCGATCAGTCATTGACGATCCGGGTCTGCGATTGCATGACCGGCCACGTGGACCTTGTGGCCACCCACGTTCCACTGTGGAAACTGGACAGCGCCCACGGCATTGCGACGCTGGTGGCGGAAATGCGCCAACAGATCCAGTCGCAAAAAAGCGTTCAGCCGACGTTCTATCACTGAACCTGACGTCAGCCGCACCACGGGTGTGGTGCGGACTGCGCCGATAGGTTCAAGACGCCATTTTTCGCGATATTTCCTCGAACGTGCTGCTATCTGCGGCAACCAGTAACCTGCGCCCGTCCTTGAGTGTCGCCAGGAAGGTCACTTCGGTTTCCTTGCCCGCCAGCATGAACCCGGCGAGTGCGCCGATCGGCCCTAGCAACATGGCTCCTGCCACGCCGAAGCCGATGGCTTGCTTGATGTTGTTGATCGAGTCCTCATTGGCCACTTCCACGCTTTTGAGCCTGGATAGCGGGAGGGTCAGGCCGGGCCACGGGTACAACGACGTTCTGAGGGTAAAAACGCCATTGCGATAATCTCCGTCACCCTGCAGAAAGTCCCCCGCCAGGACAGTGATGCTTGCCATTTTTTATTCCTCTGGTTGGCAATCGGTGACTCTCCATTTCGCACCTGCAGGGGAGGGGCGTCAATGATCGGGCGATGAGCTGTTCCGGCAGGTCCAACTATGCTGTCTCAGACTGCAACAGCTGTCGCGAAACTAGACGCAGCTCATCGCGTCCTGGCATGGCCTAAGGCAGGAAAATCAACGCAAGTGATTGATAAAAAAGCTTATCGGCAAGCTGGCACGCTCTGTGTATTGCACATTGCAGACGTTTCTCTTGCCTCCGTCAGCGGATCAACGCCGACGGCAGAAACCATAAAAACGATAAGCCACAACAATAAGAACGCACCGTGCGAGGTTCGACGTTGATGAAGAGAAAACTCCGATCAGGCATGAGCGCCAGCCTGCTGGCCGTAGCCGCTTGTGTAGCGCTGCATTCGCCTCATAGCCTGGCAGCCCGCGACGCCCAGACCATCCTCAAGGAAACCTGTCAGGGCTGTCACACCCCCGAAGCCGATAACGGCCTGAGCCGCATCAGCCACCAGCGCAAAACGCCGGAAGGCTGGTTGATGAGCATCGCCCGCATGCAGACCATGCACGGTTTGCAGATCAGCGATGACGACCGTCGCACGCTGGTCAAATACCTGGCCGACAGCCAAGGCCTGGCGCCGAGCGAAACCGATGGCGTGCGTTATGCGCTGGAGCGGCGGCTCAATACCGTCGAGCACTTCGACGACCAGACCAGCCAGATGTGCGGCCGCTGCCACTCCGGGGCGCGGGTCGCCCTGCAACGGCGTCCGGCGCAGGAGTGGGAACGCCTGGTGAACTTCCACCTCGGTCAGTGGCCGTCCCTGGAATACCAGGCGCTGGCCCGCGACCGCGACTGGTTCGACATCGCCCGCAAGGACATGGTGCCGCTGCTGGCCAAGCGTTATCCGCTGGACAACCCCGCGTGGAAAAAATGGCAGAGCGCGGCGCCCAAAGCCGATGCACTGGTGGGCGACTGGAGCTTCAGCGGCCACTTGCCGGGCAAGGGTGAGCTGGCCGGTGTCATGACCGTGAGTGCCGATGGCAGCGACACCTTCAAGGTCAGCGTCAAAGGCCAATACGCCGATGGCAGTCCGTTCAATGGCGACGGCAGTGCAATTCTCTACACCGGCTACGAATGGCGCGGCAACGTGACCATCGATGGCGTGACCATGCGCCAGGTGTTCGCCGCGCAAGGCAATGCGATGCAGGGCCGGATGTTCGAGGCCGAGCACGATGAACGTGGTTTGGACTTCGTCGCAGCCAAACAGGGTTCCAACCGTTTGCTGGCGGTGCAGCCGGGTTATCTAAAGGCCGGCAGCGAAACCGAGGTGACGTTGATCGGCAGCGGTCTGACCGGCAAACCGAACTTCGGTAAAGGTGTGGAAGTGGTTGAAGTCGTCGAGCAGAGCCCCGAGCGAATCAAGGTCAAGCTCAAGGCTGCCGCCAACGCGCAACCGGGGCTGCGTGCAGTCACCGTCGGTACCCTGAAAGGCCCGAGCCTGTCGGTGTACAGCAAGATCGATGCAGTCAAAGTGGTGCCCGAGTTCTCGGTGGCGCGGATCGGCGAAGGCGGTGGTTCGACGCCGAAAGTCCAGGGCCGTTTCGACGCGGAAGCCTGGGGCAAGGGCGCAGACGGCAAGCCGTACCGCATCGGCGTGTTCCCGGCGCAATGGAAGGTCGAGGCCTTCGACGACCGCGCCAAGGAAGACGAAGACGTCAAGTTTGCCGGCACCATGCAGGCCGATGCAGGCGTATTCACCCCGGGCGATGCCGGGCCGAACCCGGCGCGCAAGATGTCCACCAACAATGCCGGCAACCTCAAGGTGATCGCCGCCGTCGACGACGCAGGGAAATCCCTGACCGGCGAAGGCCACATGATCGTGACCGTGCAACGCTGGAACAATCCACCCATTCCATGAGTTGGCTGACCCAAACGGTTTCAGACACTTTTTCGGAATGATCGCAGGTCCCCCAAGCGGGGTCTGCACAGGAGGTTTGCCATGGGCGCTATCTTGAATCTGGTCGAACGCAACCTGCACGAAGTGCAAGTCGATGCCGACCGCATGCTGTTTCACATCCCCAGCAGTTCGCTGTTCGCCAGCGATGAACTGACGGGCACCATCATCGATACCTTGCGCGGCCCGGGCTGTTCGTCGGACGACCTGATCCAGCGCCTGGCCGCGCGCTTCAACGGTGAGGAAGTCACTGAAACCCTGCGCGAGCTGATGGCCCTGGAACTGGTCAGCGACGGCTCGCCACTGACCCCGGACATCGCCACCAAACGGGTCGAGCGCACGGCGATCAATACCGTGGTGCTCAACGTCAATACGGGCTGCAACCTGAGTTGCACCTACTGCTACAAGGAAGACCTCGACAAGCCGTCGGCCGGCAAGAAGATGGACGTGGAAACGGCGATTGCCTCGGTGGAAATGCTGCTGCGCGAGTCCCCGGACGAAGAGCGTTTCACCGTGGTGTTCTTCGGCGGCGAACCGCTGAGCAACCGCAAGCTGATCGAGTACATGGTCGACTACTGTGAGAAGCGTTTTCGCGAGGCGGGCAAGTTCGTCGAGTTTGTCATGACCACCAACGCCACACTGCTCACCGAAGAAACCGTGGACTACCTCAACGCTCACCGTTTCGGGCTGTCGGTGAGTATCGACGGGCCGAAAACCGTGCACGACCGCAACCGCATCACCGTGGGCGGGCAGGGCACGTACGACGTGGTGCGGCGCAAGGCCGAGATGCTGCTGTCACGCTACAACAGCCGTCCGGTGGGGGCGCGGGTGACCCTGACCACCGGTGTCACCGACGTCGAAACCATCTGGGATCACCTGTTCAACGAACTGGGTTTCGCTGAGGTCGGCTTTGCCCCGGTGACTTCCGGCGACATCAGCAGCTTCAACCTCACTAGTGATGAATTGGTGGAAGTCTTCGCCAACATGAAGAAACTCGGTCGGCGTTACCTGGAAGCGGCGCTGGAGCACCGCAACATCGGCTTCTCCAACCTGCACCAGTTGATCACCGACATTCATGAAGGGCACAAAAAAGCCCTGCCGTGCGGCGCGGGCCTGAAGATGCTGGCGGTGGATCACAAGGGCGAGCTGAACCTGTGCCACCGCTTTACCGGTTCGAGTCTGCCGACCTTCGGCAATGTCCATAGCGGCGTCAAACAGGTGGAGTTGAACGACTTCCTGTCCCAGCGCCTGGACCGCACCAACACTGGCTGCGAAGACTGCCAGATCCGCAACCTGTGTTCCGGCGGTTGCTACCACGAAAGCTACGCCCGCTACGGCGATCCGACGCACCCGACTTATCACTACTGCGAACTGATGCGTGACTGGGTCGACTTCGGCATCGAGGTCTACACCCGGATCATGGCCAACAACCCTGCGTTCATCAGCAGTTACATCACTCCGCGCAAGGCTCACTGATATGAAACATCTCAAGGCAATCAATAACAAAGCGTTGAAGCTGGATCAGGCCGCGGATGAAAACCGCATCGAAGAAGTGGTGGCCATGAGTTCCGTGGCGGGCTGTGCCTCGACCACCGACCCGGGCTGGGAAATCGATGCGTTTGGCGGTGTGTCGTCGCTGTGCCAGCCGATGGAGGCCGACCTCTACGGGTGCTCCGACCCTTGCTGGTGGCCGGCCCAGGTGCCCGACATGATGAGCACCTACCCGGACTGGAACAAGGATGCCCAGGCGTCCAACGAAAACTGGCGCAACCTCGGCACTGTCTTCCCCAAGGACAAGTGATGCCCTTGAAAGCAGCGTATAACAAGAAGGATTCCAGCATGCACAGCATCAAAGCCTGCGGCCTGGCCGCGTTTGCCGTCCTGAGCAGTTGTTCGGTCAGTGTCCTGGCCGATGAAAATACTGCGTTGCAAGACGGTCACGAATACATGTTGACCACCAATTACCCGAACAACCTGCACGTGATCGACCTGGCCACCGACACCTTGTACAAGACCTGCAAGATGCCCGACGCCTTCGGCCCCGGCACCGTGCAGCTGTCGCCGGACCGCAAGACCGCCTATGTGCTGAACAATCACTATGCGGATGTCTACGGCGTCGAACTGGACAACTGCAAGCAGGTGTTCCACGCCAGCATCACCCAGAAGCCGGGGGAGAAAGCGAAGTCGATGTTCGCCTTCACCCTCAGCCACGACGGCAAGGAATTGTTCACCATCGCCAACCCGACGCTGATGATGAACGATCGGTACGAAGTGCAGCAGCCTCGGCTGGACGTGTATGCCACCGACGCCGGGATGGACGCCAAGCCTGTGCGCAGTTTCCCGGCGCCACGGCAGCTGACCATCATGCAGAGCGGTGACGACGGCACGCTGTACGTGGCGGGGGCGGATGTCTACAAGGTCAATGTGAAGACCGGCAAGTTCGACGTACTGATCCCCAGCCGTCACTGGAAACGCCCGAACTACAGCGCACCGGACGTGCTCTACGTGTGGAACCAGCAGACGTATCGGCATGACTTCTCGCTGCTCTACACCGCGGCGAAGTTCAAGGACAAGAAACAGGACCCGGCCACGGCCGAATACCTGTACGGCCTGTTCAGCGTCGACCTGAAGACCGGCAAGACCGAAACCACCGATTTCGGCCCCCTGACCGAAATCTACTTCAGCGGCATGCGCTCGCCCAAGGATCCGAACCTGATGTTTGGCGTGCTCAACCGCCTGGCCAAGTACGACATCAAGCAGAAGAAAATGCTTCAGTCCGCCACGCTCGATCACTCGTACTACTGCATTTCCTTCAACAAGGACGGCAGCAAGATCTACCTGGCGGGGACCTTCAACGACGTGGCGATCTTCGATGCCGACAGCCTGAAACAGACCGGCAGCATCAAGTTACCGGGCGGGGACATGGCGATTACCACGGCGCAGATTTTTGTCCGGTAATTGCGGCGACTGAACTGACGCCTTCGCGGGCAAGCCCGCTCCCACAGGGTTCAGCGGTGTTCACACAATAGTGACCACATCACAAATCCACTGTGGGAGCGGGCTTGCTCGCGAAGAGGCCCTCAAAAACACCGAAGATTTAAACCCCCGGCACCGGGCAACTCATATCCCCCTCCTGGCACTTCAGGTAGTTCTTGAACATCCGGGTTCGTGCCTTGGTCAGTTCCGTGGTGCAATTGCTGTAGATCAGCGGATACACACTCCCACCTTCCACCCCGGACGCCGAGAACTTGCACTCGGCATCGCGGAACGCAACCCACGCCCGCTGCGCACTCACCAACTGCTTCTTGCTGTCCGGATTGCTCTTGAGTCGCGAAGTGATCTGCTGGTACAGCGCATTCAACTCCTTGTCGGCGGCTGTATTCTGCTGTGCTGCGCACTGGTTCATCGTCGCCTGGTCGCTGGCGTTGTTGCAGTCCACGGCGAAAGCCATGGAGGTGAACAACAGGGGCGGCAGCGCCAATAGTAAGCGTGGGTTCATGCTGGAGTGCTCGCAGTGACCGAATGTAGAGATGCAGTGTAGCGTCGAGATGAACTCCGCCCACTACGCTTGCCATTGCGAGTGTTTTTCCACCGATTCGTATTCAAGCCATGGCACATCATGAGACGTCCAGATATGCGCTTGGGGCGTCATTTGCGGATCGCTATCCAGTGTCGCCACACGAACAATAACGTGAGGCTGGGCCAGCCGTTCGGCCATCAAATGTGCACCGCAGACCGAACAGAAATGCCGAAACTTGCCCGGCGACGATTCGTAGCGGCTCAGTCGATCCTGGCCTTTGGTCCAGCGAAAGTGCTCGCGCATGACCCCGGCGGTCGATGCAAAAGCTGCCGCGTGAGCCTTGCGACAGGTTTGGCAGTGACAGTGACTGATGGGCATGTCGAGGCAATCGAGTTCGTACTCGACGGCTTTGCACAGGCAGCTGCCGCGCAGGTTTTTCATGGATGACTCCTTTCGGGGGCGGTTTCAATAGGGGAACGTTAGCAGTTTCGATTCTCCGACTATTCTCTTGCCCCAGAACTTATCGGTGTAAATGCAACCGAATATCTCAGGTATGGTTGATTGCGCATCCCGATTGGTACAACTTTAGGGTTGGTCTTGTGATCTTACTGACCTACTGTTCAAGTACAGGAGGTGACTTATGAACCAAGCATCTGATCGCATCGAAAGGAAAATCCTGCTCAAGGCCAAGCGTTCACAGGTCTGGCGAGTGATAGCCCATGCCGAAGAGTTCGGGAAGTGGTTTGGCGTGGCGCTGGAGGGCAAGCGTTTTGTTGCAGGCGAGTGGACCCAGGGCCGGGTCACGTACCCCGGATATGAACACGTATTGTGGAACGTGTTGGTCGAGCGGGTCGAGCCTGAGCGGTTGTTTTCGTTTCGCTGGCATCCGTACGCGGTGCGTCCGGAGATCGACTATTCCCAGGAGCCAACCACCCTGGTCAAGTTCGAACTGGAAGATCATGACGCAGGCACCTTGCTCAGAGTCTCCGAGTCCGGTTTCGATCACATCCCCGATGTGCGCCGGGAAAAGGCTTTCCGAATGGATAGTCGTGGGTGGGAAGAGCAAATGAACAATATCGAGCAGTTTTTGATCGAAAATGCCAAGTCCCACGAGCAACAGAGTGGCTGAAGTCGGCTCGAAGCCTGAGGTGTCTAAGGGTTTTCGGAAGGTGGTTTATAGCGAATGTCTTACACGCGATGGTAGCGATATCGCCTGTTACAAATTGGATCCGATGAGTAATCTGGCCTCACCCACTGAAGCACAGGATGTGCTCAGGATCATGGATGATCGACCATATGCAAGGAACGCTACGACAAGGAGTCGTCATGGTCTTGGAAAAACCCGCTTCGGCGGGTTTTTTTGTGGGCGCACGAAAGGTCGTGGCGGCAGGAACCGGGTTCCCGCCACCATTTTTTCACTGTTGATCGAGTTTCGCCGCCGCGCGCTCGGTGATTTGTGCCCGCAGTTTCAACGAGCCGGCAGCCCGCTGGCGAGCTTCTTCCAGCACACTGGCCGGGGCCGTCTCGGGGCTGCCCGCGGTAAACGGCGGGGCCGGGGCGTATTCCAGCTGCAACTGCACCAGCTCGGCGGTGGCCTGGTCGAACAGCTCGGCGGCCAGGGTCAGGGCGAAGTCGATACCCGCGGTGATCCCGCCTCCGGTCAGCAGATTGCCGTCGCGAACCACCCGATCCTGTACCGGTGTCGCCCCCAAAGGCGCCAGCAACTGGTGATATGCCCAGTGGGTGGTGGCGCGTTTGCCCTTGAGCAATCCCGCCGCGCCAAGCACCAGCGCGCCGGTGCATACCGAAGTGATGTAGCGGGCGTTGGCGGCCTGGGCCCTGAGGAAATCCAGGGTTTCGTCGTCTTCCATCAACGGCCCGACGCCGCTGCCACCGGGCACGCAGATCACGTCCAGCGCCGGGCAATCGTCGAAGGTGGTGGTCGGTTTCAACATCAGGCCGGTGCTGGCGGTGACCGGCATCAGGTCTTTCCAGACCAGATGTACTTTCACATCCGGCAGAGAGGCCAGCACGTCATAAGGGCCGGTCAGATCCAGTTGCTGAACCTGTGGAAACAACAGAAAACCGATCTGCAACGTCATGGTGTTTTTCTCGTGAAGTGAGTGGACGGTTTAACTGTAGGCCCGTAGGCTTTGGCGCATACGCCAATATCCCAACGAATTACGCCAAATGCATAAAATCATCCACGTACTCGCTTTCGCCAACGTGCAATTGCTCGACGTCACCGGGCCGTTGCAGGTATTCGCTTCGGCCAACGACATTGCCCGTCAGCAAGGCCAGCCGCCACCCTACGCACCGACGGTGATTGCCAGCGGCGGCGGGGCGGTGATGTCGTCGGCGGGATTGGCGCTGTTGGCCGAACCGTTACCGGACGAGGGCACTGATACCTTGATCATTGCCGGTGGCTGGGGCGTATACGCGGCGGCGCAGGACGCGCCGTTGGTCGCCTGGGTGCGCGAACATGCCCGTGGCTGCCGACGGGTTTCCTCAGTGTGCACCGGTGCGTTTCTGCTGGCGGCCAGCGGCTGGCTCGATGGCCGGCGCGTGGTCACCCACTGGACTCGCTGCGAGCAATTGGCGCAGCAACACCCGCAACTGCACGTCGAGCCCAACCCGATCTTCATCAACGATGGTCCGGTCTGGACCTCGGCCGGGGTGACCGCCGGCATCGACCTGGCGCTGGCCATGGTCGAACAAGACCTCGGGCGCAACATGGCCCTGGAAGTCGCCCGGCAACTGGTGGTGTTTCTCAAGCGTCCGGGTGGCCAGTCGCAATTCAGCGTGACCCTGTCCCTGCAAAAAGAAGGCAATCGATTCGACGAACTTCACGCCTGGATCAGCGAAAACCTGACCCAGGACCTTGGCATCCCGACCCTGGCCTTGCAGGCCGGTATGAGCGAACGCAGTTTCGTGCGCCACTACCGCGCCGACACCGGCCAGACGCCGGCCCGGGCCATCGAACTGATCCGCGTCGAAACCGCGCGGCGTTTGCTCAGCGACACTGGCTTGCCGATCAAGCGGGTGGCAGTGCAATGCGGCTTCGGCAGCGAAGAAACCCTGCGCCGCAGTTTCCTGCGGGCCATGGGCGTGACTCCGCAGGCTTATCGGGAGCGGTTTTCGGTTGGTGAAGGAGCAGATCCAGTGGTGCCTTGAGTCACCTTCTGCCTGAGTTCGAACATTGTTTGATCCGTACTTATGGCTGCCAAACAACCTTCTCCCCACTCAACCTCCGATCCAGAAAACAAGCCGCACTGATCAGCGCCAGATGCGTCAATGCCTGCGGCGTGTTGCCCATGTGCCGCCCATGGCTGTCGAACTCTTCGGCATACAGCCCCAGCGGGTTGGCGTACCTGAGCAGCTGTTCGAATTCCAGATGGGCCTTGTCGAGCCGGCCGGCGCGGGCCAGGCATTCGACGTACCAGAACGAGCAGGCGGCGAAGGCGCCTTCGCTGCCGGGCAGGCCGTCGATCTGGCTGTCGTCATTGCGGTAGCGGTAGATCATGCCATCGCGCACCAGGCTCTTTTCGATGGATTCCAGGGTCGCAAGCCAGCGCGGGTCGCGGGCGCTGACGAAACGCACCAGCGGCATCAGCAGCATCGAACCGTCCAGGCCGGTGCCGCCGATGTGCTGGACGAAATGCCCGCGTTCTTCGCACCAGAAGTTCTCCCAGATGTCGGCGTAGATCGCCTGGCGAGTCTGGTCCCAGCGTGCGAAGGGTGCCGGCAGCGAGCGTTTTGAAGCGAGGCGGATGGCGCGGTCCAGGGCGACCCAGCACATCAGCCGTGAATGCAGGAAATGGTATTGCGCGCCGCGCATCTCCCAGATGCCGACATCCTTTTGCTCCCAGGTTTGGCAAACCTGATCGATGACTTCCACCGTGTGTTTCCAGCCTTCATGGGAGATGGCTTCACCGTATTTGTTGACCAGGTAAATCGCGTCCATCAGCTCGCCAAAGATATCGAGCTGAACCTGTTCGTAGGCCTGATTGCCGATGCGCACCGGTTGTGCGCCACCATGACCGGACAGGTGCGCCAGCTCGATCTCCGGCAGCTCCTGGCGACCGTCGATGGCGTAGAGAATGTTGAGCTTCATCGGCTTGCCCCGACAGTCGCTGACCCGCCCGCGCAACCAGCGCATGTAGGCGTTGGCCTCTGCAACGAAGCCCAGGCGCATGAACGCGTAGACGGTGAACGAGGCGTCGCGGATCCAGGTGAAGCGGTAGTCCCAGTTGCGTTCGCCACCAGGACTTTCCGGCAGGCCAAAGGTGGCGGCAGCGAGAATCGCGCCGTATTTGCGCGAGGTCAGCAGCTTCATCGCCAGGGCCGAGCGGTTGACCATTTCGCGCCAGCGTCCACGGTAGTTGGACTGGCCAATCCAGTCGCGCCAGAACTTCAGGGTGCGCTGCAGGCACAGTTCGGCAGCGCCTTTCATGAAGCGCGGATCGTCGAAGGCGCCGAGCAGGAATTGACCGGTCTGGTCTTGTTCGAGGGTGAACTCGGCGACCGCCACGTTGGCGTCGATGCGCAATGCCTGATCCGAAGAGAGCCGCAGAGTCGGTTGGCCGGCAGCCTCAAAAATCACATCCTGTTTGTTCTGGCGTGCGCGAGTGTGGGCGCGGGCGTAGTCATGGCGCACGGCGCAGCGCATGTGGAAGGTGGCGCGGCCGCTGACCACGCGGATCCGTCGCATCAGCAGTGGCAGGTCGTCTTCGGTGTCGCCGACGGGCAGCAGGTCGGTGACCTCGACCACCGCCCGGTCACTGAGCCAGCGGGTTTGCAGCACGTTGGTGTCGGGGAGGTAAATCTGTTCGCGGCGGGCATCGGGTAAATCCGGGGAGAGTTGGAAAATCCCGGCCTCGGGGCTGTCCAGCAGCGAGCAGAAGATCGACGGACTGTCGAACTCCGGCCAGCAGAAAAAGTCCACGCTGCCCTTGTCATTGACCAGCGCCGCGCTGCGCATGTCGCCGATGATGCCGTGGGCGTCGATGGGGCTTTGACGTTCGGGGTGATCAGCCATTGTCGCGAAACTCCGGGAATCTGGGGCCTAAGCAGGTGACTGGTTTGGGTGGTCGAGAGTTCATTTGGCGGGGTGGTTGTGGTGGTTTTGCTGGCCTCTTCGTCGGAACGCCGCCCGGAGCAAGCCCGCTCCCACATTTGAGCGGTGTACGCCGGCCATTGTGGGAGCGAGCCTGCTCGCGAAGGGGCCTTCACATTCAACCAACAATTCCACACTTCCCCCGCAATCAGCCGTTATGGCAACGTGCAGTCCCCTGATGAGACCAGCCCCATGGCAAACCCCTATCGCGAGTTGTTCAAAGCCCCCGGCAGTGGCGCATTCGTGCTGGCCGGGATGATCGCGCGCATGCCGATTTCCATGACCGGCATCGGTCTGATCACCATGCTCTCGCAGTTACAGGGTGGCTATGGAATGGCTGGCGCGGTGGCGGCGACGTTCGCCCTGGCCACGGCGTTTTGTGCGCCACAGGTATCGCGGCTGGTGGATCGATATGGCCAGGGGCGGATTCTGCCGGTTACGGCATTGCTTGGTGGTGGGGCACTGTTACTGCTGTTGCTGTGCACGCGGTTGCAAGCACCGCATTGGACGCTGTTTGTCTTCGCCGCGCTGGCCGGTTGCATGCCGAGCATGTCGGCGATGGTCCGGGCCCGCTGGACTGAGGTGTATCGCGGCCGCCCCGAGTTGCAGACTGCCTACGCCCTGGAGTCGGTGCTGGACGAAGTCTGCTTCATCGTCGGGCCGCCACTGTCGGTGGGGTTGTGCGTAGTGGCATTTCCCGAGGCCGGGCCGTTGGCGGCGTTGCTGGCGCTGGCCATCGGCGTCACCGCGTTCGTATTGCAGCGCAGCACGGAGCCTCCGGTACATCCCCACGAAGACCACCATCAAGGCTCGATCATACGCTCTCGTGACATTCAGTTGCTGATGCTGTTGATGGTGGCCATGGGCACCATCGTCGGTGTGGTGGATGTGGTCAGCGTCGCCTTCGCCCAGCAGCAGGGCCAACCTGCAGCGGCCAGTATCGTGCTGTCGGTGTATGCCATCGGCTCGTGCCTGGCCGGATTGGCGTTCGGCGCACTGCGCTCGAAAGTGCCGCTGGCACGCCTGTATTTGTATGGTGGGGTAGCAACGGCGGTGACTACCTTGCCGTTGCTGCTGGCGGTGAATATTTTCGGCTTGTCGCTGGCGGTGTTTGTCGCCGGCCTGTTTTTTGCCCCGACGCTGATCGTCGCCATGGCCCTGGTGGAGCAGATCGTGCCGCCGGCCAAACTCACCGAAGGCCTGACCTGGCTGGTGACCGGGTTGAGTATCGGCGTGGCGATTGGCGCCGCCGGCTCCGGTTGGCTGGTGGATGCCTTCGGTGCACGCAGCGGGTTCTGGCTGGCAATTGCGGCGGGGGTGGTGGTGCTCGGTTCCGCGATCCCGAGTTATCGCCATCTGAAATGAAGATCTGACTGCGGGGCATTTCCCTGTGGGAGCGAGCTTGCTCGCGATGGCGTCGTGTCAGCCGGTAAAAATGGTGCTTGACACACCGCCATCGCGAGCAAGCTCGCTCCTACAGGTTGTTTACGCTGACTCGGATAACTAGGGCGGATCAAGCCGATCCAGCGCCCGATTCACTGCCAGCTCCCCCAGCATGATCACCTGCGCAATCCCCAACAGCGCATTGCGACTTGTCCCCTGCAAATGATCCACCAGGTCGTTGGCCATGACATTGGCCGACGCCAGCGATTCGCAGGCGTGCACCAGCAACGTTTCGGTACTGAGTTCGGGATTGACGATGAACAGGGTGCTGGGTGTGCGCGGGGTGGCCATGATGTTGGGGCCTGGATTGAGCGTGCGTTCGGCGGCTTCGTGGAATTGTTTGGAGTCGGGGCTTTCGTACGGCGAGGCCGGATCGGATTCCGGCGGATTCGGAGTTACCTTGAACATAATTTGGGTCCTGTAAGTGAGCTACCACCGCCTCTCTACTAATAAGAAGGGTGGTAGCTGTGCGCAGGTTAGTAGACCGGGGACCCAAGGAACCGGCGCGCCCGAGGGCGCCCTGCACACAGCCACCATAAAGTGCAGGTATGAAATACCTGACTGTTTGATGAGCTATGCACCTTGGATAACCACGGGCTACTAAACCCGATCACTGACAATCAGTGACCCGAACCAAGTTACCGACGACCCCCAAGGCGCACAAGCCGGCGGATTCTGGCGTACCTGTAGGCAACGGCGCAAGGCGTTGTGGCTTTCACGAAGTAACCTACAGAGCGTTTAAACAAGCGTGGCTGAGTGGTGTTTGTCAGCGACAATCTGACTCCTGCCCTCGTTGTGTTTCGAAAAAAAATACACAGGAAACATCTGATGGGTTTTTCGGTTTTGTGTCCCTCGACATATCACGCAAAGCTGCTAGATTCACCACCCGATTGGCACGACAAGGAATGTTCGTTCATGAAATTTGGCTACCTGATCATCTACGTCAAGGATGTAGAGGCCTCTCTCAAGTTCTTCTCGGCGGCCTTCGGCCTCAGTGTTCGCTTCATCCATGAGTCCGGCACCTATGGCGAACTCGAAACCGGCGAAACCGCACTGGCATTCGCCGCCGATGAACTGGCCGCGTCGAACTTCAGCACCGGCCATGTCTCCGCGCACTCATCTCCCAAACCGTTAGGCATCGAAGTCGGGCTGGTGACCGTGGATGTCCCCGCGGCCCATGCCAAAGCGATTCAAGCAGGCGCTAGCGAAATCGCTGCCCCGACTACCAAGCCCTGGGGGCAAACCGTGTCTTACGTTCGGTGCCCGGATGGAACGCTGGTTGAGCTGTGCACACCCGTAAACGCTCCAGAGAGCGAGTCTCAGACTTGAAGTGACCCGTGCAGACAAGCCAGGCAGCAACCAGAACATGGTCACGTCAATGGATGAATTGGTGATATGTAAAATCTCCGGGCTCGCGCCGCAAATCCGCGAACTGGAGGCTGAGGCCGTTGCAGAAGGCTTCAGGTTCCTCACCCGGTTGATTGCGGAATGGGAAAGCGGGGCCAATCGGTTCGATCAGCAGGGTGAGTGCCTTTTGGGGGTGTTTCGCAACGGGCGGCTGATTGCCCTCGGAGGTCTTTCATCCGACCCGTTTGCCGAACCGGATGCAGGGCGATTACGGCGGGTCTACGTCGCACGTGCATCAAGGGGCCAGAACGTGGGTAAAGCGTTGGTGCAGCAACTGCTGGAATTGGCGTCCGGGCATTTCCGCGTTGTGCGACTGTCCACGGACACACCCGAAGGCGCTGCCTTTTACCTTCGCTGCGGGTTCCGGCCGATACAGGATGATTTTGCGACGCACATGAAGTCACTGGTGGATGTCCCATAGACAATGGGACATCGCTCTTGAAGTGCCTAACCGACTTTTTCGCCCAGTATCGGCTGTGTATGATCACTACGGCCCGATGCCGCCCGCC
>NZ_AKJL01000277.1 GCF_000282355.1 Pseudomonas sp. GM49
ACGACCATCGCTGGCAAGCCAGCTCCTACAGGGGACCGCGTCCGGGTCCAAACCAGTGAAAGCCCAAAAAAAGCGGCCTCGCCACAGGTTGCTTTCTGTTCGATCTATCTCTTAAGTGAGGCGCCGCGGCTCGGAAATAATGCGCGAGTAGAAGGACCAGGTTTCAGCTGGCAGGATCAAGGATGCCAAGCATGTAAGCACGATCCACCACATGCTTGCGGGTGCCGGCCTGGAACTTGCCGAACAGGTTCTTCAGGTGCCATTTCACGGTTTCTTCGCCGACATTCAGCGCCAGGGCGATCTGTTTGTTCGACAGGTTACGTGCGAGCAATTGCAAGACTTCACGCTCCTTGGGTGTCAGCAATCGGCTGGGCGACACCGTGCTGGTCGCCAATGGCACCGGCGCGGGTGGTGGCGTGCCTTGCGCAGCAGTCCTGGGTGCCTCGTGCTGGATTTTGCGCATCCATTTGAGCAATTCCGGATGGGTGTCTTCGACAATCCGCCGCAAGCCGTTTTCCTCGGCCAGGCTGATCGCTTCACGCAGACAGGCCAGGCCGTTGCCGCCCGACTCCTGGAGCGCCAATGCCTTGAGCAGTTTGATCTGCACAATTTCACGGCCGCGACGAATGCGCTCGGCTATTTCGTTGGCACGCTCCAACAGCTCCAGCATCCCTTGCCAGTCACGTTGCACATGGGCGATATAGGCCTTGGCCAGCATCACCATCAAGGCCAGTTCCGGCCCGAGCAAGCCTGTTTGTTCGCGTGCGACCTGCGGCACCTGGGCATCGAGCCGGCGCCCCAATGCCAGACAGGTATCGGCCCGGCCTTGCAGCGCGTGCAGGCGAATCTGCTCGGCCAGGGCGGCAATGCAGAAACGCGCAATGCCGCGCTCTTCGCCGAGCACGAACAGCGCCTCGAGCAGGTCATAACCACGATGGCCCTGGCCCTGCAGTACCGCCAGGCGAGCGGCGGTGAGAAAGCCCAATACAATCGCATCCGGAGAAGCCAGACGCTCGACCACGTCCAGGCGGTTGGCCAGGACCGTGGCGGCTTCTTGCAACTGATCGCGCTCGAGCAACACTGTAGCCAGTCCGCTGGCCAACATCACCGCCACTGGACTGCGTCGGCCAATGTCCTGTTCGGCGCGAGCCAGGCTGTCGCGCAGCGCTCTTTCGGCCGGCACGAGGCGACCTTCGCTGACATAGCTGAGGCCCACCACCCATTCGCCAAAACCGCGGATGGCGTCCAGGCCTGAGCTCCAGGCATACAACGGTGCCCGCTGAAAGATCCGCCGAGCTTTTTCCGGTTGGCCCTGAAACAGGGTCAGGCGCGCGATCTGGTTGGCAAAGACCGCCTGCAACTTGATCTCGCCGGTCGGCAAGGCGTTCATCCAAGGCGTCACCAGCGTCAGCGATTCGTCCGGCCGGTCGGCAAAATAGGCGGCGGTGGCTACAATCATCGCCGCCTCGCAGCGCGTGCTGTCATCGGTCGCCGGGTCCTGTCGGAGACCGGCGACCAGCCGTACCGCTTCCTCGTGCCGATCGCTCATGGCCAGGGACCAGGCGGCCGCCAGGCACATGCGCGACCGCGATTCGACCTCCTGCGCCGGCAGTTCCTCGACCCATTCCAGGACGCGACTGAACTGCCCGCGCAACATGATTTCGTACAGGCATTGCTCGATCATCTGATACGCCTGGCGGGGGCGCCTGGCCAACAGATAATGACGAGCCGCCTGCTCGGAGAATTCATGGGCTTCAAGCCAGCTTGCCGCCCGCTCATGCAGGTCCAGGCGTCGTGTCTCGGGCAGACTGGCAAAGCGCCCCAGCAGGAACTCCCGGGCCAGCGGGTGGATACGCACCCACTCACTGTCCACGCTTTCGACAAAGATCGGCGTCGCCACGCATAGCTCCTGCAAGCGCAAACCGGCCTGCTCGTCGCCGGTCAAGGCGATGCACAGGGACGGATGCAACATCTCCAGCAGTGCAATGCTGATCAGAAATTCAATCTGTCCGGCGGGCAGGTGGGCAATCAGGGTGTCGACGAAGTAGCGCCGTATATCACCGGTCCCTGTCGACAGCTCTTCGACCGCCGCGACCACGCTCGGGCTTTTTTCGATGGAAGCGATCGCCAGTTGCAGACCCAGTGACCAACCCTCGGTGGCTTCGTGCAAGCGCACGCACAGATCCGGGTCGATACGATGACCGAAGCGGCTGCCGAGGATCGCCACGGTTTCCTCCACCCGCAGGCGCAAGGCGTCCGCACCGATGGCGACATAAAAGCCGCGGGCTTGCAGGTCGGCCACCTGCAGGTTCAAGCGCCCACGGGAGGCCATGATGATGCGCAGGTTGGCCGGGGCATTGTGCAGCAGGTAGGCCAGGCAATGCCGCGCGGTGGCTTCGGGCAGTCTTTCGGCTTCGTCGAGCATCAGCACGATTTCGCCGCCAAGGTCCGCGACCTCGGCCAGCCAGTCGGTCAGCCCTTCCAGTTCGTCGCGCCCGCGCCCGGGCATGCGCTCCAGGAATCCGGCAAACGTTGCCCGGCCGCTGCCAACGGCCATGGCGGCGGCCAGCCCCTGGGCGAATCGAACGCCATCGTCATGTTCATCGAGCATCAACCAGGCCACCACCGCCCCACGGGAAAGAAGCTCCCGGCGCCATTGGGCCAGCAGAAACGTCTTGCCGAACCCCGCCGGGCCTTGCACGGCAATGGCCATCTTGTCCGCCAGGGCCGCGGAGTCGATGCTCAGCCGCTCACGCATGTGAGCGGTTTTCTGACTTCGCGGTGGCGTGGTCTTGAGGACCAGTTCCGGTGCAATGCGATCCATGGGGGGCCCTTTGGACTGGGGTACAAAGTATCGCTGGTTATAAACGATAGTCCCGGAACTGTTCGCGCAATTTCATTTTTTGCACTTTACCCGTTGCGGTATAGGGCAGTGCCTCGACAAAAGCCACCGCGTCGGGCAGCCACCACTTGGCCACGCGGCTCTGTAAAAAGCCGAGCAACTCGTCCCGCGTCGCCAACATGCCCTGCTTGAGCACCACCACCAGCAACGGCCGTTCCTGCCATTTGGGATGCGGCACGCCGATGACCGCCGCTTCTGCCACCGCCGGGTGACCGCAGGCGGCGTTCTCCAGGTCAATGGAGGAAATCCATTCGCCGCCGGACTTGATCACATCCTTGACCCGATCAGTGATCTGCATGTAGCCATCCGGGTCGATGGTTGCGATATCGCCAGTCATCAGCCAGCCCTGTTCATCGAGCAGGTCCCCGCCCTCGCCCCGGTAATACTGACTGGCGATCCACGGTCCCTTGACCCGCAAATGGCCGGACGCCTTGCCGTCACGGGGCAGTTCGGCACCGTCTGCATCGACGATTTTGATCCTTACTCCGAACAACACCCGGCCCTGCTTGGCCTGCAGGTCGATACGCTCGTCGAGCGAGGCGTCACGGTGCTTGGGCAAGGCATTGCAAACCGTGCCCAATGGCGACATCTCGGTCATACCCCAGGCTTGCAGCACCCGGGCGTCAAAGCGAGTCTCGAAAGTTTCCACCAGGCTGCGCGGCGCCGCTGCCCCGCCCATCACGACCCGGTTCAGGCACAGGTCTGCGGTCGGCATCAGCCCGGCGTTTTGCACATGCTGTTGCAGGGTCATCCACACCGTGGGCACACCCAGGGCCAGGGTTACTCTTTCGCGCTGCATCAAGTCATACAGGCTGGCCCCGTCGAGGTCCGCACCGGGCAGGACCAGGCGCGCGCCGCACATCGCTGCCGCATAGGGCATGCCCCAGGCGTTGACGTGGAACATGGGCACCACCAGCAGCGCCGTATCGGCCGAGGACAGGTTGAACCCGTCCGGGGTGCAGGTGGCCATCGAATGCAGCAAGGTCGAGCGATGGGAGTACAACACCCCTTTGGGATTTCCGGTGGTGCCCGAGGTGTAGCACAGGGAGGCCGCCACGCGCTCATCCAGGCAGGGCCAGGCGAAGGTCTCGGGCTCATCGCCGATCAGGTCTTCGTAACACAGCAGGTTGGGCACAACGATGGGCGGCATCTGGCTGCGTTCGGCCAGGGCGACGAACGCCTTGACCGTGGTCAGTCGTGGCGCAAGCTGCTCGATCAGAGCCGCGAACGACAGGTCGAAAAACAGGTACTGGTCTTCGGCATGGTTGGCGATGAACTCGATCTGCTCGGCAAACAGCCGTGGGTTGATGGTGTGCAGCACCGCGCCCATGCCCGAGACGCCATAGAACATTTCCATGTGCCGGTAGCCATTCCAGGCCAGGGTGCCGATCCGTTCGCCGGGCTGCACGCCGAGGTTTGTGAGGGCATTGGCCAATTGTTTGGCACGCTGGCCGATGTCGGCATACGTGCAGTGATGCACCGTGCCGTCCTGCAAGCGCGAGGCAATCTCGACCTGGGGATGCGAGCACAGCGCGTGCTCCAGTACCGAAGAAATGAGTAAGGGGTGATCCTGCATCAGACCCAGCATGGCAACCGCTCCGTTGTGATTTTTGTAAGGTTCGGGCGGTCGTATTTTGCGCAGACGCCGGGCATTTATTTGATAAAACGTGCCAATCGTTTGATACTTCGCGCCATTAATCTCCAAAGGCGCGCGCTATGGATACTCATCTCATTCGCAGCATGTGCCTGTACGGCGCCCGCGAGCTGATCGCCGATCTGCACGGCGATCCCTGGCGAGTGGCCCATGGGGCATCGATTGCCTCGCAGTCGCTGGATCAGTTGGACGTCCTCCTGCCGGTGCCAAAGGTGGTGCATTTTCTCGAACTGGCCGCCCGGGAAACCGGTCGCGAGGACTTCGGGTTGCTGCTGGCACAAAAGCAAGGGATGGGCGTATTGGGCAGTGCGTTGCTCGACATCGTCAGCGAAGCGACCACAGTGGGCGATTGGCTCGAACGCCTGTCACGTTACTTCCACGTGCTGATGTCCGGTGCCCTGGTGCACCTGGAGCAACACGAACTGGGAATGACCGTGCACTACGAGGTGACCGCGACGGCCGGAATCGACGAAACCCAGTCCGTCCACCTGGGCCTGGCCCTGCTCGCGCGCAAACTGCGCAGCGCGCTGTATCCGCAGTGGTCGCCCGAACGCGTGATGCTGCGTTGCCGGGAACCGCATAGTCGCGCCAGCTACACACGGATTTTCGGCCAGAACGTGTTCTTCAATCAGGAGTGCAACGGCATGCTGCTCAGCCACCATGTGCTGACGCATCCACTGAACGAGAAACAGCCCTTCTCCCGCCCCGCCCTGCTTGACTACCTGCGGGAAAACCAACAGCGACGCAACCGTAGCCCGGCCTCGGCAACCGAGGACTCGGTGCGCAAACTGCTTTCCAGCAGCGGTGCGCCCCTGGACGCCGTCGCCCTCAATCAACTGCAGAGCCGCCGAACCCTGCAACGCAGGCTGGCCGGCAGCGGCACCACCTTCCAGGCCATCAAGCAGCAGACCAAGCTGGACCTGGCCCGAAAATACCTGAGCCAGACCGACTTGAAGCTTTCACAGATCGCCGAGGTGCTGGGTTTTTCCAGCCTGAGTGCCTTCAGCCGCTTTTTCCACAACGCCCAGGGCTGCGCGCCCAAGGCCTATCGGGCGCAGGCTGCAGTGAACAGGTAGAAACAAGCGTTTTACGCAGGGACATGGGCTCGACGCCTCATCACGCTACTGATCCGGCTGCAGATTCGCTACTATGTTTGCCCGCCCTCCTTGTCTGCGGATTTCTTCATTCTGGAGCCCGAATGCCTAGTCAAAAGGACATCGCCGCCGACAGCGGCGCACCGATGATTCCTGAACAGCGCCGTGAATTGATGCTGCGACAGTTGCGCAAGCATCAGGTGCTGAGCGTTCATCAGTTGATGGAAATGTTCGACTGTTCGCACATGACCATACGCCGCGACATTGCGTTGCTGGAGCAGGAAGGTCGTGCTTACTCGGTAACGGGTGGGGTGCGGATCGCCAGCCAGCTGCACAGTGAGCCCAGTCATCAGATCAAGGCGGTGGTCGAGTTGCCGCAGAAGCAGGCCATGGCCAGGCTCGCCGCCCGGCTACTGCATGCCGACATGACGATTTACCTGGACGCGGGAACCAGCACGCTGGAAATCGTCCCCTACATCAAGGCGCTGTCCGGCATGACCGTGGTGACCAACGACTTTGGTATTGTCCAGGCACTGATTGAAGCCCCCCATGTCACGGTGATTCACACCGGCGGGCAGCTGGATCACTCCAATCAATCGTGCGTGGGCGGTCTGGCGGTTGCCACCTTGCGTCAGGTGGTCACCGATATCGCGTTCATATCGACCAGTTCATGGGATTTGCGTCGCGGCCTCACCACGCCTTCGGCGCTGAAGGTTGAGGTCAAGCAAGCCGCGATGCAATCGGCTTCGCAGGTGGTGCTGGTGGCCAGCAGTTCGAAATACGGCACCTTCAGTATGTACAAGATTGCCGGGCTCGAGCAGTTCGACATTATCCTCAGCGATGACGCGTTGACCCCTGCGGCGGCCGATGGCATCCGCAAGCAAGGTGTCGAACTGTTGCTGCCGGCTGACAATACACCAGCCTGAAACGACGGGCTCCTGGCCTTATTTGTAGGAGCGAGCTTGCTCGCGATGGACGTTAACGATATCGCGTGTTTACTGAATAAACACGTCGCCCTCAACTCCATCGCGAGCAAGCTCGCTCCTACAAGTTTCTTAACGCGCCTTCCAGTCCCGCAGCCATTGCAAGCCGGCAGACGTGTTGCCTCGTGGCCGGTATTCGCACCCTACCCAACCGTCATAACCCAACTGGTCGATCAGCTCGAACAGATAGGAATAGTTGACTTCCCCCAGGTCCGGCTCATGCCGGTCAGGCACGCCGGCGATCTGGATATGGCCAATTCCGTCGAAGTCCCGACGCAGTTTGGTCGCCAGGTCGCCCTCGACGATTTGGCAGTGGTAGCAGTCGAACTGCACCTTCAGGTTACTGGCGCCCACTTCCTTGCAGATGGCCTGGGCCTGATCCTGGCGGTTGAGGAAAAAGCCTGGCATGTCTCGGGTATTGATCGGTTCGAGCAATACTGTGACGCCTGCCTTGGCCGCCTGGGCGGTGGCGTAGGCCAGGTTCTCCAGGTACACGCCGTGATGCCGTGGGCGATCGCTTTCCGACGGCAGCAGCCCGGCCATTACATGGATGCGTGAATTGCCCAATACGCTGGCGTATTCCAGGGCACGATCAAACCCGCTACGAAATTCACTCTCCCGACCCGGCAATGACACGGTGCCCCGCTCGCCCTTCGCCCAATCGCCGGGCGGCGCGTTGAACAGTGCCTGCACCAGGCCGTTGTCGCTCAAGCGTTGCTTGAGTTCTTCAGCGCTGTAGTCGTAGGGGAACAGATACTCCACCGCTTCGAAACCGTCGGCAGCCGCGGCGGCGAAGCGATCCAGAAACTCATGTTCCGGGTAAAGCATGCTGAGATTGGCAGCGAAACGAGGCATGGTAGCTCCTGAGATAAAGGGTTAGACAAAGGGCCAGATCAGCAGGGTAATACAGAAACCCAGGGTGCCGAGCAAAGTGGTCAGCACCGTCCAGGTGCGCAAGCCGTCGGCCACGTTCAGACCGGACAGTTTGGTGAAGATCCAGTAACCGGCATCATTGATGTGGGACATGGCCAACCCGCCACCGCCCATGGCCAGACACAACAGTGCCATGTGGTTCGGGGTGAGATTGAGGGTCGCAATCAGCGGGCTGATGATGCCGGCAGTGGTCACCAGCGCCACCGTGGTCGAACCCTGCACCGCGCGCAACAGCATGGTCAGCAGAAAGCCCAGGGCCAGCACCGGTAGACCTGTGGTGCGCAGCATGTCGGAGACCACGGCACCGATTCCGGTGTCCACCAGCACCTTGCCGAACACACCGCCGGCACCGGCAATCAGGATCACCATGGCCACACCGGGCAAGGCCGAACCGATCACGTCGGACACTTGAGTGCGGCTCCAGCCCCGACGCGAACCCAGCAACCAGGCGCACAGCAAGGTATCGATCAGCAACGCCACCAACGGCGCGCCGAGTACGGTCATGATACCGCGCAGGACCGATTCGGCAGGCAGCAACGAGGTGGACAGCGTCCCCAGCAGAATCAGAATGATCGGCAACACAATCAGGCCGACGATCAGACCAAAACCCGGTGGTGGAGCCGGCGGCAACTTCGAGACGATGCTGCTGGTGGCCTCTTCCAGGCCCATGTGCGACACGGCCACAGCCGCTCGCTCAGGGCTCTTGTCGTTACCATTGGACCAGGCGGCCAGATCCTCGTTGGTGACATGCGGGCCATAGACCTCGGCACGAATATCGTCGGTCATTGGGTACGCACGACGGGTCATACGCCCGGCCACGCGGTAGCCGACATAGCAAAGCAGCGCGGTGATCGGCAAACCGAACATCAGCACGCGGCCCAGGTCCGCGCCCAACTGGCTGGCAGCAGCCACCGCACCCGGGTGTGGCGGCAGGAAGGCGTGTACGGTCAACAAAGCTGCGCACATTGGCAACGCGAACACCAACAGCGGCTTACGCGCACTGCGGGCAACACCATAGGCCAGCGGCATCAGGATGATCACGCCGACCTCGAAGAACACCGGTACCCCGACCATGAAGCCGGCAATCGTCAACGCCAGGGGTGTACGCCGGTTACCGAAACGGGTGATCAGAGTCTTGGCCAGCGCCTCGGCACCGCCTGAAAGTTCGATGATCCGCCCGATCATCGCGCCCAGGGCAATGATGATCGCGATATGGCCCAAGGTCTTGCCCATGCCGCCTTCAATGGTGGCGACCAGATCGGCCGGCTTCACGCCGGCCACCAGCGCCACCAGAATGCTCACCAGCATCAAGGCCACGAAGGGCTGGAATTTGTATTTGAGCACCAGGAACAACAACAGCGCGATGCCCACCCCGGCGGTCATCATCAGGATTAACGGGCTCATTTCACAAACCCTCCACGCCGGGTAAATGAAACGGTACTGCCACTGGATCTGAACATGCCGCAGTGAAAGTGAGTCATGCTTGGGTTTCCTGTTGTTATTGTTTTTTCAGGCAAGCCGGGGCCGTCGAAAGTCGCTGGGCGTCTCCCGGGCAGGGCCTGCGTTATCGAGCTATCGTGTCAAGCCTGTGCGTTACCAGTGCGCACCAAAGGTGTCTCGCAATTCGTCCAGCGCCGCCTGATCGAGCGGTTCAGGCTTGGGATTGCTCATCAGCCAGAGCCGTGCGGTTTCCTCGAGCTCTTCCAGGGCGTAGCTGGCCCTGGATACCGAACTCTCCCAGACCACCGGCCCCAGCCGTTCAAGCATCACGCCGCGAACACTGTTGGCCAGCCGGGCGACTTGCTCGGCAACCTTTGGCGAGCCGGGTCGCTGGTAGCCGATCAACGGGATATGCCCGACTTTCATGACCTGATACGGCGTCAGCGGCGGCAGGATGTCGTTCGCCTGCCAGACACCGGCCA
>NZ_AKJL01000278.1 GCF_000282355.1 Pseudomonas sp. GM49
CACATCCAACATCATCGTTGACTGACACTCCGCCATCGCGGGCAAGCCCGCTCCCACATTGATTTATGGTGTACGCAAATTTTGCACTCACCACAGAACTCTGTGGGAGCGGCGGTGCGGCGCTCCGACTTGCTCGCGATGAGGCCAGCACATCCAACATCATCGTTGACTGACACTCCGCCATCGCGGGCAAGCCCGCTCCCACATTTGAATCTCTGCCATACATAAATCTTGAGTCCACCAGAGATCCTTGTGGGAGCGGGCTTGCCCGCGATGAGGCCAGCACATCCAACATCATCGTTGACTGACACTCCGCCATCGCGAGCAAGCTCGCTCCCACATTTGAATCTCTGCCATACACAAATCTTGTGTTCACCAGAGATCCTTGTGGGAGCGGGCTTGCTCGCGAAGAGGCCAGCACATCCAACATCAATGTCGACTAACTAAACATTGGGAAGATCCATCCTGTAACCCGCACCCGGCGCTCCTTCATGCAGCGCCACTTGAATGTTCGAATACAGGGCATTCGCCTCAGCAGTGGTGATTGATCTCGAACAATCACGCAGTACAACCCGGAGCAGCACATTCTCCTGACCCGGTAGTAATCCGAGGCGATCGATGGCCTGCGAAGGCAGTTCCGTGAACGCCCAACGCCCTTTGATTTGCATTTCCTCGATCCAGTCTGAACAATCACCAGCTGCCTGCAACATCCTTTCAGTCAACACCTCCTCGCTTAGCCCCGGCGTTACCGCCAACGAAATATCACGCGTAATCGAAGGCAACCGAGAGACGGCACTCCACGGATTCAGATCGTGCATCTGTGCCTGTACTCGTTCGTTCTGATCGCGCAGCAAACGAATATCAGGGATACCTTTTCGCAGCATTGTCAGGCGATCCAACCCCATTCCCAGCGCCAGTCCTCCATGACGCAAAGGATCGATCTTCAGTCGCTCCAACAACGATTTGGCAATTCGACCGCACTCCAGAACCTCTACCGGGACACCGTCATTCAACAGATTTACTTCGATCCCGCCCTCAGTGTAGTGATGCGGACTATCACTGTAGATCCAAGGCATATCAGGCACGGCAGAATTGAGGATATCGCCGACCAGGCAAAGCAGATTCTCATGCGTCGACAAATCAGGATCACCGAGCACCCAGATATCCATCTGATGTGGCTCCGCACAATGCCAACGGTCCCGGCTGTCGCGCCGAAAAGTGATACCAGGCGCCGCCAATAATATTGACTGTCCTGGCTGACGTAGCTTGGCCGCTCGCTGAAGCGCAGACGGAATTTGGCTAGTGGTTTGCGTCCGTAAGAGAGCCCCCTCGTCAACCCATCGAGTGTGTGCACTCCCAAGCGTAATCTCAGATGGGTCATAACCAAGCAATCCGTAGTTTTCTTCAGCGGAGACAATCCTCGGGCCCGTCTGCACTTGCGCTTGTGGCCAGCCCTGGTTCGCCAGCCCCTGAAGAACCTCCTTCAGCAATAACCTAATGGCGTGATCGGGTACTGCGGGTTCTGTTAGATCAGCCAGCAAAAGGGCTTGTTTGAGCCCTATGTCCGTAATGGTTCGCTTTGAAGACATCTCCATACTTTTTCTGCCCTGAATTCCGGATACACAGAACCGGCACAGTACACAGACATGGACAGGTATAGCCGCAGCACCAGAAAAATCAGATCGGACTGACAGCCTTGTCTTACCCCGCATACGGAGCGCAAAAGTCCCACCCAAAACTGGCACCCACAACCAACGACATGGCACACACGCACACCTGCCCCGCCACACCCCCGGCGTAGTATCGAAGCCGACCTCTGGGGCACAACCCGCTCCAAAGTGCCCTGCAATGCAACGCTGAACCCCTCCATTTCTCACTAAAACAATAAATCGGCCTTCGGGTCGCGGGAGATTTCTGTGCTCAAGAAAAGTGCGCTGGGCTGGCCAAAGATTGCCGGCCTCGGAATTGCGTTGGTGGTGGCCGGGCAGTTTTCCGGCTGGAACTTCGGGCTGGCGGCCGGTGGCTGGCTGAACATGCTGATCGCCACGTTGCTGATGGCGCTGCTCTGTGGCGGCCTGGCCTTGTGCGTGGCGGAACTGTCCACGGCGTTGCCCAGCGCTGGCGGCGTGTTCGTGTATGCGCAAAGTGCGTTCGGGCCGTTCGTGGGTTATCTGGTCGGCGTCGCCTGTGCCTTGGCGCTGACCATCGGCACCGGGGCGGCAGCGACGTTCATTTGCGCCTATACCGAATCGATTTTCGGCCTCGGTGGCTGGCCGGTGAAGATCGCCCTGTTCGCGGTGATCATCGGCATCCACATGCGCGGCGTCGGTGAGGCCATGGGCCTGACCTTTATCGCCGGCGTCATCGCCGTGGTCGCCCTGCTCACCTTTGGTGTGGCCATGGCGCCCCATGTCGAACTGGCTAACTTGCTGAAACTGCCCGCCAACGTCACCACCCCCGTGAGCCTCGGCGGCATCTTCGCCTGCGTACCGTTCGCGATCTGGTTGTTCATCACTGTCGAGCAAACCGGTTCGGCAGCCGAAGAAGCGCACAACCCCGGTCGTACCATGCCGCGGGGCATTCTGGCGGCGATCGGCACCTTGCTGGTGACGGCGCTGGTGGTGCTGGTCTGCGCACCCGGTGCCGGTGGCGTCGAGCTGGTCGGTTCGGCAGGTGATCCGCTGTACGCCGCGATGTCCAGCAGCAGCGCCTTCGGTGACGGCTCGTGGCTAGCCAAGGTGATTGGCTGCGGCGCGGTGTTCGGCCTGATCGCTACCTTCTTTTCACTGATGTTCGCCGCGTCCCGGCAGTTGTTCGCCATGGCCCGCGACGGCCTGTTCCCGCAATGGCTGGGCAAGACCGGCAAACGCGGCACGCCCTGGCCGGCGCTGTTGCTGATCGGCGCCATCGGCCTGCCGCTGTCCGAAGTGGACCCGGCCACGGTGATGCTCGCGGTCGTGCTGCTGCTCAACGTTGGCTACCTGTTCATCTTCGCCGCGTACCTGCGCATCAAAACCAGCCAGCCTGACCTGCCACGGCCCTTCACCTTGTTCGGCGGCAAACTGGTTGCCTGGCTGGGCCTGGCCCTGACGCTGGTGGTGATCGCCGCCTGCTTCCAGCTCGACCTGCTGATGCTGATCGCCCTCGCCGTGACCTTCAGCCTGTGTATTTTCAACTACCTGCTGCGCAATCGTCGCACCACCGCCCTCGAGGTTCCGGACCATGCCTGAAGACACTCTGCTGCAACGCCGCCATCGCGTACTGGGCAGCGCCTCGCCGCTGTTCTACGACAAGCCCTTGCACCTGGTGCGTGGCGAAGGCGTCTGGTTGTTCGACGTCGACGGTCGTCGCTACCTCGACGTCTACAACAACGTGCCCTGCGTCGGTCACTGCAACCCTCACGTGACCGAGGCCATGCACCGCCAGGCCACCACGCTGAACATCCACACCCGCTACCTCGACGAGCAAGTGGTGCGCTACGCCGAACGCCTGACCGCGACGTTCGGCGAGTCGCTGGACACCGCGATGTTCACCTGCACCGGCAGCGAGGCCAATGAACTGGCGCTGCGTCTGGCACGCTTTGCCAGTGGCGGCACCGGCATCATCGTCAGTGACTACAACTACCACGGCAACTCGGCGTCGCTGGCGCAAGTCACCACCGCCCTGCCCTCGCCGGAACCCTTTGCCGCCCATGCCCGCGCCGTGCCGATTCCGTGCCTGTACCGGGCACCGGCCGGCACCACCGAGGCGCAACTGGCCGAGCAATACGCGGCCAACATCGCCGCCGCGATTGCCTCGATGCAGGCCCAGGGCATTCGCCCGGCCGCGTTGCTGATCGACACCCTGTTCGCCAACGAAGGCCTGCCACGGGTGCCGGCCAGCTTCGTCAACAAGGCCGCTGCGTTGATCCGCGCCGCCGGCGGTTTGTTCATCGCCGACGAAGTGCAGTCCGGCTTCGGCCGTACCGGTGACCACCTGTGGGGGCATCAGGCCCACGGCGTAGTGCCGGACATCGTCACCCTCGGCAAACCCATGGGTAACGGCTATCCACTGGCCGGCTTGATCACCCACAAGGCCCTGGTCGAATCCTTCGGGCGCCATGCGATGTACTTCAACACCTTCGGTGGCTCGCCCGTGGCGGCAGCGGTCGGCATGGCGGTGCTGGACGTGATCGCGCAACAGCAACTGCTGAAAAACGCGCAAGACGTCGGCGCTTACGTGCAACAACGCCTGCAAGCGCTGGCCGCAAGGCACTCGATCATCGGCGACGTGCGCGGCAAGGGCCTGTTCTTCGCCATGGAACTGGTACGCGACCACGCCAGCAAGGAACCGGCCGGGTTGGAAGCACGCAAGGTGGTCAACGACATGCGCGAGAACGGCGTGCTGATCAGCAAGATCGGCGCCGGCGACAACATTCTGAAGCTACGGCCGCCGCTGGTGTTCGGCCGCGATCACGCCGACCTGTTTGTCGACACCCTGGACCACGCCCTGAGCGCGATTTGAGGCCCTGCCATGACTGAATTCCACACCCTGCCACACGACCAGCAAGTGGCCCGCCTGCACGAACTGGCGCGCCATGCCCTGCAACAGTGGGACGGCGAGTTCGCCGACATCGAACTGGTGAAGTTTCGCGAGAACGCGGTGTTCTCCGCCCACCGCCACGATGGTCAGCGGGTCGCCTTGCGCATCCACCGCAATGGCTATCACTGCGAAGCCGCGCTGCGCTCCGAGCTGCAATGGATGGAGGCACTGGCCGGCGCCGGCATCACCGTGCCGCAAATCATCCGTGCGCAGAATCAAAGCCACCTGATCGAAGTCACCCATCAAGCCATCGGCGAGCCGCGCCACATCGACATGCTCGCCTGGCTGCCGGGCGCCACCGCCGGCACCTCGGAGAACGGTGTGCAGGCCGATACCGAAATCGACTTTCTGTTCCGTGAGGCCGGCGCGATTGCCGCGCGCATTCACTTGCATTCGGCGCACTGGCAGCAGCCGGACGAGTTTGTCCGGCATGCCTGGGATGAAGAAGGCCTGATCGGCGCCAACCCGTTCTGGGGGCGCTTCTGGGAGCTGGAACAACTCAGCGATGAGCAGCGGGACCTGCTGCAACAGGCCAAGCGCACGGCGCGCAAGGACTTGCGTGAGTACGGTCGGCACCTGGGCAACTTCGGCATGATCCACGCCGACCTGGTGCCCGAGAACCTGCTGATCGAAGGCCCGCGCTTGCGCCTGATCGACTTCGACGATGCCGGGTTTGGCTGGCACATGTTCGAGTTGGCTACCGCGCTGTACTTCTGCCTGGATGACCCGCGCTACGAGCAGATCAAGGCCGCGCTGCTCGACGGCTACCACGCGGTCAAGCCGCTGACCGAGGCGGATCGCAAGACCCTGGCGCTGTTCCTGATGCTGCGTGGCACCACGTACCTGGGCTGGATTCACACCCGCCAGGGCACGCCGACAGCGATTGAAATGGCGCCGATGCTGATTGAGCGGGCTTGTTTGTTGGCTCGGGAATATTTGCAGGTCTGATCCACCGCTATCGCGGGCAAGCCCGCTCCCACAGGGATCTTCAGTGAACACAAGAAGTGAGTACGCCAAAAATCCACTGTGGGAGCGGGCTTGCCCGCGAAGAGGCCAGCACAGCCAACATCCTTGCCGACTGATACTCCGCCTTCGCGGGCAAGCCCGCTCCCACAGGGTCAGCGGCGTTAGGCAGATTCCGGTGAATCCAGCCTGTCCAGCGCCCGATTCACCGCCAACTCCCCCAGCATGATCACTTGCGCGATGCCCAGCAGGGTGTTGCGGTGCGTGCCTTCCAGGAAGCCTGCCAGGTCATTGGCCATGACACTCGCCGAGGCCAGCGATTCGCAGGCGTGGGCCAGCAGGGTTTCGGTGTCGATTTGCGGGTTGATGGTGAACATCGAGGAGGGTTTGTGCGGGGTGGCCATGATGTGCAGAGCCGGGTTTGGGCATGAATCGTTGTCTGGTGGATCAGGCGTAACCTTGAACATGACTTTCATTTCCGTTGTGATGCAGCCACGCCGTCGCTGCTAAACGAGGGGTGGCGGCTGTACGCAGGTTAGCAGACCGGGGAAATGAAGAAAGCCGGCGCGCCCGAGGGCGCCCTGCGCACAGCTGCCATCAAATGCAGGAATGGAATACCTGCCTGACGGATACTCGTACGACCTTCAAATACCACGGGCTGCTAAACCCGATCACTGGAAATCAGTGACGCGAATCAAGTTACCGATGGACCTCAAGGCGCACAAGCCGGCGGATTCTGGCGTAGCTGTAGGCAATGCCGCAAGGTCTTGTAGCTTGCAGGAAGTTACTCCTACAGCCGTTAAACAAGCATTCCAAACTGGCACCGCCATCGCGAGCGAGCTCGCTCCCACAGGGACTTTCAGCGAACGCAACATCTGTGTTCGACTCAAATCCACTGTGGGATCGAGCTTGCTCGCGATTGAACGATAACGCGGTCTATCAGCAATGCGCCCCGGCATGCTCAAGGCGATGAAACAACCGGTTGAAATACACCAGGCTGTCGCGCGGTTCGCGCACGCCAACCTTCGTCAGCTCCACAAACATCACCGAGTGCGATCCCACTTCCTTGCACTCGCTGATGCGCCCTTCCAACTGCACCAGGGCATCGCGCAGCACCGGCACGTCGGCCGCGCCGTCGTCCCACAGGTCCCAGGCGAAGCGCTCGGCCATCGGCACCTGGGTCATGCCGGCGAAGTGCCGGGCCAGTTCTTCCTGCTCGCCACACAGCACGTTGACGCACAGGTGGCCGTTGGTGCGGAACACGTCGTGGGTGGCGCTGTTGCGGTTGACGCACACCAGTACGGTGGGCGGCGAGTCGGTCACCGAGCACACGGCGCTGGCGGTGATGCCGCAGCGCCCGCCGGGGCCGTTGGTGGTGATGATGTTCACCGCCGCAGGCAGCTGCGCCATGGCGTTGCGAAAGTCGATTTGCTGCTGGCTCAGGTCGGCCATGTCGATGCCCCTTCCTTCAGGAGGACCGCCATCTTGCGGCCCGTAGGTGATGGAACAAGACTAAGGCTGCGGGCGCGGCACAACCATTCTGACGATCCCCATGGCGGGGTTGGGTTTCCGCTAGTCGACTAGGTGGTTTCTTTATCGCAAGGGCCGGCCACAGTGGGTATTCTGCTTACTGGCTCCAGAAAGACGAGCCGATGCGTGCCGCGCGTTCGCGTGCGAAAACAATAATTAGAACACTTTCGTGGCAGCCCCCGATGGAAACTCGCAAACCGATTGTTTATATCGTTGACGACGACAAGGACCTGCGCACTTCGCTGGCCTGGTTGCTGGAGTCGGTCAGCGTGCAGGCGCAGTGCTTTGCCGGCGCCGAAGAGTTCCTCAGCCAGTACGACCCCAGTCAGCCCGCCTGCCTGGTGCTCGACGTGCGCATGCCGGAGACCAGCGGTTTCCAGTTGCAGGAAATTCTCAACCAGCGTGGCAGTACCTTGCCGACCATCTTCGTCTCGGCCCATGGTGACATTCCGATGTCGGTCACGGCGATGAAGAACGGCGCGCTGGACTTCGTCGAGAAACCCTACAACCCGCAACAGATGATCGACCGCATCCAGGCCGCGCTGAAGACCGCCGTACACGCCCAGGCCGATCAGCAACAGCGTCAGAACCTGCAGGGCAAACTGGCGTTGCTGACCAGCCGTGAACGGGAAGTGTTGATGCTGGTGATCGATGGCAAGGCCAGCAAGGTGATCGCGCGGGAGCTGAACATCAGCGTGAAGACCGTTGACGTGCACCGCACCAAGATCAAGGAAAAGATGGGCGTGACCAGCATCGCCATGCTGGTGCGCGAGGTGCTGCATTTGCCGGTGGATGAGCCGGTGCGGCATTGAGCATTTTGTATTCGCCGTCGGGCCTCATCGCGAGCAAGCTCGCTCCCACATTTTTCGATCCCGGCCGTACACAGATCTTGTGTTCACCGCAGATCCACTGTGGGAGCGGGCTTGCCCGCGATGAGGCCAGTACATTCAACATTGATGGTGGGTGTCAGGTGTGGCTATAGCGCTTGCGATAAGCACCCGGTGACACGCCGAAGCGCGATTTGAAGGCCGACGAGAAGTAGCTCGAATCCGAGAAGCCCCACGCATAACACAGCGCCGACAGCTTCTGCTCGACATCGGCGCGGCGCAGGTTTTCGGCGCAGAAGTCCAGGCGACGATGCTTGATGTACTGCGCCACCACCAGCCCGCGCTTGGAGAACATCCGGTACAGGCCGCGCACGGAAATCCCGACTTCACGGGCGATCAACTCGGGGCACAGTTCCTCGTCGCTCAGATGTGCGTCGATGAAGGCGATGATCTTGCGGAACTGCCGCTCATGGGGATCGGCAGCGCTGTCACGGGCACTGATACCCGGCAACAACAAACTGGCCAGGGCATCGAGCACGGCCTCGCTTTCCTGCATGTCCAGCCCTTCCTGCTGGCGAGTCTCCAGCACCAGCCTGTTGGCCATCGCCGCCAGGGGGTTGCTGGCCGCGATGCGCGTAGCGCAGTTGACGGCATTGAAGTGTGAACCACGTTCCACGACCTGACGCGGAAGAATCAGCGACAGCTGTCGGCAATCGTCGTGGTAGGTCATGTCGCTCGGACGGCTGGCGTCGATCAGCGCGATGTCGCCACAACCCAGTTGCGCGCGGTTGTCGTCCTGCTCCAGCTGTGAACTGCCACGCATCTGGAACACTGCGTAGTAGTGGCCGTCGCTGCTGGTGCTGACGTCCTTGCTGGTGCGATACAAATGCACGTGCGCCATGTCGACCACACTGAGGTTGATCGCACCGCTGCGGAATTCCGCCAGTTCGCCGTAGAAATCAGTGTCCAGCGCCCGCGCGTCGAAACGCCCACAGGCCTGGTTCACCTGGCTCAACCAACTTTCGAACGCCTCGTTGCGCACCGTCGATGCTGTAATCATGTCCGCAAAGCCTCACGTTTTTGTTGTTATTTTTCGACCGCTTCATCGAGCGATTCGTCAAAACCGTTGTTTCTCTGGCCATCGCCTCCCTCGACGGCCGCCGGGAGCCCATTCAACAGGCTCCGGCGCATGCTTTCCAGCCTTCCCGAGGCTTAAATGTCCAATACCAGACGAGCGGAAAGCGCCCGTGACACACAGGCGCAGATCTGCTTGTTGGACGCCTTTTCCTTGTTCGACAGGCAGTTGTCGCGGTGCTCCGGTACACCGTCCAGCACCTCGACGATGCAGGTGCCGCAAATGCCTTCGCGGCATTCGGTGTCGATGTCGCAACCGTGGGCCTGCAGCACGTCGACCAGACTGGCGTCGGCCGGCACGTGCAGCACCACGCCGGAACTGGCCAGTTCCACTTCGAACGTGCCGGTCGGGGCGCTGTTGGCCGCCGGGTCCGCCGCGAAGTGTTCGAGGTGAATGGCCTCATCCGGGCGACTGCGCGAAGCCACTTCCACCACTGTGTTCATGAAGGGTGCCGGGCCGCAGGTGTAGACGTGGGCGGCGCTGCCGGCACGCTCCAGGCATTCACTCAACGCTGCGTCGAGATCCGCGGGTTCCACACCGTAGTGAAATTCCACAGATTCAGCAAAATTCGTCGCCAACAGCTCGGTAAACGCGGCGTACTGCGCCGAACGGGCGAAATAATGCAGGCGATACGGCTGGCCACTTTCCGCCAGTTTGTAGGCCATGCTCAGTAGCGGCGTGACACCGATACCGGCGGCGAACAACAGGTGTTCACAGGCACTTTCATCGAGACGGAACAGGTTGCGCGGCGCGCCCATTTCCAGCTCCATGCCCTCCTCGACCTGCTCGTGCAACGCCAGCGAACCGCCGCGCGACTGCGCTTCTTTCTTCACCGCCACCAGGTACGCACGGCGATCCTGCGGCGGGCTGCACAGCGAATACTGGCGGGTCACCCCGGTCGGCCCGGTCAGGTCGACGTGGGCACCCGGTTCATAGGTGTCGAGCGGCTGGCCGTCACTGCGCACGAGGCGAAAGGAGCGGATATCCAGCGCTTCGTCGACGATCCTTTCGATCTTCACCTTCATCATTGCATCACCTGAATACACTTGGTTGGGTTTAACACTACGGCCAGGTCCAGACCTTGTAGGAGCGAGCTTGCTCGCGATGGACTTTCAGTTACATCGGTGTCGACTGACACACCATCGCGAGCAAGCTCGCTCCTACAAGGATCATTTTCCGGCCATGAAGTCAGCGCATGAACAAGCCGCCGTTGATGTCCCAGCACGCGCCCGTTACGGAGGCGGCGTTGTCGGCGATCAACAGCAACACACTGTCGGCGATGTACGACGGGTCGCCGAGGGTGCCGGCCGGGATCATTTTCAGGATCTGCTCCAGACGCTCCGGCGCCACGGTTTCGCGCACCACCGGCAAGTCCAGAGGACCCGGCGAGATGCTGTTGACCGTCACCCCTTGCGGCGCCAGTTCACGGGCGAAAACCTTGGTCAGGGTCGCCACGCCGCCCTTGGCCGCCGCGTAGTGCGCGCCGGTGGCGGTGCCGCCGTTCTGCCCGGCAAGCGACGCGATGTTGACGATGCGCCCGAAGCCACGCTCGGCAAAGTGCGCGCCGAACACCTGGCAAGCCACGAAGGTGCCGCGCAGGTTGATCGCCATCGACTCGTCGAACTCTTCTGGCGTGATGTCCATCAGCGCCGCGACTTTCGACACGCCGGCGTTGTTCACCAGAATATCGGTGCCGCCCCACTGCTCAGTGAGCAGATCGCGAGCACACTGGAAGTCGGCTTTGCTGCGCACATCCAGCTCGATGGCCATGGCGCTGGCGCCGCTGCCATCGAGTTGTAAAGCCAGTTGCTGCACGCCGTCGAGGCGCACATCCGCCAGGGCGACGCGATAACCTGCCGCGTGCAGACGGCGGGCGATGCTCTCGCCAAGCCCGCGCGAGGCACCCGTTACGAGGGCTACTCGACTCATGTTGGTGCCCTCACAAAAGGAAGCCGAGCGCGCTCAGGCTGTCGGTGGAGTTGATCAGGCGCACCACCTTGCGTTCCAGGGTCGGCACGCCGTCGGTGAAGCGGATGCGGTGGTTCAGGTCGGCCACGAATGGCGTGTGCACGCCGCGCTTGTAGGCGTACAGCAACTGCGCGGAATTCACTTCGACGATGTCACCGGCCGCTTCCACCAGACGGAAACGCGAGACGGTGCGAATGGTTTTCGCCGCGTCCACCGCCGACGGCGAGAAGCCGGCGCTCAGGCGCTCGATGCGCAGGGCACGCATGCGCGCATCGTCGTAGGCGTAGTTGAGGGCCGCTTCGAAATCTTCGGTGTCCGGGTCGATCGGCACGATGTACTTGCCGCTGTCGCTCCACAGGGTCGCCCATTCGGCGTAGTTCTTGTGGTCGAGCAGTTCGGCTTCGCGCCAGATGAATTCGATGGCCTGGGCCAGGGGACCTGCAAAACCGTTCAGGGTGTCGTGATTGCTCATTGGCTCATCATCCTTTTCCACATGTCGTAGGCACCGCGCATGCCGCCTTCGTCGGTGGCGTGGCTGACCTTGTCGCCGTTTTCAGCGGTGATTTCGCGGTTCAGGCCGCGGTTGACCAGGATCGGCGCGTCGACGCCGGCATACGAGCCGCGCTGTACGCGGTCCCAGGCTTCGGCATCGTCAGGGCTGCCGAAACCGAACGGGCCCTGGAAGTGTTCGTGGATGCGCATGCGTTCGCGGTTGGCGATTTCCGGGCCGCCGTCCATGCCGAGAGCCACGTGACGGATCTCGGTTTCGGTGACCGACACCGGACGCAGCACGCGGAAGAACGACATCGACATCGCCACGTTGGGGAACAGATTCAGGTTGAAACCGGCGCCGTGCAGCGAACGCACGATGCGACGCACCTGATCGGCCGGCAGGGTTTTCGACAGTTCGTCAGTGACGTGGGCGAAGCGCTCCTGCAACTGTTCGGTGCCGTCGTCGTGATCCAGGTCGACGTGCTCCGGCACCATCACCATCACGCTGTGGCCGTTGCCCAGGGAGTGGGTCACGGCTTGTTCGTCGGTCATGAACGAGAGCATTTCCGAAGTTTCTTCATCCACCGACGACATGAACGACTTGTGCACGATCGGGAAGTGATAACCGTCGGTGGTGTTTTCCAGCTGGATCTTCCAGTTGCCCTTGAAGCTGAACTTGTGTTCACCCTGGGTCTTGATCGGGTAGCCGGCGCCCTGCTTCATGAACAGGTCCATCCAGTGTTTGGCGCCGCCAAGGAAGTCTTCCAGCGGTTCGATCTCGTCGTTGTAGCTGGCGAAGACCATGCCGGCGTAGCTTTCGACGCGCAGGCTGGTCAGCGGCAGTTCGGACTTTTCCAGGATGCCTTCGTAACCGTCCGGATACGGCAGCGCCCGCAACTTGCCGTCCAGGCCATAGGACCAGCTGTGGTACGGGCAGGTGAAACCGGTGGCGTTGCCCTTGTGCTTCTCGCACACGGTGGCGCCACGGTGCCGGCAACGGTTTTCCAGCACGTTGATGGTGTTCTTCTTGTCGCGCACGACGATCACCGGGCGACGGCCGATGGTGGCGGTCTTGAAGTCGCCGCTGTTACGCACCTCGCTTTCGTGGGCCACCCACACCCAGGTGCGGTAGAAAATCTTTTCCAGCTCGGCTTCGAACAGCGCCGGGTCGTTGTACAGCGAGACGTCGACGCGGTCGTGACTGACCAGGTCTTCGGGGCTTTTCGACGTGGCGATCAGCCGGTATTCATGAGTGCTCATGCGGTTCTCCTCATGGCTTCTTTTCAGATTTGGGTTGTAGAGGCTTGAAGTTGCGCACCAAAGGCGCAGACCAGCTCGTCCTGACCTTTGCGGCCGACGATTTGCAGGCCGACTTTCAATCCGCCGCAATCGAGTTCCACCGGCACCGTCAGCGCCGGGTGGCCGCTGAGGTTGAAAGGCCGCACCAACGGGGTCATGCCGGCCACCGCCTTGCTGCCGGCGCGGGCTTCGCTGAGGGTCGGCGGCAGGCTTGGCAGGGTCGGCAGCAACAGCACGGCGAACTCTTCCAGCGCCGCATCGACCTGTTGCGTGAAGCGCCTGCGCACGGCCTCTGCCTCTGCGAGCTCTTCACGAGTAGTACGGCTGGCCGCCAACAGGCGTGTCTCGACGTCGGCGCCGATCAGGCCCTTGCCGGTCAGGTGGCCGAACGCCGCCCAGTTTTCAAAATTGATCACGGTCAGGCCGGCGGCGAACGCCGCTTCGAATTCGCTCAGGCGCAGGTGGCTGCGACGCCATCCGGCGCGGTCGGCAGCGGCACCGAGACTGGCTTGCAGGTGCGCGTCACAGGCCACGTCGAGGAAGCCGACTTTCGCGCCGTCTGCGGGCAATCCCTGCACCTCAAAGCCTGGGCAAATCACCTGCATGGCGGCGATCAGATCGTCCATGGACCTGGCGAACGGCCCGACGCAATCGAGGCTGGACTCCAGCGGATGCGCACCGATACGGCTGACACGGCCATAGGTCGGCTTGAGCCCGGCGATACCGCAGCACGCCGCCGGCACCCGCACCGAACCTCCGGTGTCGGTGCCGATGGCGATGTCTGCCAGGCCGGCGGCGACAGCCGAGGCCGAGCCGCTGGAGGAACCGCCCGGCACCCGGTCCGGCGCCTGCGGGTTCACCGGTGTGCCGGTCCAGTCATTGATGCCGGTGACGCCGAAGGCCAGTTCATGCAGGTTGGTCTTGCCGACGATCTGCCAGCCGGCGTCGAGGATCGCGTCGACCACTTCGGCGTTTTTCGTTGCAGCGGGTGCATCGGCGAAGGCACGACTGCCCGAGCGGGTCGGGTGGCCGGCGATGTCGATGGAGTCCTTGATGGCGACGCGCTTGCCGTTGCCACCGAGGAGGAATTCGCTGATGAAAGTACTCATGTGCCCGCTCCCAAGGTGAAGAGCTCCGTGTTGAACAGCCGTTGCGTGCGGAAATGGGCGATCAGCCAGGTGCCGTCGACGCAGCGGAAATCGATGTTCAGGCGCGTGCCGAACAGCTCGCTGCGGCCATCGGCGTAGGTGGAAATCTGCTGCATGATCCACTGCCCTTGCGCCGTGCTGCCGTCGACGCTGATCGACTCGCTGGTGAGGTAATGCAGGTTCAGGCAAAAGTGCTCGGACGGCGGCAAATAGCTGCCGACAAAAGCTGCCACGGCATCACGCCCACGGTGCTGGCCGAAGGTCTGCGCGGTCTGGCTGCCGACGCCTTCCCAGGTCGCATCGATGCAGAACAGCTCAGCCAATTCGCTGACATGGGTAAGCGCCCTCGGCACATCGCACAGGTCCATGTAGCGCGCCATCAGGCGGCGCACCGCGCTTTCCCCTTCGAGCGTCTGAAGACGCTGCAGCAAGGCCTCATTCATGGCTTACACCCTGGCCGCGTCAGGGATGGTCAGCGGGCGACCGATGCGCGCTTCGACCCTGGCGTAGCGCCACAGGCTGTACTCGCCGACCGGCGTGGTGCGGAACAGGTTGCAGGCGTCGATCACCGACTGGTGGCAGTCGACGTCGGCCATGATGTACACGGTCCAGGGCGAGGTGGTGGACGGGCCGACCATCAAGCGGTCGTCGTCCATGGCACCAAGCACGGTGATGCCGGGCATGGCGCCGAGGGAGCCCATCATCTGGCTGAAGCCCTTCCACACGCTCAAGCCTTCGCCGGTGGGCAGGTCGAAAAAGTTCTGGGTGATGCCGATGCAGAAGACGACGCGCAACGGTTCCTGGGTAGCTTGGGACATGGTGTTGATCCTTGAAAAAAGTAATGAAAAATCAGATGTAGCCCGGGAACGGCGGCACACCGAGGAACACCGAGCCGGCGCCGTCGTACAGCCCTTCGCTGAGGAAGGCGTGCTGGGTCACCACCATCGAGTCGCGCAGGTAGCGTTGCAGCGGATGACGCAGGTAAATGGCGGTGGTCCCGGCCAGGCTGTAGGCGCTCTGCACCACCTCGGCCCCCGCCTGGGAGACATGGATCGCCGACAGGCGCAACAGGCTGGTCTGCTCCGGCGTGACCGGGTTGCCGGCCAGGATCGAGTTCCACACCTGTTCGGTGGCGTTGTAGAAGAACCCTCGCGCGGCCATCAGCTTGGCTTCGGCCTTGGCGATCTCAATGCGCACGTAAGCGCGGTCGGCCATTTTCGGTGCACCGGTAATGCCGCCGGCGCCGGCCATGCGGCTGATTTCGTCCAGCGCTGCACGGGCCAGGCCGAGGTTGACCACGGCCAGCACTTGCGCGGCGTAGGCGATCGACGGGTAGCGGAACAGCGGTTCGTCGATGGTTGCGGCACCGCCACGGATGAAGGTCCAGCGGTCCTCGACGAATTTGTCGGTGACGCGCAGGTCATGGCTGCCGGTGCCCTTGAGGCCGACCACATCCCAGTTCTCGACAATCTCGACCTGGCTGGCCGGGAATACCGCCGTGCGCGGTTTGCCGCCCGCCGTACTTGCACCGATACCGACACCCAGCAGGTCCGCGCCTTTGCTGCCGCTGGCGAACTTCCAGGTGCCGTTGACCTGCCAGCCGCCTTCCACCGCTTCGGCTGGCTGCAGCGGGAACAACCCGCCGGCGAACACCAGGTCAGGGCTTTCGGCGTAGATTTCAGCCAGGGTTTCCGGCGGCAAGGCCGCCAGATAGACACCGGCGCTGCCGAAGCTGGCGACCCAGCCCGCCGAGCCGTCGGCTTCGGAGATGCGTTCGATCATGTGCAGGAACAGCGCCGGCGCCAGGGCGTCGCCGCCGTAGCATTTCGGCGTGGCGGCGCGATAGATGCCCAACTGCTTGAAGCGCTCGATCATGTCCCGAGGCACGTGGGAGCCGGCGTCGAATTCTTCGCGGCGTTGGCGAACCTCATCCAGCACCTGCTCAAATAGCTGACTCTTGACCATTGGCACGACCGGGCCGGACACAGGGTCTTGTTGCGCGACAGCTGAACGCAGCATGGGCTAGTTCTCCGTTTTGATTATTGTTAGTGGGCTCCACCGCTGTCTGTAGGAGCGAGCTTGCTCGCGATGGTCGTCAACGATGACGCTGGAAACCTGGCACCCCGTGGCGCTCTCAGGTTCATCGCGAGCGAGCTCGCTCCTACAAGGGGCGGGTCGTTGCCCTTGCATTGGGGTCCAGTGTAAAAACCGCATCCGGCCGCAACTATTGGGGCGTGCAGCCTCCTCGCTAAAGAAAACCCCTAGACCCACGCCGGTTACCTCTGAGCGCATCGCGCTGTGCGAGCAGGTATAAAACGCCATACTGCAAATCTCTGCCGCCAGGGGCCGTGCGATGTACCTGCCAAAACCGAACGACTTTTTTGCCCTGATCGAAGCCATGCCGCTGTGCATCATTCTTCATGACGCGCACACCAAGGAGATTCTCTGGGCCAACGCCGCTGCCCTGGCGGCGCTGGGCTTTACCCTGGAGGAACTGACGCCGCTCAAGGCCCCGGACATGACCCGCGATGCGCCGAAGTACCGACGTTCGGTAGGCTTGCGCTGGCTCGAAGGCGCCGCGCGCACCGGGCAGCGCGCCATCGAGTGGTGCTATCGCTCCAAGCAAGGGGTGGAGATTCTTTCCGAGGCGGTGGCGACCCTGGTGCACCTGGACGGTCGCGATGTGCTGATGGTGCAGTTCCGCGACATCTCCAAAGAGGACAAGGTCAAGCGCGACCTCAAGCGTTTCGAAAGCCGACTCAAGGCTTTCATGCAGGACCTGGCCGAAGGCGTGGCGGTGCTCGGCCCCGAGGGCGACATCCGCTTTATCAGCGACTCCGGCGCGCACCTGCTCAACAGCGAAGTGCACAAGCTGATGGGCAAGAACTTCCTGGCCTGGTGCGACGACGCATCCGGCCAGCGCCTGCTGCAACAACTTGCCCATGAAACGCCGGAGCACGCGCCGTTCAACGTGCATTACAAGGTGCAGCGCCGGGATGGCGAGTGGCGTTGGCATGACGCAACCTGCCGCTACATCGAAATTGAAGATGATCTGGTCGGCCATCTGCTGCTGTTCCGCGATGTCACCGAGCAGGTCCAGGCCGAGGAAGCGCGGCGGGTCAGCGAGCAGAAGCTCGAGTACCTGGCGCGCTACAACGCCATGGGCGAAATGGCCGTGGCCATCGCCCACGAACTGAGCCAACCCTTGGCCGCCACCCGCAATTTCATTGAAGGCACGATGATTCGCCTGGGCAACGCGGGGGAAACCGATCAGGGCATCGCCTGGGGTTTGCAAAACGCAGTGCGGCAAATCGAGCATGCCTCGGTGATCATCAAGAGCGTGCGCGACTACGTGGTCAAGCTGGAGCAATCGCAAGAGCGGGTCGACCTTAATGAGCTGCTGCGCGAAACCCGCTACTTCATCAGCCTGCGCGCCGACCCGAGCCTGGTGCGCGTGGAAATCATCGCCTCGCCCGAACCGCTGATGGTGAGTTGCGAGAAGGTGCTGATCGGCCAGGTGATCCTCAACCTGGCCTTCAACGCCATCGAAGAAATGGCCGACCTGCCCGCCGAACGGCGCGTGTTGCGTATCCATGCCAGCCGCGACAACGAGGTGGCGCTGGTGCGCATCGAAGACTGTGGTCGTGGCATTCAGGCTCAGGCGCAAGAGAAGCTGTTCGACGGATTTTTCTCCTCCAAGGTCAGCGGCAACGGCATTGGCCTGGCGCTGTGCAAGAACATCATCGGCCGCCACCGGGGCGATATCTGGGCGCAAAACCTGACGCCGTGCGGCGCTGTTTTCAGCTTTTCCCTTCCCCTCGTCATTCCCGCCTGAAATACACCACTACTGTGGCCTGACAGACACAAACCCTGTGGCCTTACACAAACCCTGTGGCGAGGGGGCTTGCCCCCGTTCGGTTGCGCAGCAGCCGCAAACCTACCGGCACGGTGTAACTGGAAAATGCTGGGGCCGCTTCGCGCCCCAACGGGGGCAAGCCCCCTCGCCACAATGATTTCACTGGCAATTTCAGCGCGCATGAAGAGGGTTTCATGACACTGGCACAGACACACAAACACTTGGCAGGCAGGGCAATTCTCCTGATCGCGGGGCACGGCAGAATCAAAGGGTAAAAATCTGCCAAAGCACCCGCGATCCGCGTTACCAACAATTCAGGAAGTTCCCCTTATGCGAACAAACAGGATCTCCGTACAGTCAGCGCTTGGCCTGAGCCTGCTTGTACTCGGTTTGAACAGTGCCCGCGCGGACCTGCCCGCCGGTACGATTGGCCAGACCGTTCTGGCGTTTCCACCCGAAGCTCACCGCGCGTTTGTCATCGACGTCGAGTTCGACAGTTTCGTCGCTGGCCGCGTGACCGTGGTCGACCCGGACCAGAAGCGCATCCTCGGCATGGTGCCGACCGGTTTTGCCGCGCCGTCGACCCTCAGCCATGACAAGAAGACCCTCTACAGTGCGGACATCTGGTATTCGCGCGGCACCCGCGGTACCCGTACCGATGTGCTGACCGCGTGGGACAGCTCGACCCTGTCGCCGGCCTGGGAAGTGCTGATCCCGAACAAGCGCGCCGAATCGCTGACCCAGCGTTATGCGCTCAAGCCGAGTGGCGACGACAAGTTCGTCTATGTCTACAACTTCACCCCGTCGACCTCGGTCACTGTGGTCGATACCCAGGCCAAGGCCGTTGCCACCGAAATCGCCATTCCCGGTTGCGTGCTCAACTACCCGATCGGCAACCGCCGCTTCGCCTCGCTGTGCGGCGACGGCAGCCTGCAAGTGGTGACCCTCAACGATCAGGGCCAGGAAACCGCACGCAGCCGCACGCCGTTCTTTGATCCGAACGCGGAAAAACTGGTAGAGCGCGCGGTCAACGTCGGCGACACCTACTACTTCACCACCACGACCGGCACCGTGCGTCCGGTGGATTTCGCAGGTAGCGCGCCGAAGATCCTGCCGTCCTGGTCGCTGGTTACCGACGAAGAAAAGAAGGCCGGTTGGGCACCGGGTGGCTGGCAGTTGATAGCCGTGGCACCGAAGCTGGACCGCCTGTATGTGCTGATGCACGACGCCCACGAAGCCATGAAGTGGGAAGACCCGAGCCCGCTGATCTGGGCGTTCGATCTCAAGACCCACAAGAAAGTAGCGACCCTGGAAGCCCCGGTTCCGGTGTGGAGCATGCAGGCCACCGGTGACGACAAGCCGCTGTTGCTCGGTGCCGATGTGGAAGGCGGTTTGCAGATTTTCGATCTGAAGACCAACAAGCTTGCCGGCAGCATGCCGAAAGTCGCGAAGACCGCGACTCAGGTCCTGAGCTACTAAGAGGTTCGGCCATGCACACAGATCCGATCTTCATCATTGCCAGCGCCATCGCCATCGCGGTGTTGCTGGCCAGCGCCGCGACCCACAAATTGCGCGCGCCGGCCCGCTTCGCCCGGCAACTGGCGGACTACCAACTGCTGCCCCCGGCGCTGGTGCGCCCGACGGCACGGCTGATGCCGCTGCTGGAACTGGCCATCGCCTTTGCCCTGCTGGTGCCGGTCAGCCGTGGTTACGCCGCGGTGAGCGCCGCCAGCCTGTTGGCGCTGTACGCCGCCGCCATCGGCATCAACCTGTGGCGCGGTCGCGCGGACATCGACTGCGGTTGCGCCGGTCCCGACCAGGCACAACCGCTGCGCCCGGTCCTGCTGGCGCGCAACAGCGCACTGGTGCTGCTTGCGCTGGTGGCCAGCGTGGCGCCGGTCGCCCGCGACCTCAACCTGTTCGATGGCTTCGTGACCCTGGCCGCCGCCGCGGTCGCATTGCTCATCTACGCCGCGGCCGATGGCTTGCTGGCGAATTCCCCTCTTCTGCTCAAATTGATTGGTAGGTAATCGAAATGGAAGGCTTGATTGTTTCCAACGTTCTGCTCTGGGTGCTGCTGGTGGCCGTGGCGTTTGTCGTCATGGGCCTGGTGCGGCAGATTGGCGTGCTGCACGGGCGTCTGGCCCCGGCCGGCGCGCTGATGGTCGACAAAGGCGTGGCGGTCAATGAACCCGCACCACAAATCACTGCCAGCGATCGTCACGGTCGCCCGGTGAACTTCGGTTATGCCGGCGAAAAATCGCAATTGCTGTTCTTCCTCTCGCCGACCTGCCCGATCTGCAAGTCGTTGCTGCCGGCGATCAAATCCATCGCCAAGGAGCAAGCCGGCAGTCTGGACGTGGTGTTCGTCAGCGATGGCGACATGGACGCCCAGCAAGCGCTGATCCGTGAACACAAACTCGAAGACGCCACCTACGTGGTCGGCCCGGAAGTGGGCATGACCTACCAGATCGGCAAGCTGCCGTACGCCGCGCTGATCGACAAGGCCGGCACCCTGCGCGCCAAAGGCCTGGTCAACTCCCGCGAGCACCTGGACAGCCTGTTCGAAGTCGAGCACCTCAAGCACGCCACGTTGCAGCAGTACCTCAATGCCCAACCCCACACCCACGACCACGGCCATAGCCACTGATTAGGCAGGGAGACCTTTATGAAACTGCTGGATCTGTTGTTCGAGCGCTCTACCCGCCGTGTGGCCGACACCACTTCGCGCCGCAAATTGCTGTCGCGCATGGGCTCGCTGATGGTGGCCGGTGCCGCCCTGCCCTTGCTGCTGCCGCTGGACCGTACCAGCAAGGCCCTGGCCGCGGAGCCGGCGCAGGCTGGCGACCCGGGTGATCCGAACAGCTGCGACTACTGGCGCTACTGCTCCATCGACGGCTTTCTGTGCAGCTGCTGCGGCGGATCGGTGACCTCCTGCCCGCCAGGCACCGAAGCCTCGCAAGTGACCTGGATCGGCACCTGCCGCAACCCGGCCGATGGCAAGGACTACATCATTTCGTACAACGATTGCTGCGGTAAGCAAAGCTGCGCCCAGTGCGCCTGTACCCGTAACGACAGTGAAGAACCGGCTTACCGCCCGTTCAACAACAACGATGTGAACTGGTGCCTGGCCGCCAAATCGCACATCTACCACTGCACTGTTTCGGTGATCCGCGGCGTCGCCGTCTAAACGCGCGCTTTCCGCCGGTTGCTCGGGCAATCGGCGGTTTTTTTCTGTGGCTGCTTTTGTTTTTTTACTGCTTTGTGTGTGTACCTGTAGGAGCGAGCTTGCTCGCGAAGAACTCAAGGGCGACGCGTTAAACCAGATAGCCCGCGTTATCGTTGACGCCCTTCGCGAGCAAGCTCGCTCCTACATACAGGTGCCAAACCGGTCATCAGCGGAGGTCTGTTTTATGCGTAGGTTGATATTGCTCGGACTCGTCTGCGCCCTGAGCGCCCCGCTCGCGTTCGCCCGGGCTATTCCCGACCCGGCGCAGAGCCATGCGCCGGGCAACGAAGAGCTTCAAAAACCGATTGCCCAGGCCGGGTACGGCGTAGGCGTTAACTATCAGCTGCAATGCGCCGGTTGCCACCTGGGCGACGGCACGGGGTCCGCCGCCAACGACACGCCACGGATGAAAGGCTTTGTCGGCAACTTCCTGAAGGTACCGGGCGGCCGCGAATTCCTCGTGCGGGTGCCGGGCATGTCGCAGTCGGCGCTGAACAACGCGCAACTGGCGGACTTGCTCAACTGGCTGATGCGTAAAGACGGCATGGCGGGCGAAAGCCTGCCGGCCGACTATCAGCCTTACACCGCCGAAGAAGTCACGGCGCTGCGTGCCCAGACCATGCTCAACCTGCCCGGCACCCGCAGCGAGTTGATCAAGGCCATGCGCGCCCAGGGCATCGCTATCGATGACGGGATGACCGCTGGAACGATGGACTCGCCGACGGCAAATCAGTAACGTAACCGGTGCTGCTTTCGAACCCACAAAAGCAAAAAGGGAGTTTGCATCGTGACCGAAGAGACAAAACCCAAAGGACCGGCTTCGTACTTCCCGTCAATCGAGAAGAAGTATGGGCAGCCGATCAGCCATTGGCTGGACCTGCTTAAAACCCTCAGCGACAAGAAACACATGGAAATGGTGGCCTGGCTCAAAACCGAACACGGCATGGGGCATGGCCACGCCAACGCGTTGGTTGCCTATCATTTGGCAACTGCCACCTAGCGCCGGACAACGCCATGCCCGCCCCCGAATCCACCCTCCTCGACAGCTGGCACCACAATGCCCGGGCCTGGATCGACGCCATCCGCACGGGCGCCATCGAAAGCCGTCTGAAGGTCACCGACCAGGCCATCCTGCTGGCGGTGCTGGGTCGCCAGCCCGAGCGGGTGCTCGACCTGGGCTGCGGCGAAGGCTGGCTGTTACGTGCGCTGACGGACCGGGCCATCGAGGCGGTCGGGGTGGATGGCGATGCGACGCTGGTGGAAGCGGCGCGGGCGGCGGGCGCTGCACCGGTGCATCTGGCGAGCTATGAACAGTTGGCAGAGGCAGCCGTCGACATCGGCCGCGACTACAACCTGATCTGCGCCAACTTCGCCCTGCTGCATCAGGACATCATCCCTCTGCTCACCGCCATGAACGCCCTGCTCGCTCCTGGCGGCGCGCTGGTGATTCAGACGCTGCATCCGTGGGCCGCTGCGGCGGGCGACTATCAGGATGGCTGGCGGGAAGAGACCTTTGACGGGTTCAAGGGCCAGTGGCAGCCCATGCCGTGGTACTTCCGTACCCTGTCCAGTTGGCTCAACGCGCTGGACATGGCGGGTTTTGTACTGGCCGGCTTGCAGGAACCGCAGCACCCGCAAAGCCCTGTGCCGCAGTCGTTGCTGTTGGTGGCCGAGCCACGGCTGTAGGAGCGCGGCACAGCCAACATCATCAGCGATTGATCTACCGCCTTCGCGGGCAAGCCCGCTCCCACAGGTTTTGTGAACACTGAAGAACCTTGTGGGAGCGGGCTTGCCCGCGAAGGCGTCGGTACAGCCAACATAGAAGCTGGAGCACTGTGAAGTACTCCGGTGCGCTCATGCTGCTAACGCCTCAGGCCCATTCTTTACGCAACTGACGCGCAGCGTTGACCATGTGCACCAGCGCCGCTTCGGTTTCCGGCCAGCCACGGGTCTTCAGGCCGCAGTCCGGGTTGACCCACAGGCGGTCGGCGGGGATGCGCTTGGCTGCTTTGCGCAGCAGGTTGGCCATTTCCGAGGAGTCCGGCACGCGTGGCGAGTGGATGTCGTACACGCCAGGGCCGATTTCGTTCGGGTAGGCGAAGGCTTCGAACGCGTCCAGCAGTTCCATGTCCGAGCGCGAGGTTTCGATGGTGATCACGTCGGCATCCATGGCGGCAATGGACTCGATCACGTCGTTGAACTCGCTGTAGCACATGTGGGTGTGGATCTGGGTTTCGTCGCGCACACCGGACGCACACAGGCGGAACACTTCGGTCGCCCAGTCCAGGTAGTGCTGCCACTGCGCCTGACGCAACGGCAAGCCTTCGCGGAACGCGGCTTCGTCGATCTGCACGATCTGGATGCCGGCGGCTTCCAGGTCCACGACCTCATCGCGAATCGCCAGGGCCAGTTGACGAGCCTGCACTTCACGGCTGACATCTTCACGGGGGAACGACCACATCAGCATGGTCACGGGCCCGGTCAGCATGCCCTTCATCACTTTGTCGGTGAGGCCTTGGGCGTAGCGGATCCACTCGACGGTCATGGCTTTCGGACGACTCAGGTCGCCGAAGATCACCGCTGGTTTCACGCAGCGCGAACCGTAGCTCTGAACCCAGCCGAAACGGGTGAACATGTAGCCGTCGAGCTGCTCGGCGAAGTACTCGACCATGTCGTTACGCTCGGCTTCACCGTGCACCAGCACGTCCAGGCCCAGGTGTTCCTGCACTTGCACGGCGTGACGAATCTCGCTGTGCATCGCCTCGGTGTATTCGGCTTCGGTCAGCTTGCCTTGCTTGAACGACTGGCGCGCCAGGCGAATCGACGCGGTTTGCGGGAACGAACCGATGGTGGTGGTCGGGAACAGTGGCAGGTTCAAGCCAGCGCGCTGTTTCTCGATACGCTGGGCAAACAGCGACTGACGCTGACTGTCCTGGGCGGTGATCGCCGCAACCCGTGCCTGCACGGCTGGCTTGTGAATGCGAGGCGAAGCAGCACGGCTAGCCTGCACGGCGCGGCTTTGAGTCAGCGCTGCAAGCACTTTCGGCGCTTCCGGCGCGTTGACCGCCTGGGCCAACACTGCCACTTCCTCACACTTCTGCACGGCAAACGCCAGCCAGCTTTTCAGTTCGGCATCGAGCTTGTCTTCACGACCCAGGTCGACCGGGCTGTGCAGCAGCGAGCAGGATGGCGCGACCCACAGGCGATCACCCAGACGCTCGTGAGCGTATTGCAGGGTGGCCAAGGCATTTTCCAGGTCGCAGCGCCAGACGTTACGGCCGTTGACCACACCCAGCGACAGAACCTTGTAGGCCGGCAGGCGGTCGAGAATGGTCGGGAACTGCTCAGGTGCACGGACCAGGTCGATGTGCAAACCGTCCACCGGCAGATTGGCGGCCAGGCCCAGATTCTCTTCCAGACCGCCGAAGTAAGTGGCGACCAGCTTCTTCAGCGGATCGCGCTGAATCAGGTTGTAGGCGCGTTCGAAGGCATTTTTCCATTCTTGCGGCAGATCGAGCACCAGGATCGGCTCGTCGATTTGCACCCACTCAACGCCTTGTGCGGCGAGACGCTGGAAGATCTGGCCGTACAGCGGCAGCAGGCGTTCGAGCAGTTCGAGCTTGTCGAACCCGGCGCCCTTGGCCTTGCCCAGCCACAAGTAGGTCAGCGGGCCGATGATGACGGGCTTGACGTTGTGACCCAACGCGCGGGCTTCTTCGACTTCTTCGAACAGTTGATCCCAGCCGAGCTGGAACTGCTGGTCGGCACTGAACTCAGGGACGAGGTAGTGATAGTTGGTGTCGAACCACTTGGTCATTTCCTGGGCGTGCGCGCCGCCGCAGCAGCTGTCGCTGACACCGCGAGCCATGCCGAACAGGGTTTGCAGGCTGGCCTTGCCATCGTGCGGGCGGAAACGCTCCGGGATCACACCGAACATCAACGAGTGGGTCAGGACCTGGTCGTACCAGGCAAAGTCGCCGACTGGCAGCAGTTCGATGCCGGCCTTTTTCTGCAAGTCCCAGTGGGTCTTGCGCAGGTCACGGCCAACGGCACGCAGACCGGCTTCGTCCAGCTCGCCTTTCCAGAACGCCTCTTGGGCCTTTTTCAGTTCGCGGTCGCGGCCAATGCGCGGAAATCCAAGGGAATGGGCAACAGCCATGTCAAATAACTCCAATGCGTTTGATGGGAGCCATTGTCGACAGTTGCCCACGAGTGAGACAAACTCATTTTATTATTGATGATCACAAGTTCTTCTCATGATCGAAGGCGCTGCGCAACCGGCGCTGGATGGACACCTGGCTCAACGCGCGCCCCCCCGATGTTCAACCTGCACCTGAAAAAACCACCGGCGTGACCGAACCATGGCGTGTGCGTAAACCGGGCGTCGATGGCATCATCACTCGCTACGAAGGTTTCGATGCCCGCCCCCCTCTGATCGGCCAAGGAATAGTCCCGATGCGTATCAAAACACTGCTGGTCTGTGCCATGGCGTTCTACCCGGACGCCACAGCGCAGGCCGCCGGGATCAACCCATGACGGCCATTTTTCGGCCGCGTCCGACCTTGATCTTTTTGCTGCTATTGCTGGTGCTGGTGTTCTGGCTGTCCCTGGCCCTCGGGCCAGTCAGCCTGCCGCTGGGCGATACCTTGCAGGCCGGGATGCGTCTGCTGGGGTTGCCGCTGGACGGTGGCGACACGCAACAGGCGGAGCTGATCCTGGGGCAGATTCGCCTGCCGCGCAGTTTGCTCGGCATCGCCGTGGGTTCGGTACTGGCGTTGTCCGGCGTGGCGATGCAGGGGTTGTTCCGCAACCCCTTGGCCGATCCGGGTCTGGTTGGCGTCTCGGGTGGTGCTGCGCCCGGTGCCGCCCTTGCCATCGTCGGCGGCAGCCTGCTCGGTGGCTTGCCGCCGGCGATCGAACCTTATCTGCTGTCGGTCAGCGCCTTCGCCGGTGGCTTGATCGTGACGGCAGTGGTGTATCGCTTCGGTCGCCGCGACGGGCAAACCGACGTTGCCACCATGCTGTTGGCGGGTGTGGCGATGACGGCCATGGCCGGTGCCGGGCTGTTCACCTACCTGGCCGATGATGCGACCTTACGCACCCTGACGTTCTGGAACCTGGGCAGCCTCAACGGTGCCAGCTATCCGCGCCTGTGGCCGTTGCTGATCGTCACCCTGGGCGTGGCGTTGTGGTTGCCACGTCGGGCGGCGGCGCTCAATGCGATGCTGCTGGGCGAATCGGAGGCCCGTCACCTGGGCTTCGACATCGAGCGGATCAAGCTTGAGCTGGTGCTGTGCACGGCGCTCGGCGTCGGCGCGGCCGTCGCGGCGGCCGGCCTGATCGGCTTTATCGGTCTGGTGGTGCCGCATCTGATGCGCCTGCTGGTCGGCCCGGATCACCGGGTGTTGCTGCCTGCTTCGTTACTGGCCGGTGCCAGCCTGCTGTTGCTGGCCGATCTGGCCGCGCGCCTGCTGTTGGCGCCGGCCGAATTGCCGATCGGCATCGTGACCGCACTGATCGGCACGCCGTTCTTTCTTTATCTGCTGGTACGAGGGCGTTCCTGATGCTGCGGGCAAACAACCTGCTGGTACGTCGTGGCAACCGCACGGTACTGGCGAACATCGATATCGAGTTGCGCCCGGGTGAAGTGCTGGGTGTGCTGGGGCCGAACGGCGCCGGCAAAAGCACCCTGCTCGCTGCTTTGTGCGGCGAGCTGACAGCCAGCGAAGGCACGGTCAGGCTCGACGAGCGTCTACTCGCGGACTGGCCGGGCCAGGAGCGGGCCAGGCGCCTGGCTGTGCTGCCGCAGAGCTCGAGCCTGAACTTTGCGTTCTCGGTCAATGAAGTCGTGGGCATGGGGCGCTTGCCTCACGCCAGCGGCCGCGTGCGCGATGCCGAAATCGTCGCCAAGGCGCTTTCATCGGCCGATGCGCTTCATCTTGCCGGGCGCAGTTATCTGGCCCTGTCCGGCGGTGAACGCCAGCGCGTGCATCTGGCGCGGGTGCTCGCTCAACTCTGGCCGGGTGCCGAAGGGCAAACCCTGCTGCTCGATGAACCGACGTCGATGCTCGATCCGTTGCACCAGCACACCATTTTGCAAGCCGTGCGCGACTTCGCCGAGCACGGTGCAGCGGTGCTGGTGATTCTGCACGACCTCAATCTGGCTGCACGTTACTGCGATCAACTACTGTTGTTGCAACAGGGCCTGCCCCACGCCTACGGTCCACCGGCAGAGGTGTTGACCGCCGAGGCGCTGGCAGCGGTGTATGGGCTGGAAGTGCTGATTCAGCAGCATCCGGAACGCGGCCACCCTTTGATCATCGCGCGCTGATACGCTCCCTCTTCTGTCATCGAGGGGGCACCTATCCAGAAAGGAAAACCGATGCGCTTTCTGTTGCTCTGTGCGTTCAGCCTGTTGGCTGCCTGCCAAACCACTCATCAGGTCACACCGCCTCCGGCGCCCATCGCCCCGCAAGGCCGTGATCACACCGACCTCGGGGTCATCCGCGAACTGGCTACCGGTCGCACGCTGACACCGCAGGAACTGGTCGAACGCCTGGCCGTTGCGCCGCGCGTTCTGGTCGGTGAACAGCACGACAACCCGGATCACCACGCCCTGCAATTGTGGTTGCTGCGCGAGCTGGCGGCACAACGTGCCCAGGGCAGCCTGCTGATGGAAATGCTCAATCCCGATCAACAGGCCAGGGTCGATGCCGCGCAAGCCGCGGCCCGCGCCGGCCAGCCACCGATCGATGCGTTCAAGGCGCTGGCCTGGCAGGCCAATTGGGACTGGAGCGTCTATGGTGCACTCGTCACTTACGCGCTGCGACAACCGTATCCGCTGTTGGCGGCGAACCTGGACCGCGCGCAGATCATGCAGGTCTACAAACAGCGCCCGGTTTTGAAAGGCGAAGCGTCCACCACTGAACAGGTGCAGGCGACCTTGCTGGACGACATCCGCCAATCCCATTGCGGCCTGCTGCCCGAAGCGCAGATGCCGGCCATGCTCGCCGTGCAGCAACAACGTGACCGGCGCATGGCCGAACGCCTGATGGCCGCGCCGACACCAGCGATGCTGCTGGCCGGTGCCTTTCACGTGCGCAAGGATCTGGGCGTGCCACTGCACCTGAAGGACCTGGGTGCCGGTGAAGGAAATGCGGTGCTGATCCTGGCCGAGGCGGGCAAGACCGTGACCGCCGACAGTGCGGATTACGTGTGGTACACGGCGGCGCAGCCGGAACAGGATTTTTGCGCGCAGCTGCGTCGTTAAGCTTAAGCGAAACATTATGGCGAGGGGGCTTGCCCCCGTTGGACTACGAAGTAGTCCCAAATACAGGCAATGCGGTTTGTCAGGTAAACCGCGTGCATCTGATTGGCGACCGCTTCGCGGCCGAACGGGGGCAAGCCCCCTCGCCACAACCCCCCCCTCGCCACAGGTGTCGGCTTGCCTTCAACCTCCGGCGCGACACTATGTCACGCCTCAGCACCGGTCCAATGGTCGTATCCGCCCCTCCAGCACCGACACAGTTTGTTAACATCCACCCGGTTTTTTCGTCTGTACAGTCACCACGCTGTCAGTTTCAGCCTGTTCAACAGGATGCTTTTTTCCATGAGTACTTTGTATACCCGCCGAACTGTCCTGCAAGGCATGGGCCTGTTGAGCCTGGGCCTGCTCGCCGGTTGCGACGACAGCAGCAAGCTGTCGTTCAAGTACGGCAAAGACCTCAGCGACAAGATCATGGGGCGCAACTTCAAGCTCAAGGACGCTCAGGGCGAAACCAGGATGCTGGGCAGCTATCGCGGCCTGATGCCGATGGTGTTCTTCGGTTTTACCCAATGCCCGGCCGTGTGCCCGACCACCCTGGCGCGTGCCGCGCAGGCCAAGAAGCTGATGGGTCGCGATGGCGAAAGGCTGCAGGTGGTCTTCATCACTCTGGACCCTGAACGCGACACACCCGAGATGCTCGACAAGTACGTCAAGGCCTTCGACCCGAGTTTCGAAGCGCTGTATGGCACGCTGGAAGAAACCGCCGCCACCGCCAAGGAGTTCGGCGTGTTCTTTGAAAAGGTCCCGAGCGGCGATACCTATACCCTCTCCCATACCGCGACCAGTTTTGTCTTCGACTCCCGGGGCAATCTGCGCCTGGGACTGTCCACGTCCCTGACAGCCAAAGAGTGCGCAGAAGACCTGCTCACCGTGATGGAGATTTGCTGAAATGAATGCCCCGCAGGCTAAAACGCGTTTCGCACAGCATTGCAAGCAACTGGCGCTGGGCTTGTCCCTGGTCGGCCTGGCCTTTCAGGTATCGGCACAAACCCGGGTCGACGACGCCTGGGTCCGCGCCACCGTGGCCGGCCAGCCGTCGAGCGGTGCCTTCATGACCGTCACCGCGAGCAGCGACAGCAAACTGCTGAGCGTGCAAACACCAGTGGCAGGGCTGGTGCAGATTCATGCAATGAGCATGAAAGACGACGTGATGAAAATGCAGCAGGTGGACGCCGTGGTACTGCCGGCCGGAAAAGCGGTGAGCCTGGATCCCAATGGCTACCACATCATGCTCATGAACCTGACGGGCCAGATCAAGGAAGGCGACAAGGTGCCGCTGACCCTGACCGTGGAAGACGCCAAGGGTGATAAAGAGTCGATCCAGGTTGAAGCCGTTGCCAAGGCGATTGGCACCATGGATCACAGCGCGATGATGCATGATCACAGCAAGATGAATTGATTTCCCCGTCAGTTAAAACACAGAACCTGTGGGGCGAGCCTTTCAGGTCTTGGCGACAACCCATGTCATTCGCCAAGACCTTTTCATGTCAACTCAAACGAGCTTGAGCACCACGTTGATGTTGTTGCGCGTGGCTTTCGAGTACGGGCAATACTGGTGCCCGGTGTCGACGATCTTTTGCGCGGTTTCACGATCCAGCCCTGGCAGGCTGACATTGAGCCGCGCCTGCAGCAGGTAGCCGCCTTCATTGGTGCCCAGGTCGACTTCGGCGTCAACGGCCACATCCTTGGGCAACGCCACTTTCATTTCCCTGGCCGCCACTTGCATGGCACCGATGAAACAGGCTGACCAGCCGGCAGAGAACAGTTGCTCGGGGTTAGTACCGCCACCGCCCGCACCTGGCGACGACAGTTTCACATCGAGGATCCCGTCGGAGCTGCGGGATGCGCCGTCACGCCCGCCCGTGGTGTGGGTTTTGGCGGTGTACAACACTTTATCGATCTGGTTCATGGTGACCTCCTGATTGAGTTGTAAAAAACCGGTTTAACGCCCCGTCTTCACGGGAATGGTCAATCAATATAGACGTCACAAGCCCACACGGTGGTTGAGCCGACCGGTGCCCGCTTTTTACTTTCGCGCCAACTTGTACCTGACACAGTCCTCATAAAAGCTCTGCCGTACAGCAGTCGGTTTCAATCGCGACGGACTGTCATAAGTTTGTTCTGTAATGCCAAGTGCCATCATGCGCATCCAGGATTTGGCGAACTTGTAGACCTGGATTTTCTGGCGGGCAGCATACAGTGAAACGCCCGAGAGCTTGAGTTCCTGTGCCCTTGCAGCGGTGCCAGCCCCCCAACTGCACATGTACTTATCATTGCTGGCCAGTTCTTTGGCTTGAGCCGAATGAGCTATACCCGCAACAACTAGCGGAATTAACGCGATCCATATCTTGCGCATCTTGACCTATTTAAGCGGTTGAAAATGAACTAATTTTGCTGAGGATTTTTAAACTTGTGGGCCAGCATCGTGCCTTTTCTGCAAATTAATGCAAAAAAGAAATGGATAACGCCATTTCTTGCGAGTTTTCAATCCTTTGCTATAGCTAAGACTCTCAATCGCCAACTAAGTGAGGCAACGGAATGTCAGTCGCAAAGAAAATGAGTGTGGGGCAACTGACAATGTTGACCGCCGTCAACATGTTGGGGTCAGGTATTGTGCTACTACCAACAAAACTGGCGGAAGTCGGTGCAATTTCGATCCTTTCCTGGCTGGTGACGGCCACTGGCTCACTCGCTCTGGCCTACGCCTTTGCGCGATGCGGGATGCTCAGCCGCAAGACAGGCGGCATGGGCGGTTATGCCGAATATACGTTCGGTAAGGCGGGCAACTACATCACCAACTACACCTACGGTCTGTCGCTGTTGATTGCCAACGTGGCGATCAGTATTACCGCGGTCGGCTATATCCAGGTGTTGTTCGGGATAAAACTCGATTCCCTTCAAGTAGGTCTGGCGACTATTGCCCTGTTGTGGATCACCACCTTCGCCAACTTTGGCGGCGCGCGCATTACTGGCCGCATTGGCGCGATCACTGTCTGGGGTGTGATTGCACCGGTGGTGCTGGTATCCACGGTGGGCTGGTTCTGGTTCGACAGCAGCGTGTATGCCGCAGGCTGGAACCCCCACGACAAGGGCTGGTTCGAAGCGGCAGGCGCCTCGGTGGCAATTACCCTGTGGGCCTTCCTCGGTCTGGAATCGGCTTGCGCCAACACCGACGCGGTGGAGAACCCTGAGCGCAATGTACCGATCGCGGTGCTGGGCGGCACCCTGGGTGCGGCGGTGATCTACATCGTCTCCACCAACGTCATCTTCGGTATCGTCGGCAACGAAGAACTGGTCGCGTCCACCGCGCCGTTCGGCCTGGTGTTCGCCAAGATGTTCACCCCAATGGTCGGCGACATCGTGATGGCGGCCATGGTGCTCGCCTGCATCGGTTCGCTGCTGGGTTGGCAGTTCACGATTGCCCAGGTGTACAAAAGCTCGGCCGACACCGGTTACTTCCTGTCGATCTTCGCCAAGGCCAACAAGGCGGGTACGCCGATTGTCGGCATGCTGGTACTGCTCGCTGCACAGACCGCACTGGCCCTGCTCACCATCAGCCCCGACCTGAGCAAGCAGTTCGACACCCTGGTCAACCTCGCGGTGGTGACCAACCTGGTGCCTTACATCCTGTCCATGGCCGCGCTGATGACCATGCAGAAAGTCTCCAACGTGCCGGAAGGCAAGGCACTGGTGACCAACGTCATTGCCCTGATCGCGGCGGCCTACAGCTACCTGGCGCTGTACAGCTCCGGTGAGCAGGCCCTGATGCTGGGCGGCGTGGCCACGATCGTTGGTTACACCCTGTTCGGTTTCGTCAACAACCGTCTGATCCGTCTCGAAGCTCTCAACAACAGCGTACCGACGCAAACCGTCAGCGCGCAGCACCTCACTGCCGAGCCAGTGCCGGTAAACAATCTGAGTAAAACCACTATGGAGGTTCAAGCATGACGGAATATAAACACTCGCTGGGCATGCTGGCGCTACTGGTCAGCAGCCCGCCAGACAAGCGAACGGTGTTTGGCCGCGCCCTGGATCAACTGGTCCACGACGTAGAGGGACGTGGTGTCAGCGTACTGGCCTCGGAAAGCCTCACCGATGCCGCCTCGATCCTGCGTTCGGACCCCGCCATTCAATGCGTGCTCATCCGTTGGGAAATGGACACCAGCGAAGGCCACGCCGACTGCACCAAATTGCTGGTCAAGCTGCGCGAGCGCAACACCCGGGTGCCGGTGTTCCTGATCAGCGACCGCACTACCGCGTCGAGTATTCCGTTGCTGGTCATGCAACACGCCGACGACTTCATCTGGCTGCCCGAGGACACCTCTCGTTTCCTCAGCGGGCGCATCCTGGCGGCCATCGAACGCTATCGCCAGGCGGCCCTGCCGCCGATGTTCGGCGCACTGGTGAAGTTTGCCCGCAACTATGAATACTCGTGGCACACCCCCGGCCATGCCGGCGGCACGGCGTTCCTGAAGAGCACCGCGGGCCGGGCCTTCTACGAGTTCTTCGGCGAGAACCTGCTGCGTTCCGACCTGTCGATCTCGGTTGGCGAACTCGGTTCGCTGCTCGATCACAGCGGCCCTATCGGCCAGGGTGAACGCTATGCCGCCAAGGTCTTCGGCGCCCACCGCACTTACTACGTGACCAACGGCTCGTCGATGTCCAACCGCGTCATCCTCATGGCCAGCGTCACGCGCAACCAGATCGCCCTGTGCGACCGCAATTGCCACAAGTCCGCCGAGCATGCGATGACCCTTTCCGGGGCGATTCCGACCTACCTGGTGCCGACCCGCAACCGCTACGGCATCATCGGCCCGATCCTGCCGCAGACCCTGAGTGCCGAAGGCGTGAAAATCGCCATCGCCAACAACCCGCTGGTCAAGAGCGGCATCGATCCGACGCCCGTACACGCGATTGTCACCAACTCCACTTACGACGGCCTGACCTACAACGTCACCCGCGTCGAAGAGCTGCTGGGCGAAAGCGTCGACCGTCTGCACTTCGACGAAGCCTGGTACGGTTATGCGCGCTTCAACCCGCTATACAGCGGACGCCATGCCATGCACGGCAACCCGGCCGATCACGACAAATCCAAGCCGACCGTGTTCGCCACGCAGTCGACCCACAAGTTGCTGGCCGCCCTGTCCCAGGCCTCGATGATCCACGTGCGCGACGGCCGTAACCCGATCGAGCATGCACGCTTCAACGAGTCGTATATGATGCACGCCTCCACGTCGCCGAACTACGCGATCATGGCGTCCTGCGACGTCAGCTCGGCAATGATGGAAGCGCCGAGCGGACAGATCCTCACCAACGAGTCGATCGAAGAAGCGATCAGCTTCCGCCAGGTTCTCTCGCGCATGCATAACGAAATGCTGAGCAAGGAAGACTGGTTCTTCACCTGCTGGCAACCACCGACCGTACAGGTTGGCGCAGCGACCGTGCCGTTCCATGAAGTCGACCCGGCTACGCTTAAAACCGATCCGAACTGCTGGGTCCTGCACCCGAACGCGGTATGGCACGGCTTCGGCGACATCGAAGATGGCTACTGCATGCTCGACCCGATCAAGGTCTCGGTGCTCAGCCCGGGCATGGGCGACGACGGCAACCTGCTCGCCAATGGCATCCCCGCCTGCGTAGTCACCGCGTACCTGGGGCGCCAGGGAATCGTGGTGGAGAAAACCACCGACTTCACCATCCTGTTCCTGTTCTCCATCGGTATCACCAAAGGCAAGTGGGGCACGCTGCTCAACGCCCTGCTCGACTTCAAGCGCGACTACGACGACAACGCCGAGCTGGAGCTGTGCCTGCCCGACCTGTACAACGCCAACCAGCAACGCTATGCCGGCATGGGCCTCAAGGATCTGGCCGACGAAATCTTCGCCGCCATGAAGAAACACAAGACCACCGCCAACATGTCCCAGGCCTTCGGCACCCTGCCAAAAGCCGAATTCAGCCCGGTGGAGGCCTACGAAAAACTGGTGCGCAACGACATCGAACTGGTGACCCTCAACGAAGCTGCCGGGCGCCTCGCCGCCACCGGTATCGTGCCGTATCCACCTGGCATCCCGTTGCTTATGCCGGGTGAGAACGCAGGGCCTGCGGACGGTCCGTTGCTGGCGTACCTCAAGGCGCTGGAAGCGTTCGACAGATCCTTCCCCGGCTTCACCCATGACACCCACGGGATCGAAGTCGAGGACGGCGTTTATCGGATGCTGGTACTGAAATGAGGTAAGCGAGACTCACCCTAAAACCTGTGGGAGCGAGCCTGCTCGCGATAGCGGACTGACATTCAGCAATGATGTCGACTGATACTCCGCCATCGTCGGATCGCCGCCCGGAGCAAGCTCGCTCCCACATTGCATTGCGTCTCCCCCTAAAATCCCTATGGGCAAACTCAATCACGGCGCTCTATGATTGATCCCCATGACCACCACCACTGCGATTCGCTCACCCTGCCCGCCCGGTGCCTGCGACTGCGGGCGTGACCCGTTGCTGGAAACACCGGGGGCGGACCTGCGCATTCTGTTTCTGACCCGCAACGAAGAAAAACGCCTGATCGAACGCTTGGAGAACCTGCAGAGCCTGAGCGATCTGGAGCACCTGCAACGGCGCATGTTCGAACAGTTGGGCATTCGCGTGGACATCGCCCCCGGCTTCAACGAAGTGCGCACCATGCGTGGCATCGGCATCCAGATCGGCGAACTGCCGGGGCTGTGCCGCAAGACCCGCGCCAATATCCCAGCCGCCATTCGCCGGGCCATGGAAAAGCGACCGGAGATTGCCTACGAGCTGCTCAATGCCAACGACCTGTTGCGTGACGCCTGATGAAGCCCATTCTCGATTTCCCCCTCACCGACAAGATTCTCACCTCGTTCGCACTGGCCATCGGTGCCGACCTGCAGGGCTACCGCAACCACATTTACCGGGTGCTGAATTTCCATACCGCCCTCAACGGTGCCGAAGGCCTGCCCTCGGAGGCCGTACAAATCGCAGCGGCGTTTCATGACCTGGGCATCTGGACCGATGACACCCTTGACTACCTGCCCCCGTCCATTGCCCTGGCCACTGAGTACCTGGACAACCAGCAACGACCGGAACTGAAGGATGAAGTCAGCGCGTTGATACTTGAACATCACAAGCTGCGCCGCTATCGCGGCGCCTACGTCGACAGCGTCGAACCCTTCCGCCAGGCCGATCTGGTGGATGTGTCCCTGGGCCTGGTCCGTTTCGGCTTGCCCCGCCCCTTCATCAAAACCGTGCAGTCGGCCTTTCCCGATCATGGTTTTCACTCGATGCTGGTGAGGCTTTCAGCAAAGCAATTCATCCGCTCGCCGCTGCGGCCGCTGCCCATGTTTCGCTGGTGAAACAGGCGTCTGTTACCCCCTCGAAAATGCACCGGAACAGGATCAGCGGTCGTACATGAATCGCGGGGCACTGCTATGCCTTCCTTGGGAGATTTTGCCGCAAGCCAGCAGGACGGAGCTGGAAACCCAAGCGTGGCCACGGCCCCGGCGCCAGCCAGGTACGCGCAGAACACAGGTGCCAGTGCGCAACAGGAGGTGGCCGATGTTATTCATCGTCAGTTGGACAATCAGCCCTGACAACCGTGATGCCGCAATCGCACGTTTTCTCAAGACCGGTGGCGCGCCGCCCGCAGGCGTCACCATGCACGGACGCTGGCACGCCGTAGGGAGTTCGGCCGGCTTCGGCATTGCCGAGGCGAGTGATTTGGTGCCGATTCAAAAGTGGGTGCTGGAGTGGAACGACCTGATGAGCATGGACGTGCACGCCGCATTGACCGATGAGCAAATCGCACCCTTGCTGGCCGCCACTGCCGGCCGGTAATGACGATGAAGGCGGCGAGTATCGCTCGCCGCCCGATTCGACCGGCGCCTTTGCCGGTACGCCATTTCGGTGCAAGTGCCTGAAACGCTGACTTTCCGACTATTCAATACTGGATATTTCGCAATTCAAACCTACGCTCTTCGCGGGGGTTACGAATTTCAACGGCGGCTGGGGGCGCGTCTCTATGTACTAACGCAAGTACGCAGGAGCTCGACATGAACCGGACAACCTTATCCTCGATCTTCGCCATCCCCCTGTTGCTGCATGCAATGGCATTTCCTGGCCTGACCCTGGCCGCCGACAAAGCCCCCAACATCCTGGTGATCATGGGCGATGATATCGGCTGGTCGAATATCGGCGTCTACAACCAGGGCATGATGGCCGGCAGAACGCCCAATCTCGACCAACTCGCGAATGAAGGCATGCGTTTTACCGACTACTACGCCGAAGCCAGCTGCACCGCCGGGCGCGCCAACTTCATCACCGGCGAACTGCCGATTCGTACTGGCATGACCACTGTCGGCCAGGCGGGCTCGCCCGTAGGTATTCCCGCCGAAGCCGTCACCATCGCGACCGCCCTCAAGGCCATGGGGTATGCCACCGGCCAGTTCGGCAAAAACCACTTGGGCGACCTGAATCAGTTCCTGCCCACCGTCCACGGTTTCGACGAATTCTTCGGCTACCTCTATCACCTCGACGCCATGGAAGACCCGGCGCACCCCAATTATCCGAAGGAACTGCTGGAAAGCGTCGGCCCACGCAACATGGTCCACAGCTGGGCCACCACCACCGATGACGCCACCGTGATGCCGCGCTGGGGCAAGGTCGGCAAGCAGAAAATCGAAGACGCCGGCACGCTCTATCCGGACCGGATGAAAACCGTCGACGACGAGATTCGCGACAAGGCCTTCTCTTTCATCGACAAGGCCAAACAGGACAACAAACCGTTCTTCGTCTGGCTCAACCCGACCCGCATGCACATCGTCACGCACCTGTCCGACAAGTACCAGGCCATGCGCAACTCGGAGAATGGCTGGTCGGAACAGGAAGCCGGCATGGCGCAGCTCGATGACATCGTCGGCGACGTCCTGGCGAAGCTGAAAAAAGACGGCATGGACGACAACACCATCGTGATTTTCACCACCGACAACGGCGCGGAAAACTTCACCTGGCCCGATGGCGGCACGACGCCGTTCGCCATGGGCAAAGGCACGGTCATGGAAGGTGGCTTCCGGGCGCCGGCGATCATTCGCTGGCCGGGCAAGGTGCCAGCCAACCAGGTCGCCAACGGCATCATGTCCGGCATGGACTGGTTCCCCACCCTGGTCGCGGCGGCGGGTAACCCGAACATCAAGACAGAGCTGCTCAAAGGCAAACAATTGGGCGACACCACCTACAAAGTTCACCTGGACGGCTATGATCAAACTCCAATGATCACCGGAAAAGGTCCGTCGAACCGGCATGAAATCTTCTACTTTGGAGAGAGCGCCCTGGGTGCGATCCGCATCGATGACTTCAAGTACCGCTTCATCGATCAGCCCGGAGGCTGGCTGGGGGCCAAGGTCACGCTGGACATGCCGATCCTGACTAACCTGCGCCTCGATCCGTTCGAACGCGCCGGATGGCCGGAGAACATGGCGGCCAATGGTTCGCTGGAGTATTTCGAGTGGTTCAAATTCCAGTTCTGGCGTTATGTGTTTGTGCAACAACAAGTGGTCAAACTGGCCGAATCAGCCGTGGAGTTTCCGCCAATGCAGAAAGGTGCGAGCTTCAATCTTGAAGCGGTCAAGGCCAAGATCGAAGCGGCCCGGGCGGCCATGGCCAAGTAAACAGCCGAAACCATGGGTGGCCGGCATAGGCCACCCACATTCGAAATGGACATTTGCCGAGGTAGTTACATGCGCACAAGCCCACTGGCCCTACCTGCCTGTACGCTACTTGCCCTGTGCTGCCAGCCAGCCTGGGCCGGCGGCATCATGCTTTACGAAGTCGGCACCGATAACACCGGGCTGGCCAACGCCGGTGCCGCTGCCCGTGCGCAAGGCCCCTCGACCATCGCCAGCAACCCCGCGGGCATGAGCTACCTGCCGGGCACGCAAATCACCGCCGGCTTGCAGGTTCTATACGGCGATTTGAGCTTCGACCGCGACGCCGGCACCAACACCCCGGGCAGCGGCAGTGGCAATGCCCTCGATCCGATTCCCGGTGGCAGCTTTTTCA
>NZ_AKJL01000279.1 GCF_000282355.1 Pseudomonas sp. GM49
CTTGCGCACTTTTCACGTGTCGGGCCCGCCGATGTATGTCGATCTGGTGGTGCAAGCCGCCGGACTGATGGATAACCAACGCTCGGAACTGTTGCTGGGCAAGCAGCAGATCGGCGTGATCCAGGTGCGCAACACCTTTGTCAGCGACCGCAAGTATGAGCTGCGTGATGACAAGGTGACCATTCCCGGGCTGGCAACCGTGATCGAGGACTTGCTGCGTGGCGAAAAGCGCGAGGTCGAGCCGTCGGTGGCACAAGCCCCCGCGCTGCGTCCGCAAGGATTGATGCCGGCGTTTCCCCTGGAAGGCCTGGCGAGCGCCCCCTCGGAGCAAGACTCGACCGCGCCGCGAATCATTGCGCGAGAGGTGGCTGCCGGAAATATACGGGTGGTGGCCTATCCCGACACCAACAGCCTGCTGGTCAAGGGGCTGCCGGAGCAAGTGCGCTTTATCGAGAACCTGGTGAGTGCGCTGGACACGCCGAAACGACACGTGGAGTTGTCGTTGTGGATCATCGATTTGCACAAGGATGAACTCAATCAGCTGGGCATCAACTGGCAGGGCGCATTGAAGTCCAGTGGGACATTCAGCGTATCGCTGAACGCCGGCTCGGCGACCACCCTCGATGGCGCTTCGTTCGTCGCCCAGGTCATGGCCCTGGAGCGCACCAACCGGGCGAATGTGGTCTCGCGTCCAGTGATCCTGACACAAGAGAACGTACCGGCGATCTTCGACAACAACCGCACCTTTTATGCCCCGCTGGTGGGGGAGCGCAGTGTCGATTTGCAGCACGTGACCTATGGCACGCTCGTCAGTGTTCTGCCCCGTTTCGCCCAGGCGGACGAAATTGAAATGTCACTCAATATCGAAGACGGCAACGAAGTGGAAAACCCTGACCAGAACAAGCAACCCGGCAGTTTGCCGACGGTCGGGCGCACACGGATCAGCACGGTGGCGCGCGTGCCCCAGGGCAAGAGTCTGTTGGTGGGCGGTTTCACCCGCGATGACCACAGCGAGCAAGTCGGACGGATTCCGGTACTGGGTTCGATTCCGTGGATCGGGCGCTTGTTCAGCTATCGCCAGAACCGCTCGGCCAACACGGTGCGGGTGTTCCTGATTCAGCCCAAGGAAATTCTCGACACACTTGAGCCCGTCACGTCTGATCCCGCCACCCGGCTGCTGACCCCACAGCAGCATGAGCGGGTGCGCCGCTCCTATTTCCGGGCGGCAGAAAAATGATCCTGCCGCCGGTTTCCACAGGCGGGCGGGCCGCCCAGGCACGGCTCAATGCCGAAAAGGCCGCCGAACACCCACAGCCCCAGGCGGATGCGCAGGTTGATCTCGACGACAGCTCAACGCTTGCCATTGCGCAACGCTTTGTGCAGATCAGCGATGAAATGTCGGCGGCACTGGCTCAGTTTCGCGGGCGGCGACATTTCGAACTCAAGTCCGAGAGCCTGATGGACAACTTCGAACGAGTCCTTGAAGACGACACTGTACCCAAGGTGCAGCAGGTGCTCAGCCTCGCGCGGCTGGCGGACAAGCC
>NZ_AKJL01000280.1 GCF_000282355.1 Pseudomonas sp. GM49
CCGCAAACCCGCCGGCCAGCGCCACAGTGACGCCCAGTACAGTGCCGATCAACTGGCTGATCAGACTGACCCCACCCAGCCCACCCAAAACGGTCTGGCCGAAAATGCCGCAGGCAATACCGCCCCACACGCCGCACAAGCCATGCAACGGCCACACACCCAACACATCGTCGATACGCCATTTGCCTTGGGCTGCGGTAAAGCACCAGACAAACAGCGCCCCCGCGACGGCACCGGTGACCAGCGCCCCCACAGGATGCATCAGGTCGGAACCGGCACAGATTGCCACGAGCCCCGCCAACGGGCCGTTGTGCAGAAAACCGGGGTCGTTGCGCCCGACAATCAGCGCGGCCACCGTACCGCCAACCATGGCCATCAGCGAGTTCACCGCCACCAGTCCGCTGACACCTTGCAGGGTTTGCGCGCTCATGACGTTGAAGCCGAACCAGCCGACGATCAGGATCCACGAGCCCAATGCCAGAAACGGGATACTCGATGGCGCGAACGCGACCAGTCGTCCGTCGCGATAACGGCCGTTACGCGGCCCGAGCAACAACACCGCCGCCAGCGCCAGCCAACCGCCCATGGCATGCACCACCACCGAGCCGGCAAAATCATGGAAACCGGCACCAAAGCGCTCCAGCAACCAGGCCTGCAAGCCCAGGTTGCCGTTCCAGACAATGCCTTCGAAGAACGGATAGATAAACGCAACAATCAACGCTGTCGCACACAGTTGCGGAACAAACCTGGCCCGCTCGGCGATCCCTCCGGAAATGATTGCCGGGATCGCCGCGGCAAAGGTCAGCAGGAAGAAAAACTTCACCAGTCCATAGCCATGGTCGGCATTGAGCACGGCCGCTGGCTGCATGAACGTCACGCCATAGGAAATCCAATAGCCTATAAAGAAGTAGGCCAGTGTCGAAACGGCGAAGTCGCTGAGGATTTTCGACAACGCATTGACCTGGTTTTTCTGTCGCACGGTTCCGACTTCGAGAAAGGCAAAACCGGCGTGCATGGCCAGAACCATGACCGCACCGATCAGAATGAACAGCGTGTTGGAGCTATGGACCAGGGTGTCCACAGCGCTTTGCAGGTTTTCCATGGGATGGGCAGACCTTATGGCAGAAAAAAGCACCAAAGCAGTTCGCGAAAACTGTCCATGCACCAAGTTGCAGCTTCGAAGCATCAGCTGACTGATCTTGTTGAACCGCTTTTGCGCACGGATTGCGTCCAGGCGAAACAGGCCCCGGAGGTTTACGCGAGTTTTTGATTGTTGGTCCTACGGTTTTACTGAAATCATGCCCGGCTATAGCGCAATGGTGCGGACCGGCGCACCACCACACAGCAAAAGTTGTACCAGTCATTTGTACTGAACCTTCGCCGAAGGCTCATACTCGAACACATCAGAAAGCCACTTATGGAGATCTCCCATGGCCCGCACCCAGGCAAAGACTGCTCAAGAAATCCTGATGAACGACTTTCAGACACTGGTCAGTGACACCGAGCGGTTGCTGGAGCACACCGCGACCCTGGCCGGTGATCAGGCTGACGAGCTGCGCGAGCAGATTCACGACAGTCTGTTGCGTGCTCGTGAAACCCTGAAACTGACCGAAGACTCCCTGCGCGAACGCGGCAAGGCTGCTGTTACCGCCACTGAAGACTATGTCCAGGCCAATCCTTGGCAATCCGTCGGGATCGCGGCTGGCGTGGGCTTTCTGATCGGCCTGCTGGCTAGCCGGCGCTGATATGTCGATCGGTGAATCCGGCCCGTCTGTAACGGGAACAAGCTCCTCTTCGCGGCGCCTGGGCGCCGCCTTCCTTGGGTTGCTGCACAGCCATGTCGAACTGTTCGGCATCGAATTGCAGGAACAGAAGGCCCGCACCGTCAGCCTGTTGCTGTTTGCCGGCCTGACCCTGGTGTTCGCGTTATTGCTGTTGGTGGGATTGTCGACGCTGGTGCTTATCGTGTTTTGGGACACGTATCGCCTGAGCGCCATCATCGGGCTCTGTGTGTTCTACACCCTCGCCGCCCTATTCTGTGGAATGCGCTTGAGAGCAGCGATTTTCGATGAGTCCTCGCCCTTCAATGGCACGCTGGAAGAGCTGGCCAACGATCGGGAGCGCCTGCTGCCATGAGCCTGCCTGAACTGCCACACAACAGCTCGCGCACGGAAATGCGCAAAGCCCTGATCCGCCTGCGCATGGAAATGCATCGTCAGGAAATCCGCCACGAATCCGCGCAACTGCTGCAACCCTTGCAACGCGTACGCGGGATGACGCAAAACCTGCAGGACGGCTTCGGCATCAAACACGCTCCACTCTGGGGCGTGGCCGCCGTCACCTTGCTGGGTTTTCTGACCGGCAAGGGTGCAAAAAACGGTGATGGCCTCAGCAGCCTGACCCGTCTGGTCCGGCTCGGCACCACACTGGGGCCGCTGATCAAACTGATCATGCAGGGCTCTTCGCGCAAAGACTGACCGGTTTCTATCTGGCTGCATTCTTGCGACGTCAACGGGATGTGCCCCTCTATCGAGGGGTGCCATCCTGTGCACCTGCCCGGTCAACAGACACCCTCCAGAAACGACACCTTGCCAAGGAGTCGACACCGCCGGGTTGTAGTTCCGCTTGCAGGTCATGGCGCGAAACGGGAAGCTAGGCCATCAGTCACCTGACGGAGAGACCCCGCCTTGGATTGGCACACCCTGCTTACCCGCGAACGCCTCGGAAAACCGCTGCACAGCCCTGAAGAACTCGGCCGCAGCCCTTTTCACAAAGACCACGACCGCATCATTTTCTCGGGGGCTTTTCGTCGCCTCGGGCGCAAGACCCAGGTCCATCCGGTGTCCAGCAATGATCACATTCATACGCGTCTGACCCACTCACTGGAAGTCAGTTGCGTGGGTCGCTCACTGGGCATGCGGGTCGGCGAAACCATCCGCAACGCCCTGCCCGACTGGTGCGAACCCAGCGACCTGGGGATGGTGGTGCAATCGGCTTGCCTGGCACACGACATCGGCAACCCGCCTTTCGGTCACTCCGGTGAAGATGCGATCCGTCACTGGTTCCAGCAAGCCGCCGGCCGTGGCTGGCTGGATGCAATGAGTGAAGCCGAGCGCAATGACTTCCTGAACTTCGAAGGCAATGCCCAGGGCTTTCGGGTACTCACTCAACTGGAGTATCACCAGTTCGACGGCGGCACCCGACTGACCTATGCAACGCTGGGCACGTACCTGAAGTATCCATGGACGGCCAGGCACGCCGACTCGCTGGGCTACAAGAAACACAAGTTCGGCTGTTATCAGAGTGAGTTGCCACTGTTGGAGCAGATCGCCCAAAAACTCGGCCTGCCGCAACTGGAGGAGCAACGCTGGGCACGGCATCCGCTGGTGTACCTGATGGAAGCCGCCGACGACATCTGTTATGCGCTGATCGACCTGGAAGACGGCCTGGAAATGGAGTTGCTGGAATACGCCGAAGTCGAGTCCCTGCTGCTGGGCCTGGTGGGCGATGATTTGCCGGAAACCTACCGCCAGCTTGGCCCCGGCGATTCGCGCCGACGCAAACTGGCGATCCTGCGCGGCAAAGCCATCGAGCACCTGACCAATGCCGCGGCCCGCGCATTCGTCGAGCAACAGGACGCGCTATTGGCCGGTACATTGCCCGGCGATCTGGTAGAACACATGCACGGGCCCGCCAAGCGTTGTGTGCTGAACGCCAAGGACATGGCCCGCAAGAAAATCTTCCAGGACAAGCGCAAGACTCTGCACGAGATCGGTGCCTACACCACGCTGGAAATCCTGCTCAACGCCTTTTGTGGTGCAGCGCTGGAGCAGCACAACGGACGTACGCCATCGTTCAAAAGCCGGCGCATCCTTGACCTGCTGGGCAACAATGCACCCGATCCTCACGGCCCATTGCACACTTCGTTTTTGCGCATGATTGATTTCATCGCCGGTATGACCGACAGCTATGCCAGTGACATGGCCCTGGAAATGACCGGACGCGCCAGGCACTGAGGCGTATCGATTGATCAGCCATTACGGCATTCGTTATGGCTGATCCCCCCTTCAAACTCCAACAGCACTCAAGTTTCGTCGAATCGCCCTACAGCACATGGCGAGCAAACTGATCGCTTGCCCGGCACTCTCGCGAAACAATCGCCCTCCCTTCTGTTCGACAGATGAAGTGCACCCCATGGCCGAAGACGATCTACGCATCCTCTTGGTGGAAGACCATCCCTTCCAACTAATAGCCACTCAATACCTGCTGGAAAGTTATGGCTTCACCCGACTGACTACCACCGATAGCGCCCAAGGCGCCATGCAGCAAATGCTCGGGGCCGACCAACCGTTCGACATTCTTTTATGTGATCAATGCCTGCCCGACCTGACAGGACTCGATCTGGTCCGGTTCGCCAGCCAGCGAGGGCTGATCAGACAGGCGATCATTCTGAGTAGCCTGACGACGTCTGAACTGGATGAACTTGAAAAAAAGGCTACTGAACACGGGCTGCCATTATTGGGTTACTTGATAAAACCATTGAAACAATCTGAATTTAGAGACCTGTTGACCTCGGCACCAACGTAGAAAAAAGACACATATAAAAGCCGACAAACACACAGCGTAAAACTTACAAACAACTTCCTCCCGAAGTGCACCAGAGCATTGGAACTTCTTGGCCGTCCTAATAAGAAACCTAGTTAATGCGTAGTCCAATTCTTTTTATTCTGTAGGATTTCTCCTATATCGCTGCTACAGCCCGGTCAGTTCATGCGTCCCTTGAAGTATCTGAGCTAAGGTGCGCGCTTTATTTGAGCTCGCATGGGACTTGATTATGAACTCCGTTTTTATTGTCGACGATCACCCGGTTATCCGCCTTGCCGTTCGAATGTTACTGGAACATGAAGGTTACAAAGTCGTCGGCGAAACTGACAATGGGGTTGACGCCATGCAGATGGTTCGCGAATGCATGCCGGACCTGGTGATACTCGACATCAGCATTCCAAAACTGGATGGCCTGGAAGTGCTATCCAGATTCAACGCAATGAGTACCCCTCTTAAAACACTGGTGCTGACAGCACAATGCCCGACACTTTTCGGCATTCGTTGCATGCAATCCGGCGCATCGGGCTATGTCTGCAAACAAGAGGACATCAGTGAACTGGTCAGCGCCATAAAAGCGGTGTTTGCAGGTTACAACTATTTTCCGAGCGAGGCCTTGAACCCCGTCCGCGGAGATGAAACACGCTGTATTGAACTGGAGTTGTTCAAATCCGTAAACGACCGGGAACTGATGGTCTTGCAACTTTTTGCCCAAGGCCGCACAAACAAGGAAATCGCCAAGGGCATGTTTCTGAGCAACAAGACCGTGAGCACCTACAAAAAGCGCCTCATGCAAAAACTCAAAGCCAAATCCCTGGTTGAACTGATCGAGATGGCAAAACGTAACGCACTCGTGTGAGAACCTGGATGCCCAGCCATTTGAAGGTCTATCTGATTCAAGTGACCGCAGGTCTATGCGTGTGCACCTCATTGTTCGGGGCACCGGGCAATGAACAATACACGCTGCTCAGCCGCTCGAAGGCCGGGGCGCTGGAGGTTCGACTGGATGAATCCCAGCGACAATGGATACAACACAAAAATCAACTGACGCTCGGTACGTCGGCCCCGGACTATCCCCCTTTCGACCTGACCACCAGTGGTCAGGACTATGAAGGGTTTACCGCCGATTACGCGGGTCTTCTGGGAAAAACGACCGGCTTGCCCATCAAGGTTCGGCGTTTCGATTCCCGAGGAGCCGCGATTGCTGCGCTGGAGAACGGCGAAGTCGATCTGCTTGGCACCGCCAATGGATTCGAAGCTGGCAATGCCAACATTGCACTGTCCATACCCTATGCCGTCGATCAACCCGTATTGGTGACCCGCGAAGGGGAAACCCGATCCCTCACCGATGGCCTGGCCGGATTGCGCCTGAGCATGGTGTATCACTACTTGCCGCTGGCGGAAGTCAGGGCGTTGTACCCGAAGGCGACCATCACGTCCTATCCGTCCTACCAGAATGCGATCAATGCTGTTGCTTTCGATCAGGCGGACGTGTTTCTCGGTGACACCATTTCAACTCACTACATGATCAACAAGGGGTACCTGAACAACATCCGCATGGCCAACTTCGGCAAACATGAAGCCTATGGTTTCAGCTTCGCCGTTAACAGGAACAACCCCGAGCTGCTCGGCATCATCAATGCGATGATCACGGCCATCCCCGCCAGTGAACGGGAAAACATCGCCAAACGCTGGAGCGCCGGTAGCGACATTCTGCTGACCGATCAAAAGCTGCAACTCACTGACCGGGAAGAACGCTGGCTGGCACAGCACCCGATAGTGCGCGTCGTCGTCAACGAAGCCTTTGCGCCACTGACGTTTTTCGATAGCAATGGCAACTTTCGCGGGGTCACCGCGGATTTGCTTGAACTGATCAGACTGCGCACCGGCTTGCGTTTTGACATCCGGCGCAGTCGCAGCGATGACGAAATGATCAAACAGATCAAGGACAACAAGGCCGATGTGATCGCCGCGTTGCTTCCCAGCGCCCAACGTCAAACCCAGCTGAACTTTACCCGCCCCTTTCTGGAAAATTCCTACGTCCTGCTGACCCGCAAAGCCGCTGACAGCCCGACCAACCTCACGCAGTTACAGGACAAGCGTCTGGCCATTGCCCGCGGCAATCCACTCATGGATTACCTGCGCAAAGAGTTTCCCCGGATCAACTTGATCGAAACCCCGGACACATTCAGCGCGGTAGAGTCACTCGCCGAAGGGCAGGCCGAGGGCGCGGTGAACTCACTGGTCATTGCCAATTACTTCATTTCCTCGCGGCTGTTCGAGCACACATTGCAAATCAGCACCACCATCGGCACCGAGCAGGCGGCGTTTTCCCTTGCCACCGCTCGGGGCGCCAAAGATTTGAACGCCATCCTCAACAAGGCGTTACTGAGCATCTCGCCGGAAGAGCTGGGCATCATCAACAGTCGCTGGCGTGGCTATTCGGCGTCCTCGCAAAGCACCTGGCGCAACTATCAAAGGCTGTTTTACCAGATCGTCATCGGTGCAGGCGTGCTGTTGCTGATTTCCATTGCGTGGAACGACTACATGCGCCGCCAGATCAAGCAGCGCAAAGCCGCCGAGCGCGCGTTGAACGATCAGTTCGAGTTCATGCGATCGCTGGTCAATGGCACGCCCCATCCGATCTACGTACGTGATCGCCAGGGGCTGCTGCAAAGTTGCAACGACAGTTACCTGCAAGCGTTCTGCGCCAGGCGTGAAGATGTCATCGGCAAAAGCGTCATGCAGGGATCGATGAGCAATGTGTTCGAAGCCCGGGAGTACCAGGCTGACTACCAACGCGTGGTGGCCGAGGGCAGACCGCTGATCGTCGATCGCGAACTGCATATCGGTGGCCAGCGCCTGACGATCTATCACTGGATTCTTCCCTATCGGGATTCAAGCGCAAAAGTGCAAGGCATCATCGGTGGCTGGATCGACATCAGCGACCGGCGGCAACTGCTCGATGATCTGCGTTGCGCGAAAGAACGTGCCGATAACGCCAACCGGGCCAAAAGCACGTTTCTGGCCACGATGAGTCATGAGATCCGCACGCCGATGAATGCAATCATTGGCATGCTTGAACTGACACTCAAGCGTCTTGATCATCAGCACCCGGAGCGTCCGGCCATCGATGTCGCGTACAACTCTGCGAAAGGGTTGCTGGAGCTGATTGGCGACATTCTCGACATTGCCAGAATCGAATCAGGACGCTTGAGCCTGAGCCCGGAGCGCGTTAGTCCGGGTGAACTCGTGGCCTCGGTCGTGCGGATTTTCGATGGCCTGGCCCGACAGAAGGAGCTCGAGTTGGTGCTGGAGTTTTCATCGGCCAACCCGACCTTCGATGTGTTGCTGGACCCTTTGCGCTTCAAGCAAGTGCTGTCCAATCTGATCAGCAATGCCATCAAGTTTACGGAACAAGGCCGGGTCCGGGTCATCGTCGACCTGCACCCGGCAACGCAACCTGAGCACGTGCAGATGCGGGTGCAGGTTCACGACAGTGGTATCGGAATCAGCGAACAGGATCAACAGCGCCTGTTCGAACCCTTCGCTCAGGCCGACAACGTCATGCAATCGGCCAGGGGAGGCGCAGGGCTGGGGCTGGTGATCAGCCGCAACCTCTGCGAGATGATGGGCGGCAGTCTGCAATTGCGCAGTGAGCCGGGCGTCGGCACTCAAGTGGAGGTGTTGCTGCAGCTGGAAACGTTGCCGCTGCAACAGTCAGCCCGGGTGGCCGAAACGCAAATCATCGTCGCCACAACCCCATTGAGTGTGCTGGTAGTCGACGATCACTCGGCCAATCGCTTACTCACCTGCCAGCAACTGGAGTTTCTTGGACATCGATTTACCGTCGCGGCCGATGGCCAGGAGGGACTGGAGGCATGGAAAGACCAGCCTTTTGATCTGGTGATCGCCGATTGCAATATGCCGGTCATGAACGGTTACGAGCTGGCCCGTGCCATTCGCCAGCATGAACGACAAAACCATCGCCCTCCCTGCACCGTTCTCGGCTTTACCGCCAACGCCCAACCGGAAGAAGTACAACGCTGCAAACAGGCAGGAATGGACGACTGCCTGTTCAAACCCCTCAGCCTCGGTGCCTTGAGTCAATGGGTGGAAGGCATTGAACCCACCCATGCAACCCCGGCGTTCAGCCTCCACGGGTTGAAACTGATGACCGGGGGCAACCCGATGTTGAACCGACGATTGCTCAACGAGTTGGTGAGCAGTAACCGTCAGGATCTGCAAACGCTGTTGTCGCTATCCAGCTCCGGGGATACGCACGCGCTGCAGGACATTGCCCACAAAATCAAAGGCGCTGCCCGGATAGTGCAAGCCTCCCGCCTGATCGACCGCTGCGAGGCACTCGAAGCAGCCTGCCATGAGGATTTCGATCGCGAAAAAGTGGCTGGATGCTGCAAATCCATGGAGTGCGCCATGCTTGAACTGGAGGACGCGCTACTACGTCAGATCGAGCATTACGACGAAGGCAAAGTGACAGAGCCTTAACTATGCCTGGACCCTCAGCAGTGTGTTGACCCTCATGGAGAAACCCGCAATGCCTGACCCACTGCGCATGGATCCACGCCGGTTTCCACTGCATGTCCATATCAGCGTGATGTTCACCTTTTTATTGTTGCTGACCGGGGTGGTGCCGGGTCTGTTCAACTACCGGCAAACCACACAGATCATACTGTCCAGCAGTGAAAACTCTTCAACCGCATTGAGCAGGATGTCCGCCTGGACCTGCACGCCACCTATGAACCCATTCGTCATCTGTTGAGCCTGCTGGCCAAGGCCGGCCGGGCGTCTTGATCAGCAGTCAGTCAGACGCAGGAAAATCGCTGCCAGTTGTTCGATTCCGGCCTGGTCCTGAGCGGTGAAACGCGCGAGCTTCGGACTGTCGAGATCGAGCACGCCGATCAATCGGCCGTCCTTGACCAACGGTACGACCAATTCGCTGTTCGAGGCGCTGTCGCAGGCAATGTGGCCGGGGAACGCGTGCACATCTTCGACTAGTTGAGTCTGCAGGGTGGCTGCCGCTGTCCCGCATACGCCGCGACCGAACGGAATCCGCACGCAAGCGATCTGCCCCTGAAACGGGCCCAGCACCAGTTCTTCATTGCGGTTGAGGTAGAAACCGGCCCAGTTCAAGTCATCGAGCTGATTGAACAGAAACGCCGAGAACTGCGCGGCATTGGCGATGAAATCCCGTTCGTCCGCCAGCAAGGACTCAAGCTGCGCGTGCAGCATGCCGTACCCTTCGAGGCCCTGGCCGCTCTTTTGTAAATCGATCATGCCTTGTGCTCCAACAGTTTCAGCCCGACCCAATAACGGGCAAATTGATAAGCGCAACGTCCATTGCGATTGCCTCTGCCTGTGGCCCAGCGTACCGCCAGGATGTCCAGCTCTTCGCTGCGCTGCCATGCCAGTCCGGCCTTGCCGGCCAACTGGCCGATCCAGTGCTCGACGACGTTGAGGAAGTGTTCCTGGGTAAACGGATAGAACGATAGCCACAGGCCGAAGCGGTCCGACAGCGCGATCTTGTCTTCCACCGCCTCGCTGGGATGCAATTCGCCGTCGACCCGCTTCCAGTTTTCGTTGTCACTTTCCTTTTCCGGCACCAGGTGGCGACGGTTGGAAGTGGCGTACAGCAAAACGTTGTCTGGCGCCTGTTCCAGCGAGCCATCAAGGACGCTTTTGAGCACTCGGTAATCGCCCTCGCCCGACTCGAACGAGAGGTCATCGCAAAACAGCACGAAACGCTGGGGCAGTTTGCCGATCTGTTCGACCACTCGCGGCAGGTCTGCCAGGTGATCACGTTCAATCTCGATCAAGCGCAAACCGGCTTGAGCGTGTTCGGCCAACAAGGCGCGCACCAGCGACGACTTACCGGTGCCGCGCGAGCCCCAGAGCAAGGCGTGGTTGGCCGGCATGCCGTCGAGGAATTGCCGGGTATTGCGCCCAAGCTGCTCGACTTGCCGGTCGACGCCGATCAGGTCCGACAAACGCATGTCGAGGCTGACCTCCAGCGGCATCAGATAACCACCGCGCGACTCACGCTGCCAGCGCGCGGCCAGGCATTGCGTCCAGTCGATGGCTGGCCGCGGTGCCGGCAGCAACGGCTCGATACGGGCCAGAACGGCATCGGCGCGTTCAAGAAAAGCATTCAATCGGGAATCCACGACTTCTCCTCGGGCACGTTCACAGTAATGATGGTGATACAGCGACGAAACACAGCGTCAGACAAGTGGCCGCCCCCGCAGTACAGGCCTCGCGAGAACATCAACAGGCAGGCATGATCAACTATGCTTGAGCAGCGAAAGGAAACGGAAGTGGTTCACCCCCCCATGGACATCAAATTCACCAACCGGCTGTCATTCAAACAAGCCCGGCTTACCGTGCTGGTCGGTTTCATTCTGGGCACGCTGCTCAGCCTGCTGCAAATAGGCATCGATTATGCCAGTGAAGACGCCTCCATCAATCGTGAAATCCTTTCATTACTGGAAATCAGCCACAACCCGGCCTCGCGAATCGCCTACAACATCGACGCCGAACTCGCCAAGGAACTGACCCTGGGCCTGCTGCGCTCGCCAGCGATCATTAGCGCGAAACTGATCGACAACAACGGCATTGTGCTGGCCAACGTCAAGCGACCCGGTGTGGAAAACGATTACCGTATGCTCAGTGACTTCCTGTTCGGCGCCAATCGACAGTTCGAAGACCGACTTTACCTCGATCATTTACCCAACGAATCCCTGGGTACGCTGCGGCTGAACGTCGACACTTACGCCTTCGGCAACCGGTTCCTGCGCCGGGCCGAAGTGACCCTGCTCAATGGTTTCGCCCGCAGCCTGCTGCTGTCCGGCATCCTGCTGGCACTGTTCTATGTGATGCTGACCAAACCCCTGGTACGGGTCATCCGTGAACTCAGCGGTCGCGACCCGAGCAGTACCGAGCCGACTTCACTGGAATGTCCCGCCGGGCACGCCAACGATGAGATTGGCGTGCTGGTCAAGGTTGCCAACCAGCAATTCAAGAACATTGCCACCGAAATCCAGCAGCGGCGCAACGCGGAAAACCGCCTGACCGAATACCTCGGCCAACTGGAAAATATCGTCTCGGCCCGCACCGCCGAACTCAAGGCGATCAATTCCCGGCTGAGCCAATCCAACGAGGAGCTGGATGCCGCTCGCAGCACAGCACTGGACATGGCCGAAGCCCGCTCGGTGTTCCTGGCCAACATGAGCCATGAAATCCGCACGCCCCTCAATGGTTTGCTCGGGATGATCGCGTTGTCCCTCGACGGGCCGCTGAATGCCGAACAACAGCAACAACTGTCGATCGCCCATGACTCGGGCAAAGTGCTGGTGGAACTGCTCAACGATATTCTCGACTTGTCGAAGTTCGATGCCGGTCAGCTCGAGCTCGAACACATTCCCTTCGACCTCGGCTCGCTCATCGAGGACACCGCCAACCTGTTGTCGCAGAACGCCGCCCCCAGCGTCGAACTGACCTGCCTGATCGATCCGCACTTCCCGGCACTGGTGCTAGGCGATCCGACCCGGGTGCGGCAGATCGTCAGCAATCTGCTGTCCAACGCCCTCAAGTTCACCCGTTTCGGGCGTGTCGACGTGCGCCTGTCGACGTTCGGGGACGGCGTCAGAATCGAAGTCTGCGACACCGGCATCGGCATCCCTCAGGATGCCCAGGTCAAAATCCTCCAGCCTTTCACCCAGGCCGGCGTCGGTATTACCCGCCAGTTTGGTGGGACCGGGCTGGGCCTGGCCCTGACCTACAACCTTTGCGAGGCCATGCAAGGGCGCCTGACAATCAGCTCCGAGCCGGGGTTTGGCAGCCAGTTCTGCGCGGATTTGCCATTGCCCAGCCATACCCGTGCAGTGCCTGCTGTTTCGCTCAAGGGTAAAGTCATCGCCATCACTGCCGCCAGCAGCGGGCTGGGCGAACTGCTCAACAGTCTGTTACCTGGCTGGGGGCTGGACTATGAACGGCGTTCCATGGATGACCCACTGCTTGGCCTGACAGCCGACGTACTCATCACCGATTGCCCCGAATGCCTGTTCAATTTGCGCCCCACCCTCAGCGCGCCGATCCTGCTGATTACCGCTTATGGCAATTTCATGCCCAGCGAAGAGGCCAACGCCCTTGCACCCTTGCAACAACAGGCCCGCCCCCTGGCCCGCAATACGCTGCTTCAGACGTTACGGCGGATCCTGCAACCGCAAACCCACCCGATCAACGAGGCCCGACTCGACATGCAATGCCCGCAACGCCGCGGGCGCGTGCTGTTGGTGGAAGATAATCCGGTCAACCAGTTGGTGGCCAAGGGCATGCTCGGCAAACTCGGCTGCGAGGTCACCACCGCGGCTCATGGTGCCGAGGCCCTGGATCAACTCGAGCAACGGGAATTCGACCTGGTGCTGATGGACTGCAACATGCCGGTGATGGACGGCTATGAAGCCAGCCGGCAAATCCGCCGCAGCGGACGCTGGCCGCAACTGCCCATCGTCGCCCTGACGGCCAACGCCATGTCGGAGGAGCGCGAACGCTGTCGTGCCGCGGGCATGAGCGACTACCTGGCCAAACCTTTCCGGCGCGAAGAACTGGCTGCCCTGCTGGACTTGTGGATCCCCGTTACGACAGTGCCTTGATCTGTCCCAACAGGTGATCGAGACCATCGCGCAAGTCATTGAGACGATTCAGGTCGACCCCGCTATCGCACAACAGACGCGCCTTGAGTGGCCCGACCTGATCGCGCAAAGCCATGCCGGCTGGCGACAGGCTCAGATGCACTTCACGCTCATCGCGCGCCGAACGCTGACGCTGCACCAGTTGCAGTTGCTCGAGGCGCTTGAGCAACGGTGTCAGCGTGCCGGAATCCAGGGCCAGCCGCTCGCCCAATGCCTTGACGGTCGGTTGCTCCGGGGCCGCTTCCTGCCACTCCCACAGCACCAGCATCGCCAGGTACTGAGGGTAAGTCAGGCCCAACTGATCGAGCATTGGCTTGTAGCCGCGAATCACCGCCCGGGAAGCTGCGTACAGCTTGAAACACAGCTGACTGTCGAGCTTCAGGGAATCGACTGACAAGGTATTCATTTGAGCAGGGCTTCGATCTCGCGGGTCAGGTCCTGCGGCTTGGTCGCCGGGGCGAAGCGCTTGACCAGTTGCCCGTCCTTGCCGATCAGGAACTTGGTGAAGTTCCACTTGATACCCTGGGAACCCAGCACACCCGGTGCGCGCTTTTTCAACTGCACGAACAGGGGATGGGCGCCAGCACCATTGACTTCGATCTTTTTGAACAGCGGGAAGCTGACACCGAAGTTCAGCTCACAGAATTCAGAGATCGCCCCTTCGTTGCCCGGCTCTTGCTTGCCGAACTGGTTGCAGGGAAAACCGAGAACCACCAGGCCCTGGTCCTTGTAGGTCTGCCACAGCTCCTCCAGACCTTTGTACTGCGGAGTGAAACCGCATTTACTGGCCGTGTTGACCACCAGCACGGCTTTGCCGGCGAAATCCGCCAGGGTCTTTTGCTCACCCTTGATCGTGGTGCAAGGGATACTCAGCAGGTTGTCGCTCATGTTTGAGGTTCCGAGTGAATGGAAGAGACAACAAAGTAGCGGGCAATTGAATTGTGTGCAATTTAAATATCCGGAAAGCGATCATCGGATCGCTTCGGGGACTTATTCGCGGGGCACCAGGTCCAGGCACACCGAGTTAATGCAATAACGCAGACCGGTCGGCGGTGGGCCATCCGGGAACACGTGGCCAAGGTGCGCGTCGCATTTGGCGCAGACCACTTCGGTGCGGATCATGCCGTGGCTGACATCACGGATTTCGGTCATGGCGCTGTCGCCGATCGGCGCATAGAAACTCGGCCAACCGCAGCCGGAATCGAATTTGGTCCTGGAGTCGAACAGCGGTTCGTTACAGCAGATGCAGTGGTAGACACCGTCGGTTTTGGTGGCGTTGTATTTACCGGAAAACGGTCGTTCGGTGCCTTTGAGGCGGCACACGTTGTACTGCTCTGGATCGAGCATCGCCTTCCATTCTTCCAGGGTTTTTTCCAACTTTTCCATCATCACACCTCAGCGGCTGAAAAAGCCCGATCTGTACCTTTTCCACGGATCGGGCGGCACGTATGATTGCGCCTCGTCAAACGCCAGTCTGGCAGCCAGACCACGCGCATTCAAACGGAAATATGGGTGCTGCATCTCAAGGCGTCAGGCCTGTGTGAATACGCAGGATTCCCAGCACGGCTGTCCAAACGCCGTCTGGATCGTTCATTTTCGGGAACACATCGCCATGCAGGTCAGCAAATCGAACAAGCTCGCCAACGTCTGCTACGACATTCGCGGCCCGGTGCTCAAGCACGCCAAGCGCCTGGAAGAGGAAGGCCATCGCATCCTCAAGCTGAACATCGGCAATCCGGCGCCCTTTGGTTTCGAAGCGCCGGATGAAATCCTCCAGGACGTGATCCGCAACCTGCCGACAGCCCAGGGCTACAGCGACTCCAAGGGGCTGTTCAGTGCGCGCAAGGCCGTGATGCAGTATTACCAGCAAAAGCAGGTAGAAGGCGTCGGCATTGAAGACATCTACCTGGGCAACGGCGTTTCCGAACTGATCGTGATGTCGATGCAGGCCCTGCTCAACAATGGCGACGAAGTACTGGTGCCTGCGCCTGACTATCCGTTGTGGACCGCAGCCGTGAGCCTGTCCGGTGGCAACCCGGTGCATTACCTGTGCGACGAGCAAGCCAACTGGTGGCCGGACCTGGCTGACATCAAGGCCAAGATCACCCCGAACACCAAGGCCCTGGTGATCATCAACCCGAACAACCCGACCGGCGCGGTGTATTCGAAGGAAGTGTTGCTGGGCATGCTGGAACTGGCCCGCCAGCACAATCTGGTGGTGTTCTCCGACGAGATCTACGACAAGATCCTCTACGACGATGCCGTGCACATCTGCACCGCCTCCCTGGCGCCGGACCTGCTTTGCCTGACCTTCAACGGTCTGTCCAAGTCCTATCGCGTAGCGGGCTTCCGCTCCGGGTGGATCGCCATTTCCGGCCCGAAACACCACGCCCAGAGCTACATCGAAGGCATCGACATGCTGGCGAACATGCGCCTGTGCGCCAACGTGCCGAGCCAGCACGCGATCCAGACCGCCCTGGGTGGCTATCAGAGCATCAATGACCTGGTACTGCCGCAGGGCCGCCTGCTGGAGCAACGCAATCGCACCTGGGAGTTGCTCAACGACATTCCAGGCGTGAGCTGCGTCAAGCCGATGGGCGCGCTGTATGCATTCCCGCGAATCGACCCCAAGGTCTGCCCGATCCATAACGACGAAAAATTCGTCCTCGACCTGCTGCTCTCCGAGAAACTGCTGGTGGTTCAAGGCACCGCTTTCAACTGGCCGTGGCCAGACCACTTCCGCGTCGTGACCCTGCCCCGTGTCGATGACCTGGAGATGGCCATCGGACGCATCGGCGGCTTCCTCAAGTCCTACCGCCAGTAAGCGATCTGTCACCGTGCGACGTCCCCGAACGTCGCACGGTGATTCATCCGGCAACATTTGTTTGCATTGCGCCACTGGCTGTCCCTTTGCCCGTTGCCGGATCTTGCCCTGCCTGCTTGCACCTAACAAAGGCGGGGCCTTTGACATGAATTGACTGACAAACACTTCCCGCATACTTGTCGGAAATGCCCTGCAAGCAGCTAGACTGTTGCCGTAGGACACAGTTTGAAATAGTCACCCGGTTGAATACCCCGGTGCAGCACCTTATATACCCCGCAGTACGCTACATCTTTAGCATGAGGAGATTTCTACAACCATGATGCGCATCCTGCTGTTCTTGGCCACTAACCTGGCGGTCGTGCTGATTGCCAGCATCACCCTGAGCCTTTTCGGCTTCAACGGGTTCATGGCGGCCAACGGGGTTGATCTGAACCTCAATCAGCTGCTGATTTTCTGTGCGGTCTTTGGTTTCGCCGGTTCGCTGTTCTCGCTGTTCATCTCCAAGTGGATGGCGAAGATGAGCACCAGCACCCAGATCATCACCCAGCCACGCACCCGTCACGAGCAATGGCTGCTGCAAACCGTCGAGCAACTGTCCCGCGAAGCCGGGATCAAGATGCCCGAGGTTGGTATCTTCCCGGCCTACGAGGCGAACGCCTTCGCCACTGGCTGGAACAAGAACGACGCATTGGTCGCCGTGAGCCAGGGGTTGCTCGAGCGCTTCTCGCCGGATGAAGTGAAAGCCGTCCTGGCCCACGAAATCGGCCACGTAGCCAACGGCGACATGGTTACCCTGGCATTGATCCAGGGCGTGGTGAACACCTTCGTGATGTTCTTCGCACGGATCATCGGCAATTTCGTCGACAAAGTGATCTTCAAGAACGAAGAAGGCCAAGGCATTGCCTACTACGTGGCGACCATCTTCGCCGAACTGGTTCTGGGCATCCTGGCCAGCGCCATCGTCATGTGGTTCTCGCGCAAGCGGGAATTCCGCGCCGATGAAGCAGGTGCAAACCTGGCCGGCACCGCCGCGATGATTGGCGCCCTGCAACGCCTGCGTGCTGAACAGGGGCTGCCGGTGCATATGCCCGACACCCTGAACGCCTTCGGCATCAACGGTGGCATCAAGCAAGGGTTTGCCCGCATGTTCATGAGCCACCCACCGCTGGAAGAGCGTATCGACGCTCTGGCTCGTCGTCGGGGCTAATACAGTCCACAGCAAAGCAAAAGGCCCGCAGCGATGCGGGCCTTTTTTTGTCTGCTTGATTTTTGGGGTGCCTTGAGGACCTCATCGCGAGCAAAAACAATACATCTCTACCTACTGGAAACCCGATACACCCGCTCCTCCAGCCGCGTGACACCCGCCTCCAGAAACTTCCCGCTCTCGCTCAATACATCCTGGTCTTCCAGGACCTTCAACACCCACGCCCCGCCCAACAAACGCTGCACCTCATCATCAAGTACGGCAAATGGCGGTCCGTCCATCTGTGCCTGGTCATAGTCCAGCGTGATCAATATTCCACGACACTCTTTCGGCAATATGCGATTCAGGTGCGCGGCATATTGCTCACGCATCTTCGGCGGCAAAGCAATCAGCGCGGCGCGATCATAGAGCGCAGAGCAATCAGCCGTATCACCGGCCGTCAGCTCAAAGAAATCGCCGCACCACAGCTCAATGGAACCCGCCCGATAAACCTTGAACGGCCCCTGCTCGCTGACGGCCGGATCAAAGCCATGTTCGCTGAAAAACTCCTCGACGGCTTTTTCCGACAGCTCGATTCCCAAGACCTCATGGCCTTGATGGGCGAGCCAAAGCAAATCCAGGCTTTTTCCACATAACGGCACCAACACGCGCGCCCCTTCTTCAAGGCTTAACGCTGGCCAGAACCGCTTCAGATAAGGGTTGACCTGCGGCAGGTGAAAGCCGATCTGATTCGCCGCCCATTTCTTGTGCCAAAACTCAGGCTGCATAATTAACCCCGAAAATTCGATCAAAACACCCTAAAACTTATATTAGATTTAGATCAATGATCTGGCTGAAGATGTAGCATCTTAACTCTCAGGAGCTCATTCATGTTCCCCAGCCTGTACATATCCCACGGCTCCCCGATGCTCGCTCTGGAACCCGGCGCCAGCGGGCCGGCGTTTGCTCGCCTGGCCGCCGAGATACCCAGGCCCAAAGCCATCGTGATTGTTTCTGCGCACTGGGAAAGCAATGAGCTGCTGGTCAGCGGCAGTCCACAACCGGAAACCTGGCATGACTTCGGCGGCTTCCCCAAAGCCCTGTTCGAAGTGCAGTACCCGGCTCCCGGCGATCCACGACTCGCCGCAGAGGTTGCCGAGTTACTGAAAACCGCTGGCTTTCCTGCACGTATCGACAGCAATCGGCCTTTCGACCATGGTGTCTGGGTGCCTTTATCGTTGATGTACCCGCAAGCAGACATCCCGATTGTCCAGGTTTCGCTGCCCACCCGTGGTGGCCCCGCTCTGCAGACCCGTGTTGGCCACGCGCTGGCCAGCCTGCGCGAGCACGACGTGCTGCTGATCGGCTCCGGCAGCATCACTCACAACCTGCGGGAACTGGACTGGCATGCCGGCCCCGAGAGCGTTGAGCCCTGGGCCAAGGCGTTTCGCGACTGGATGATCGAGAAACTCGCAGCGAACGACGAAGCCGCGCTGCACGACTATCGCGCGCAAGCACCGAATGCCGTGCGCAACCATCCCAGCGACGAACACCTGTTGCCGCTGTACTTTGCCCGAGCTGCCGGTGGGCCGTTCAGCATTGCCCACCAAGGGTTCACCATGGGGGCGTTGGGGATGGATATCTATCGCTTCGGGTAACCCATGGACCGAGTCGCCCCCATCGCGAGCAGGCTCGCTCCCACAGTAGAACGCATTCCAATGTGGGAGCAACGGTGCGGCGATCCGACCTGCTCGCGATTGTCGGCGACACAACTCAAACGTCGAACTTAAAACAGCAGGCAAAAAAAATCCCCGAACCAGTCGGGGATTTTTCATGTTCGATCAATCAGCCCGAGAGCGGATCAATCTTCGCGGTAGCGACGCAGCTTCAACTGCTTACCGGCAACGCGAGTGTCCTTCAGCTTGGTCAGCAACTTCTCAAGACCATCTTCCGGCAGCTCGACGAGGCTGAAGCTGTCACGCACCTGGATGCGACCGATAGCTTCACGCGCCAGACCACCTTCGTTGAGGATGGCGCCCAGCAGGTTCTTGGCGGCGATACCGTCACGCGCGCCCAGCGCGGTACGGCAACGGGCACGACCTTCGGCCAGTGGCATCGGAGCACGACGCTCACGGTCACCACGCTCAGGACGATCACCGGAACGCTCTGGACGATCGCCACGTGGTGCATTGTTCGGCACCAGTGGACGCTCTTTCTCGATAGCGGCCAGGTTCAGCGCTTGACCGTTGGTAGCTTTGCGCAGCAGGGCTGCGGCCAGGGCACGCGGGCTGCAACCGATGTCGGCAGTCAGGCGATCCAGCAGATCACCGTGGGTCGATTCAGCATCGGCCACCAGTGGCGACAGGCTGTTGGTCAGTTTCTTGATGCGCGCATCCAGAACAGCTTGAGCGTCTGGCAGGCGAACTTCAGCAACCTTTTGACCGGTTACACGCTCGATCACTTGCAGCATGCGGCGCTCGCGCGGAGTCACCAGCAGCAGTGCACGACCTTCGCGACCGGCACGGCCGGTACGGCCGATACGGTGGACGTAGGACTCTGGATCGTACGGCATGTCAACGTTGAACACGTGAGTGATGCGCGGAACGTCCAGGCCACGAGCAGCAACGTCGGTCGCCACAACGATGTCCAGACGGCCATCCTTGAGGGAGTCGATCACGCGCTCACGCTGGTTCTGGGCGATGTCACCGTTCAGCGCAGCGGCTTTGTAGCCTTTGGCTTCCAGGGCACTGGCCAGATCCAGAGTCGCTTGCTTGGTGCGCACGAACATGATCAGGGCGTCGAAATCTTCCACTTCCAGCAAGCTGAGAACGGCCGAAGTCTTCTGGTCAGCGTGAACCAGCAGGTGAGCCTGCTCGATCGCGGTTACGGTCTGGGTCTTGCTCTGAATCTTCACGTGCTTCGGATCGCGCAGGTGGCGTTCGGCGATGGCACGGATCGATTGAGGCAAAGTAGCCGAGAACAATACGGTCTGACGGGTTTCCGGCATGGCCTTGAAGATGACTTCCAGGTCGTCCATGAAGCCCAGCTTGAGCATTTCGTCGGCTTCGTCGAGAACCAGGTGGTTCACGGTCGCCAGTACTTTTTCGTCGCGACGCAGGTGGTCGCACAGACGGCCCGGAGTGGCGACAACGATTTGTGCGCCATTACGGATTGCTTTCAGTTGTGGGCCCATCGGCGCGCCGCCGTAGACAGCCACAACAGTTACACCCGGCATTTGCTTGGCGTAGGTTTCGAAAGCGGTTGCAACTTGTAGCGCCAACTCACGAGTTGGGGCCAGGATCAGAGCTTGCGGCTCGCGCTTGGACGGATCAATGCGGTGCAGAATTGGCAGAGCAAAGGCAGCGGTTTTACCGGTACCGGTTTGCGCCTGACCAATCATATCGTGACCGGCGAGAATGATCGGGATCGACTGCTGCTGAATGGCCGAAGGCTCTTCATAGCCGGTAGCGACTACTGCAGCGACAATATTTGGATGAAGTTCAAGAGCGGCGAAGCCGCCGATTTCCTGGGTCATGGGTCTGCCTCTAAGTGCATCCGCAAAGACCCATGCTCCAAAGCTGCACATGCCGTGTTGAGACTCAAGAGTCGCCCTGGCAGCTTTGTCGGCGGGGATTTGCGAAAACGAATGAATGAAAAGAATCGTCAAGGAAGAGTCCGCTGGGCGGACGTGCAGCCGAAGCTGGCTTCGGGGAATTGCGCTACCTAAACGCGGCCCGGTTAAAGGCCGGCGCGCACTATACCGGAATTCGCCCAAAAAGGGAGTTTTTTTTATCGAAAATCCACTGGATACGCCGTTGTGTCACAGGCTTTGCGAATAATTGATCAGCCGTCTATTTTTCAAAGGCCCGGCCTTGCGGGTGACGGCGCTAAAACGGTTCACCCTTTGCCGTGCAGACGGCCTGTCTGGCACGCCTTTCCTACCCCCCGAGGATCGCTCCATGAATCAGCCCTGCTCCAGTCGAGTCAGCCGCGAACGGCATGGTCATGTGTTCCTGATCGGTCTGGATCGGGTGGCCAAACGCAACGCCTTCGATCTCGACCTGCTCAACGCGTTGAGTCTGGCCTATGGCGAATTCGAAGCCGACAGCGAGGCGCGGGTGGCTGTAGTGTTCGCTCATGGCGAGCACTTTACCGCCGGGCTCGATCTGGTCAATGCCAGCGTCGCACTGGCAGATGGCTGGCAGGTTCCGCCCGGCGGCTGTGATCCGTGGGGAGTGTTCGCAGGTCCCCGGGTCAGCAAACCGGTGATCGTCGCCGCCCAAGGCTATTGCCTGACCATCGGCATCGAACTGATGCTGGCCGCCGACATCAACCTGTGTGCCAGCAACACTCGGTTCGCGCAGATGGAAGTGCAACGCGGGCTCTTCCCGTTCGGCGGTGCCACCCTGCGTCTGCATCAAGTCTCAGGTTGGGGTAACGCCATGCGCTGGTTGCTGACCGGTGATGAATTCGACGCCCATGACGCCTTGCACTTGGGACTGGTGCAGGAAGTCATGGCCAGCGAGGATTTGCTGCCCCGGGCGATCGAGCTGGCAGAACGGATCGCCCGCCAGGCTCCGCTCGGGGTTCAGGCGACGCTGATGTCTGCACGACAGGCCCGGTATGAAGGGGAAACCGCAGCGGCACAGGCATTGCCGCTGCTGGTCAAGAAGTTGATGGCTAGCGAGGACGTCAAGGAAGGCGTGCGATCGATGGTTGAGCGGCGGCCGGGGGTCTTCAAAGGGATTTGATTTTAATTTTGGCTTTGATGGCCCCTTCGCGAGCAAGTCGGATCGCCGCACCGCCGCTCCCACAGGGATCTGCGCAAAACCTGTGGGAGCGGGCTTGCTCGCGAAGGGGCCATCAGAAACAACTCAAGTAGCTGGGCGAATGCACTTGATCAACGAATCCAGCGAATACCCCAGGCGCGGCGCCAGCGCTTCGGCGCGGGCGATCAGGCCGGCCATGTCCAGTTCCTGGTCCAGCTCCGACGGCACGATCAGAATCACGTTGCCCTCCTTCACCGGCAACTCCCAGTAATGTCGGTGATACAAACCGCGCAACAAGGCGGCGCCCAAGGGTTTGCCGTCGTCGGTAGCCCATTGGTTGATGACTAGCCAGCCACCCGGATTCAATCGCTTCTGGCAGTTTTCCAGAAAGCTCCAGGCCAGATGCCCGACACCCGGACCGACATCGGTATAAAGATCGACGAAAATCAGATCGGCCGATTCAGCGGTGTCGAGCAACTCCAGCGCATCGCCAACGCGGATGTACAGGCGCGGGTCGTCATCCAGCCCCAGATATTCAATGGCCAGGCGCGGTACGTCCGGGCGTAGTTCGATGGCTTCGACATCTTCCAGCGGCAGGAACTTGAGGCAAGCCTGGGTCAGCGTACCGGCGCCGAGACCGAGAAACAGCGCACTTTCCGGTTGCTCGTGGCACAACGCACCGATCAGCATCGCCCGGGTGTAGTCGTACTCGAGCCAGCTCGGATCGGCCGTGAACACGCAGCTTTGCTCGATGGCATCACCGAACTCGAGAAAACGGTAATCGGCCACTTCCAGCACACGAATCACGCCGAACTCGTCCTGTACCTCGGCGAGCAGATGCTCGACGCGCTCCTCAGTCATTTCATCTCCTGATCGTCACCGGGGCCGGCGACGCAATAACACCGCGTGTAGAGAGCGGCAAAGGCGAGATTGTCGGCGAAGCGACGGGAACAGGTCACGCACTAATTTGCTGATAACATGGACGTCCGAGCGAAAACACTAGAGACCGTGATGAGCCAACCCTGGAGCCCTGACAGCTGGCGCGCCCTGCCAATCCAGCAACAACCCCAATACCCTGATGCCGCACATTTGCAGCAGGTCGAGCAGACCCTGGCCAGCTATCCGCCTCTGGTGTTTGCCGGTGAAGCCCGCGAGTTGCGCCGTCAGTTTGCCGAGGTGACACAGGGCCGCGCGTTTCTGTTGCAGGGTGGCGACTGCGCCGAAAGCTTCGCCGAATTCTCCGCGGCGAAAATCCGCGACACCTTCAAAGTGTTGTTGCAGATGGCGATCGTGATGACTTTTGCCGCCGGCTGCCCGGTGGTCAAGGTCGGGCGCATGGCCGGGCAGTTCGCCAAGCCCCGCTCGGCCAACGACGAAACCATCGATGGCGTGACCCTGCCCGCCTACCGTGGCGACATCGTCAATGGCATCGGTTTCGACGAAAAAAGCCGCGTGCCAGACCCGGAACGCCTGCTGCAGTCCTATCACCAGTCCACCGCCACCCTGAACCTGTTGCGCGCGTTCGCCCAAGGCGGGTTTGCCGATCTGCATCAGGTGCACAAGTGGAACCTTGACTTCATAGCCAACTCGGCACTGGCAGAAAAATACCGCCACCTGGCCGATCGCATCGATGAAACCCTGGCGTTCATGCGCGCCTGCGGCATGGACAGTTCGCCGCAACTGCGCGAAACCAGTTTCTTCACCGCCCACGAAGCGCTGCTGCTGAACTACGAAGAAGCCTTCGTGCGTCGCGACAGCCTGACCAACGATTACTACGATTGCTCGGCGCACATGCTGTGGATCGGCGACCGCACCCGCCAGCTTGACGGCGCCCACGTCGAATTTCTGCGTGGGGTGAACAACCCGATCGGGGTCAAGGTCGGCCCGAGCATGAACCCCGACGACCTGATTCGCTTGATCGACGTGCTCAACCCGGACAACGACCCGGGCCGCCTGAACCTGATCGCGCGGATGGGCGCGAACAAGGTCGGCGATCACTTGCCGCAACTGATCCGTGCCGTCCAGCGTGAAGGCAAACAGGTGCTGTGGAGTTCCGACCCGATGCACGGCAACACCATCAAGGCCAGCAGCGGCTACAAGACCCGTGACTTTGCGCAAATCCTTGGCGAGGTGAAGCAGTTCTTCCAGGTGCACGAAGCCGAAGGCAGTTATGCCGGTGGCATTCACATCGAGATGACCGGGCAGAATGTGACCGAGTGCATCGGTGGTGCGCGGCCGATTACCGAGGACGGCTTGTCGGATCGCTACCACACCCATTGCGATCCGCGGATGAATGCCGATCAGTCGCTGGAGCTGGCGTTCTTGATTGCGGAAACACTGAAGCAGGTTCGACGCTAAAGCGCGTCGCCCCCATCGCGAGCAAGCTCGCTCCCACAGGATTCGCGCCGTACACAAAATCTGTGATCGACGCGGTCAATGTGGGAGCGAGCTTGCTCCGGGCGGCGTTCCGACGATGGCGTCAGTTCAATCACCTTCAATCTGAATCAACGCCACCCGCAACCTTGCCGCACTCACCCGCGGGCAATTCAACTGAACCTGCGCCAACCCCAGCCAACCCGCCATCTGCCGCAGATTGACCGCCAACGCCAGCATTCCCTCGTCATCCAGCCCCGGATCTTCCTCATGCACTGCATGCACCGCCAGTCGCCCCGTCGCCCGTTCGGCGCGCAGGTCGACCCGCGCGGCAATCCGTTCATTGTGCAAAAACGGCAGGACGTAATAGCCGTAGACCCGCTTGTCCTGCGGCGTATAGATCTCCAGGCGGTAGCGAAAGGCGAACAGGCGCTCAGTGCGGTTGCGCTCCCAGATCAGCGAATCGAACGGTGAGAGCAATGCACTGGATACAACTTTGCGCGGCACCTTGGGCTCGGGCAGGCAGTAAGCCGGCTGTCGCCAACCCTGTACTTCACAGGCACTCAACTCACCTGCCTCGAGCAACTCCGCCAATCGCAAACGACTGTCCGCCGGGTTCAGGCGAAAATAGTCCCGCAAGTCTTTTTCCGTGCCCACGCCCAAGGCTGTCGCGGCATGCAGCAACAGGCCGCGCTGGGCCTCGACCTCACTGAGCAGGGGTTGTTGCAGAATCGCAGCAGGGATCACCCGCTCGGGCAGGTCATAGAGCCGTTCGAATCCCCGCCGGCCGGCCACGGTCACTTCACCGGCGGCGAACAACCATTCCAGCGCATGCTTTTCCGCGCTCCAATCCCACCAGGGACCGGCCCGTTCCTGACGTGTCGACAGGCTCCCGGCGCCCAGCGCGCCCTGCTCCTCAACCGAAGCCAGCACCCGGCGAATGGTGCCCTGTTGTTCCCGCCCAAAGCGCGCCAATTGCTGATAAATGTCTTCGCCGCGGCTCGCACGCTGCATGCGCCAACGCATCAATGGGTACATGGAAAGTGGCAATAACGAGGCTTCATGGCCCCAATACTCGAACAACGTACGGCGCCGGCCCTGGCTCCAGGCAGCCTGGTCGAGCAAATCGGAGGAGTAATTGCCGAGGCGGGAAAACAGCGGAAGGTAGTGCGAACGCACCAATGCATTGACCGAATCGATCTGCAAAATGCCCAGCCGTTCGATCAGGCGATTGAGCGCAACAGCCTTGATCGCCGCTGGCGGCGACCGCCCGTTGAACCCTTGGGCGGCCAGCGCCAGACGCCGAGCCTGTTTGAGGGTAAAGGACAATGTTGCGGGCATGGATGCCTCCTTGTCTGCTCGCAACCTACCTCACCGGTAAGGGGTTTGTGTAGCGTGGCATTCATCATTTATGCATCGGGTCATTCCAGAACGGTTTGATCGACTCGTTCTCCACATCCGCACGGCTCATGCCGATGTCCTTGAGTGCTTCGTCGCTCAAGCTCGCCAGCAATTCGCGCTCGCGATGCAGTTCGTACCAGCGGCCGACCTTGTGCAGCAGATCGGAAATCACGTGAATCGAGTGTTTTTCTGCACCGTGGAACTCATGTTGACCTTTCATCTTGTTGCCCTCCGTTTGGATGGCTCCAGTCTCGCGCCGGGTCTAAGATCAATCCAACGAATGTTTCTGATGTCACATATCTCGGAGATTGATGGATGTCGGCCTACCCGAGTATCGATACCGAAGTCTTGCGCACCTTCGTCGCCATCGCCGACCAGGGCGGCTTTACCCGCGCCGGTGAAATGGTCAATCGCACCCAGTCAGCCGTCAGCATGCAGATGAAACGGCTGGAAGAAGATGTGCTGCAGCGCCAGTTGTTCCAGCGCGACGGGCGGCAGGTGCGGCTGACGGCCGAAGGCCAGGTGCTGCTCGGCTATGCGCGGCGGATCCTCAAGCTGCACAGCGAAGTGTTCAATACCTTGCGCGAACCCGATATGGTCGGCACGGTGCGCATCGGTACGCCGGACGATTATGTGATGCGATTTCTCCCGGGGATTTTACGCCGGTTTGCCCAGTCCTATCCGCTGATTCAGATCGAAGTGCACTGCGAATCATCAAAGCAACTGCTGACGCGCCAGGACCTCGACCTGTCCATCGTCACCCGCGAACCGGGCAGCGAAATCGGCCAGTTGTTGCGCAAGGAGCGTTTCGTCTGGGCCGAGGCGCAATGCTACAGCGCCCACGAGCAGACGCCGCTGCCCCTGGCGATGTTCAACAGCGACTGCTTCTGCCGCCAGTGGGCCTGCAACGCCCTTGATGCCCAGGGGCGCGATTACCGGGTGGCGTACAACAGCGACAGCCTGTCGGCGATCATGGCCGTGGTCAGCGCCGGCCTGGCCGTCACGGCACAGCTTGAAAGCCTGATCACCGCGGACATGCGCATCCTCGGTGAAGCCGAGGATCTGCCGCTGCTGCCCGAGGCCAGCATCATGCTCGTGCGCAACCTGCATAATCCGTCGCCGATCACCGAGTGCCTGGCCGAGCACATCATCGAAGGCTTCAAACTTTGAAGGCGAGCATCACCGCACACGCCACCAGATAGCCGCAGAACAGCCCACGCAGCAGCCGCTCCGGAATTGCATGGGCAATCTTCACGCCCCAACTGATGCTGAGCAGCCCGCCTATCGCCAAGGGCACGCCGATCAACCAGTCCACCTGATGGTGCACGGCATAAGTCACCAACGTCACGCCGGTGCTTGGCAACGCCAGGGCCAGGGACAGTCCTTGCGCCACCACTTGGCTGGTCCCGAACACGCTGGTCAGCACCGGTGTCGCCACCACGGCTCCGCCGACGCCAAACACGCCGCCCATGGTGCCGGACGCCGCACCGAGTACGCCCAGCCATGGCCACGGATAATTCATCTGCGACGCCGCCGGGGCGCTGGCGGAGAACATTCGTGCCAGGTTAAGGGCCGACAGCGCGATGAGGAACCCGACAAAGCCTGAACGCATGGTTTGTGCATCAATGCCCACGGCCCATATCGAGCCGAGCCAGGCAAAACTGAAACCCATCGTTGCCAACAGCAGCGCATGTCGCAGTTCAATCCGGTTGCGCTGCTGATAACGCCATAGCGCCAGCATCACGTTCGGCACCACCATCACCAGCGCTGTGCCTTGGGCAATCTGCTGGTCGAGCCCGAACAGCACGCCCAGCAGCGGAATGGCGATCAGGCCGCCGCCGATACCAAACAACCCGCCGAGCGTGCCCAACGCAGCGCCGAACACCAGATACATCACAAACTCAATCACGGCCGATTTCTCCTCACATCACGCCATTGATCCTACGCAGTTGCTTCTGGCGCGGAAACGCACAGCAACGCACAATGGCTGTGCCAAATTCGCACAAGCGCAAACCTGCCATGAACCCCAGTCAACTGACCGACCAACTGGCTTTGTTCCTCGACGTGCTGGAAACCGGCAGTTTTTCCGCCGCATCGCGCCGTCATCCGCTGACCCCTTCGGCCGTGGCACGGCGGATCGACAGCCTGGAAAGCGCGGTCGGCAGCCAGCTGTTCATCCGCAGCACCCATGCGGTACGCGCCACCCCGGCGGGATTGGCCTTTGCCGAGCGCGCACGGCGGATCGTCGCCGAGTTGCGCCTAGCCCGGGCCGAGGCAGTGTCCCTGAGCAGCGCGCCGGAAGGCTTGATTCGTATCGATGCGCCGGCAGCCTTTGGTCGCCGGCATCTGGCACCGGTGATTGCCGATTTCCTGATGCTCTACCCCGGACTCGACGTGCAACTGCACTTGATCGACAGCTTCGTCGACATGCAGGGCCAAAACCTTGGCAAGGTCGATCTGGTGCTGCGTGCCGGACAATTGGCCGACACCCGGCTGGTGGCCACGCCACTGGCGAGCATGGTGCGCATCGCCTGCGCCAGCCCTGATTACTTGCAGCGTCGCGGCGTGCCGACCGATCCGTCGCAACTGAGTGAACACGATGGACTCGACTGGGATGGCCTGGCCCCGCCCTTCGCCTGGCGCTTCGAGCGGGACGGGCAAATGCAGTTGCACCGGCCGGCACGGATCCGCATGAGCGCCAACAATGCCGAGGCGCTGGTGTGCGGCGCATTGGCCGGACTGGGTATCGCACACCTGCCGACCTGGCTGGCCAGCGAGTACCTGTTGCGCGGTGAGTTGCTGCCGCTGTTCTGCGAAAGCGGCCTGCCGAAACCGGAAAGCGCCGGCATCTATGCCTTGCGCCTGGAACAGCAACCCAACTCCCGCAGTCGCTTGTTGCTGGAGTACCTGAAAACCCGCTTCAGTCCAGTTCCACCCTGGGATCTGGTGCTTCAAACCCATTTGCAACGGCACTGATCAAAATTATCTGGCGCATTAAAGATTCGCCCGCTAGATTCCTAAGATCACAGATCAAGGCTTCGACATGACCACCGAGCGCAACACCCCGGACAACTGCAACAACCTGCTGCTGGATAATCAGGCCTGCTTCGCCCTGCATTCCACTTCGCTGATGATGACCAAGGTCTACAAACCCTTGCTGCAAGCGCTGGGGCTGACCTACCCGCAATACCTGGCGATGATGGTGTTGTGGGAACGGGACGGTTTGACCGTAGGCGAAATCAGCACGCGGTTGCTGACCGATCCTGGCTCGCTCACCCCGCTGCTCAAACGCCTGGAGGCCGAAGGCGTGCTCAGCCGCACCCGCAGCCGCGAAGATGAGCGGGTGGTGATCGTCGAACTCACCGAACAGGGCCGGGCGTTGCGCGACAAGGCCCGCAACATACCCCAGTGCATCCTCGGCGCCAGCGGGATGACGCTGGAGCGCCTGCAAAAGCTGCAAGCGGAGCTGCAAGAGCTGCGTCGTCACCTGCAAGACAGCCTGTAACTTCAAGACCACCACAAAACCGGTGTGGGAGCGGGCTTGCTCGCGAAGGCGGTGTGTCAGTCGACGTAAATTTCGAATGACACACCGCCTTCGCGAGCAAGTCGGATCGCCGCACC
>NZ_AKJL01000281.1 GCF_000282355.1 Pseudomonas sp. GM49
TGCAGGAATTCCACATCAGCCACATCCGCGACAACCTCGGCATGAGCCTGTCAGGTGGTGAGCGCCGTCGCGTGGAAATCGCCCGCGCCCTGGCCACCAATCCGAAATTCATCCTCCTCGACGAACCCTTCGCCGGTGTCGACCCGATTTCGGTTGGCGATATCAAACAGATCATCTACCACCTCAAGGCCAAAGGCATTGGCGTGCTGATCACCGACCACAACGTCCGTGAAACCCTGGATATCTGCGAAACGGCCTATATCGTCAACGACGGCCAGTTGATCGCCGAAGGTGACGCCGAAACCATCCTGGCCAACAGCCTGGTCAAGGAAGTGTACCTGGGCCATGAGTTCCGCCTGTAAGCGCTGAAGCAGTCATGGCGGATGCCAGACCGCGGTAACGATAAAAATCAACAGTTTTTTATTGTTACAGCGGTCTAGGCAAACACTCCACTTTCAGGCATATAATTTGCTTATGTTTGGCGCCCCGGCGCCCTGTAGTGGATGGCGCATGTGCGCCGGCGAATAAGG
>NZ_AKJL01000282.1 GCF_000282355.1 Pseudomonas sp. GM49
GCTGGCCTCTTCGCGGGCAAGCCCGCTCCCACAGGGATTTATGTCGACCACAAATTTCGAGGCCGACAAGTAACCCTTGTGGGAGCGGGCTTGCCCGCGATGGGGCCGGCACATTCAACACATCTGCCTGCAAAAAATGATCAAGCCTGCACCACCTCGATCCCCAGCGCCCGGTAATCCTCGACATTGCCTGACGCCACATGCTGCTCGGTGATCAGCGTATGCACGCGGTTACAAGGCGCGACCACAAACGGCTCCACCGCGCCGAGTTTGTCCGCCGTGGTGACGGCGATCACGTGGGACGCACAATCGAGCATCGCCTGTTTCACCGGTACTTCATCAAAATGCAGTGAGCTTAAGCCCACCTGCGGGTGAATCGCGCACACCCCGGTAAACAGCAGATCGGCCTTGATGCCCGCCAGCAGCCGCAGGGTTTCGTGGCCGCTGGCCGACATCGTCGCCGGGTTGAGCTGACCGCCGGCGAGAATCACCTTGATGCCTTTGTACCCGGACAGGGTGATGGCGGTCATCGGCGACGCGGTGACCGCGGTAATGGCGATATCCGTCGGTAGCGAACGTGCGATCTGCAAGGTGGTGGTACCGGAATCGAACACCACGATCTGACCGTCCTGCACCCGTCGCGCAGCCAGTTGCGCCAGATGGGTTTTCACCTCATCGGTTTCGCTGATCCGGGTGAAATAGTCCTTGCCCGTATCCTTGGGCCGCGGCAACGCCCCGCCGTGCACCCGCTGCACCAGGCCGGCACTGGCCAGTTCCGCCAGATCGCGGCGGATGGTGTCTTCGGACACCGCGAAATGCTGGCTCAACTCCGAGGCCATGACCTTGCCGTCACGTTCGAGAATCAACAGGATTTTTTGCCGGCGAACTGACGGAAGTTCGGCAGAGGAATGGTTGTCGTGCATGTTTTTGCTCGTTTGTGCGTGTAGTTGCGCGTTTAAGCGAGATTAGCCAAAGCACGGGATAAACACAAACGAGCGGCCGGGCAAACACCCCCAGTTATCATTTTTTTCGATCTTTCAAATCATTACGCTGAATTTTTTATTTTCCTGTGACCTGTTCAAGATGGCGCCGTCACTCATGTTTTGGATGGAAACTTCATGAATATCAATTTTGCTTTTGCGTGCATGATCGTGGTCTCGTTCACCATTGCGCTGGTACACGCCTGATCGACAGGTCGTGAGGCGTCAAGATGTGCAGGCAGCGCCCGATTTTGCATTCACCCTCACGCTTGCGCAGGACGCTCCCCCAGCGTTTCCTGCCCACAGGCGCCCGCCTGGGGCAGCAGGCTGATTTCGACGCGTCGGTTGGCCGCGCGCCCGGACTCGCTGTCATTGCTGGTGACCGGCTGGCTGGCGGCAAAGCCCTGGACCGCAAAGCAACTGCCGGGGATGTCACCCATGCGTTGCATCCAGTCACGTACGGCAGAGGCGCGCGCGTGGGAGAGCAGGAGATTATCCTGCGGGTTTCCACGGCCATCGGTATGTCCGCCAATGACGATCAGCCAACCGGGCTGGGCCTTGATGTCGACCAGGGCGCTGATCAGGATCTTGGTCGAGCCCGGCTTGAGCTCGGCGCTACCGGCGTCGAACAGCGACAGGCTGTCCAGGCGCACAGGCTCGACAATCGTTTGGGCCGGCTCAAACAGTTGGGTAAAACGCTGCTCAACTGCACCGGTGGTACCCAACCACCAAGCGCCGCTGACCAGGCCAACCATGGCGGCTGCCGTGCCCAGCCA
>NZ_AKJL01000283.1 GCF_000282355.1 Pseudomonas sp. GM49
GCCGCCTCTGCCAGCCAGTGCATGGCGGGATAGGCGGTGAAGATGCACAGCAACGATATCGCCAGCAACAGTGGCCGACGGCCAATCCGGTCGGAAAGGGCGCCGCCGATAGGCAGCCAGATAAAGTTGCTAATGCCGACCAGCAGTGTGACCACCAGGCTGTCGGTGGTGCTCAGGTTCAGTACTGTCCTGCCAAACGTCGGTGTGTAGACCGTAATCAGGTAGAACGTGGTGGTGGTCATGGACGCCAGCAAGCCGCCCGCCAGTACGGTGCGCCAGTTATCACGCATCGAGCGAAAAACTTCGCGAGTGGTTGGGCGATGGCTGCGAGCAGTGAAGGCAGCGGTTTCTTCCAGTGAGCGGCGAATAATGAAAATGAACGGGATGATCACGCAGCCAATGAAGAACGGAATACGCCAGCCCCAATCGGCGATCTCAGCGGCTTGCATCGTGGCATTGATCGTGTAGCCCAACGCGGCCGCGACGACGATCGCCACCTGTTGGCTGGCCGATTGCCAACTGGTGTAGAAACCGGTGTGACCGGGGGTGGAAATTTCCGCCAGATACACGGAAACACCGCCCATTTCTGCTCCGGCGGAGAAGCCCTGGAGCAGCCTGCCCAACAACACCAGAATCGGTGCCGCCACGCCGATGGCGGCGTAGCCCGGCACTAGGGCGATCAATACGGTACCGGCGGCCATGATCGACAGCGTCACGATCAGCCCCTTGCGACGGCCCACCTTGTCAATGTACGCCCCAAGCACAATGGCGCCTAACGGACGCATCAGGAATCCGGAGCCGAAAACCGCGAAGGTCATCATCAGCGACGCGAACTCGCTGGTGGCTGGAAAGAAGGTCTGGGAGATGTAGGTCGCGTAGAACCCGAACAGAAAGAAGTCGAACTGCTCGAGAAAATTACCGCTGGTGACCCGCAAAATGGCGCCCAATTTGGAGCCCTTGGTTCGGGTTGTTGCCGTTGTCGTTTTCATGGCTACGGTTATGCTCACTATTGTTTTTGGAATGAGTGTTTTAATTGTCAGTCGCTGCCGGCGTTGATCGGGTTGGGTTGACGCTTCTCGATGGCGTGTTTGAGCAGCGCTGCGCTGCGGAATATTCCATGGGCGAATTTGCTGTAGGGCATGGTCAAGAAAAACGCCATGACCAGGCCCAGATGGATAGCCAACATCAAGCCCAAGGCGCTGGTTTCACGCAAAGCCAGTAGCGCCAGGCCGCTTGCGCTGACCAGAAACAGCAGTGCGATGAAGCCGCGATCCATGGGTTTTTGGTTCTCATCGCCGTGCGCAGGGTTGCGACGCAGGTTCAGCCAAAGAAGACCCGCCGGGCCGATCAGCAGGCCGATGCCACCGGCAATACCCAACATCACCGGCAAGCTGAAGATCGGATAAGGCGCCGACCACTTCAGCAGATAGTGAAAGAGCGTGGCGACACCGGTGGCGGCGAAGCACAGCATGAAGCCGTAGAAGGTGAGGTGGTGGAATCGGCGTCGCCATAAGGTGAATTGATCGTCAGCGTTGTTGCAGCCTTCGCCATGGCCGCCGTCCAGGTATTTGAGCTTCGTGACGCTGGCCGTAGCCTCCAATGCAGCGGACGTTTTCAACGGCAGTGGCGCTGCGACCGGTGAAACGTTGCGCCAGAAGCGCCGTACACCCATGGTCAGGGCAAGTACCGCAAAGCCGAACACTGAGCCGAACATCAGCGCCAGGGTGTTATGCGGGAAAATCTTGTAAAAGTTGCCCCCGGGAATGGCCGTGTACAGGTTGCCCATGAGCATCAGGGTCAGGCATAAAAACAAGGCCAGTCCCCCACCTGAAGCCAGTGCCAGGGTCAGGCCGTTGCGCTGATACAACCTGCCCATCACTTGCGGCCAGGCGTATTCGGCGTAAGTATCCAGGCGCACTTTGGCCATGGCTTTGGGTATGTTGACGTCGAATTCGTGTGGGGCGGCGTACTGACAGGCGTGCAGGCACGCGCCGCAGTTATGGCACAAGTTCGCCAGGTAATGGATGTCGGCCTGAGTGAATTCCAAACGCCGGGTCATCGCAGGAAATACCGCGCAAAAACCTTCGCAATAACGGCAGGCATTGCAGATGGTCATCTGCCGCTGGACTTCACTTTCGTCAAGATTCAACACGGGGATCAACCCGCCCGATGCTTGGGGATCAAACAGTTGCATGTCGAGACTCCGAGTTTGCAGATGAGACGCCAAAGCCCACTGAAGCGGCCGCCTGCACACCGGCGATGCGGCCAAACGCGGTACCGATGGCCATGCCGATGCCGGCGGTGTAGCCCTTGCCCAGAACATTGCCGGCCATCATTTCACCCGCGACGAACAGGTTGGGGCTCGCTTTGCCGTTGAAATGCACGGCAGCGGTTTCGTCGGTGGCGAGGCCGAGGTAGGTGAACGTGACACCCGGTTTAAGCGGGTAGGCGTAGAAAGGTGGTTTCACCAATGGCCGCGCCCAATGGGTTTTGGCGGGCAACAGTCCTTGGGTGTGGCAGTCGTCCAGCGCCGTGTGATCGAACGTGCCAACGCGGCAGGCGCTGTTGTAGTCCTCGACAGTCTTGACGAATTTTTCTTGAGGCAGCTTCAACTGGCGGGCAAGGTCTTGCAGAGTATTGGCGGTGGTTCCGGGAAAGACCGGTGGCATGAAGCGGCCGATGGCTTGTTGATCGATGATCGAATACGCCTGCTGACCGGGTTGTCCGGCCACCAGACGCCCCCAGATCGCGTAACGTTTTGGCCAGAAATCCTCACCTTCGTCGTAGAAGCGTTCGCCATCACGATTGACCACCACACCCAGCGATACGCAGTCGATTCGGGTGCAGATGCCGCCGTCGTAGAGTGGCGCGCGGGCATCAATCGCGACCATGTGGGCTTGCGTCGGATCGCCGATCACATCTGCGCCAAGGTCGAGCATGCGCTGCAGCAAAATGCCAGTGTTGAATCGGGTGCCCCGGATCAGGAAATTATCCGATGGCCATTCACCGCGTTCGTTCTGACCCCAGGCTTCGCGCAGCCATTCACGGTTGGATTCGAAGCCGCCGGCCGCCAACACGCAGGCCCGGGCTTCAATGCGTTCTGCGGCGAAACGCTGACCATCTACCTCATGTTCGCCCACATGGGCGGCGACGAATTTCCCCTCATCCAACTCGATGTCGGTCACTTGCGTGTTGTATCGAACTTTTACACCCAGGCGCTCGGCGCTGCGGAAATACGCATTGACCAGCGCTTTGCCGCCGCCCATAAAAAAAGCATTGGTCCGCGCCACGTGCAGCGCGCCGGACAGCGGTGGCTGAAAATGCACGCCGTGCGAACGCATCCAATCGCGGCAAGAAGACGATGCCCGAATGGCAATGCGTGCAAGCTTTTCATCCGTGAGGCCACCGGTAACCTTCAACAGGTCTTGCCAGTATTCTTCTTCCGGATAGGCATCGATCAGCACGTCCTGCGGTTCGTCGTGCATGCACCGCAGGTTACGGGTGTGTTGGGAGTTGCCACCGCGCCAGATTTTCGGAGAGGCTTCCAGCAGCATCACGCTGGCGCCCGCTTCTCGCGCCATCAGAGCGGCGCACAAGGCAGCGTTGCCACCCCCTATGATTAAGACATCGATCATTATCGCTCCTCGATTTGCAAGGAAGCGGGAACGAAGTGCTCCTTGCGAGTGGGGAGAACGATAGGGTGGGGACGGAGTGGCCGAAAGGCTGCTTTTGACGCGGGGTGTTTAGTTTTTCTAAAGGCTTTGTCGTCAGGAGAGACTTATGTGTCCGGGGTTGAAGGAGGATTACGCGTCTACCCCTTCTATCCACGTAGCTCCAGGCCACTGTTTGTCGACGACCAACTGTCGCGCCACATCGACGATGACCAACCGCGTTGCCAGCGCTGCCGGAGAGAGTTCGTCGTCAGCCAGCGTCGCCAGAAGATTACGCCGGCCCACATGGGGGTCGGCAATCCTGATCAGTGAAAGTCCGGACCCGTCTTTCAATGCTGCGGCGGCCCCCGGTTGTATCGTTGCCGCATGACCGGCCCGAACGGCGTTCATCAAAACAGCGAGACCGTCGACTTCCATAATGACATTGGGTGTTAGCCCGACCCGCTCGAACGCGCTCATCAATGCCGAGCGCAATCCATGTTGCGCGCTGGGCATCACCAGCGGTAAGCCGCCGAGGTCTGCTAACTGCACGCTATCACCAGAAGGCGCTTGAGGCAGGCTGGGCGAGGCAATGACAAACAACTTTTCATCCAGTAGCGGAGTCACGCTCCAGCGTTTACCCCCTTCGAGCTGGAATAGGATGGCCAGATCGATTTGCCGTGCGTTGAGCTGCGCCGCCAGGTGGCCAGAAAGCATTTCCATCAAATGCAGTTGTATATCCGGATAACGCGCACGCATTGCGTTGATCAACGGCAACGCGAGCACCGTCGCGGTAGTCGGTGGTAAGCCGACGCTGACATAACCGCTCATTCGCCCGCGATGGGCGGCCATGATTGCGTTTTCCGCCTGGCGTAGCGTCAACTGGGCATGGTGTAAAAACGCAAATCCGGCGCTAGTGGGCGTCACGCCGGTAGAGGTTCGATTCAGGAGGCGGGTGCACAGTTCGCTTTCCAGCTTGGAGATTTGCTGACTGAGGGCTGACACACCAACGTCCAGTTCAAGTGCCGCACGCCCCAGGCTGCCAAGCTCGATGATTTTTACGAAGTAGCGCAGTTGTCTCAATTCCAATGTGGCTGCTCCCAGCGAATTTGTTGTTCAAATACTTGAACGTTTGCCACGCAAGTTACGAAGTCGGAATAGCCACCCATGGCTAGCGGTGAATGAAAGATGCTCAGACTCGCGGTTTTTCGCCAATGCTCAGTATTCAACGCCTGTTCAGGACCAACGACCTCTCACTACCAGCCCCAGCAATTCTCGATGTCCGCTGACTCCCACCTTTCGATAAAGTCGCTTGATGTAGGTAGCGGCGCTTGAGCGCTGGATGCCCATCAGGGGCGCAATGTCTTCCGCCCCCAGGCCACTGAGCAAATGCCTGAGCAGTTCACGGTCCCGACGAGTCAGTTCAGGATAGAGCAACTCGACGCGTTGACTTAACAAGGACGGCATCTGATTGGCTTCGATAAAAGCGCGATAGTGCAAACGCGTGACTTGAATCAGTAACGGCGCAACGGACTCGATAAATTCAATTTCGTGCTGATTGAAATTGCCGTGCTCACGACCTCGATAGAAGTTGATCGACAGCCAGGCCCCGCCCTCTTCCTGATGATTGAGCAAGGCCATGCGCTGAGATATTTGTGGTTGCTCGTAGCAGACCCGCCGATAGTCACGATGGGTGATGTCTTCAACTGATTGAAGTTGAGCCAGGATTCGCGCGCCGCCGTATTTTGACCGATGGTCGAGCATCGCTTGGCGGTTGCCGTCCAGGCTGTGAAAACGCTCGACGTAGTCCCGAGAGATACGCGATATCTGCACGAGTCTTGCCTGATCGGAACACGACAACACCTGCGGCTCCTGGCCTTGCGGATAAGCGAAAATTGTACATTGAGCCAGCGGCATTTCACCCCGTACCAGGGTCAGTAACTCTGCCGCCAACCAGGTTCGGCAGTCCTCGCCTACCCGAGCCAATAGATGAGCAATTTCCCCCGTCGTCAATGGGCTCTGATGGTAAACGTTGGTAAGCAGCCAGTGGTTCATTCAGGGATGAGTTCACGTGATGAAGGTTGGCGTTCGTGGGGTAGTGTGCGTACCAGCATTGCAGCCACCAGTAACAGCAGCGCAGCGTACAGACAACCGGCGGTATAGGTATGGGTAAGGTCTTTCAGCCAGCCGACCACTAAGGGGTTAAGGGCAGACCCCAGATTACCCACTGCATTGATCACCGCGATGCCCACCGCCCTGGCTTGAAAACTCAATGAGCGATCCGGCAGGGTCCAGAAAATCGACATGGCCGTGTAGGAGCCCGTCGCCGCCATGCAGACCCCGGCCAGCTGCACGATCGGCTCACTCGACAGGGCCGTGCAACACCAGCCTGTTGCAGCCAGCAGCATTGGAAGCGCCAGGTGCCAACGCCGCTCCTGGGTCAGGTCCGAGTGTCGGCCCCAGAGGATCATGCCAATGATGGTGCATATTTGCGGAATTGCCGACAACAATCCGATCAGCGTATTGCTCTGGCCAGTGCTGAAGCTCTTGACGATCAACGGCGTCCAGACTGCGATCATCGCCAAGGTGTTGACCAGGCAAAAGTACACCAGACAGAACAGAATCACCGATGGCGACAGCAACTCACGTCCCCAGTGAGCGTGAGGGGAAGGTGCCTGACGGTCACGCTCGATCAACTCGGCCAACTGCAGCTTCTCATCGTCGCTCAACCAGTGTGCCTTGCGCGGCTGATCATCCAGATAACCGTACACCGCCAGACCGAGTACGACGCTGGGTAGTCCTTCAAGAAGAAACAGCCATTGCCAGCCTGCCAGGCCCCAGTGGCCATCCAGCCCCAAAATGGCGCCGGACAAGACCGAGCCAAAGCCCGCGGTAAACGGCATGGCGATCATGAACAGCGCATTGGCGCGAGCCCGGTACGCTGCTGGAAACCAGAACGTCATGTACAACAGCACACCGGGCAGAAATCCTGCCTCGGTGATACCAACCAACGCACGCAACCAATACAGGCTGGCCGCGTCATGCGCAAACAGGGTAGCTGTCGACGCGAGTCCCCAAGCAATCATCAGGCTGCCAATCCAGCGACGGGCGCCGAGTTTCGCCAGGGCCATGTTGCTGGGGATGCCGCAGGCGATGTAGGCCAGGTAAAAAATCGTCGTTGCCATACCGAACTGGGTACTGCTCAAACCCAGGTCGTCCATCATCGTCAGCCCGGCGAAGCCGATGTTGATACGGTCCAGAAATGAAAAAACGAAGCAGATGAAAAGAAACCATAGAAGGCGTTTCGAAACTTTGGCAATGACCGGCGGTTGAGCGCCGGCCTCCCCGCCAGGGGTCACAGCAGGACGGGATGGCATAGGGGTGATCCTGTTCTTGTAATTATTGGCTGGCGCGAAGTTTTACAGGTCTTGTCCGGCGCATTCGATCAGTGCGTCGAAGCGCTCGGCATCGTTCAGTGCCTCGGCCGCCAGTAGTGCCAGCTTGACCAGAAACAACTCGCTGTCGTTACCCGTACGATCAATCGCCTCGGCAAGTCGGTCATAGGCGCGTTCGAGGTCTGTTAGGTTCATTGACTGGCTCATGGGTGGTCACTCCCGTTGTGGCCAAGGGCCTGGTTCAATCCATGGCGCAAATGCTCGCCATCCAAATGCAACCAGCGCGCGCAGACATGCTGGTCCGGGCGTGCCAGATAGGCGGCGCCTGCGTGCTGCACGCCGTAACGCGTGCTGAACAGATTGTCGCAATCGGCCAGAGTCAGGTCGGCGTGTTGCACCTGAAGGACTCCATTCATGGCGATCGCGATCACTTGTATCGGCAGTCCCTGGCTGCGCAGAGCCTGGACTTGTGCAACAACTTCGACATCAAGTGCCGCCGCGTCAGTGAAGCAAATCAAATGATAAGCGGGCGCCAACTCATCGAAGAGATAGTGCTGCTCTGCCAGACGTACATTCAGCAACGGTGCACCGTTGCGCGGCCCGCCGGTAAACAATAGATTATCGTCGTTCACTGCGTTGAGTTGTGAATCGGCATAATCGTGAGCCCTTGAAGTCCGCCAGTGATATAGCGGGCGAACGAACTCACGGGTCAACGACAGCGATAGCACCGCATCGCGCAACAGTCGATAGCCGCGGCTAGGCGGCGCCATGAACCGCGTGCTCTTGCCTGCCTCTTCAATGATTTCACGAGCAACCTTGACCCGTTCGTCACTGTAAGAAGCCAGCAGTCCGGCACCGGCAAGGCCTTTGATGTGGAGTGCCAGTTTCCAGCCCAGATCATGGCAATCCTGGAATCCAGTATTGGCACCGCGCACGCCGAAGATCGGCAACAAATGCGCCGCGTCTCCGGCAAAAATCACTCGCTCATTGATGTACTGCTTCAAGGTTAGCGCCCGGGCCGAATACACCGAACTCCAATCCAGCTCCCATTCAGGGTTCTCGACATTAAGCATCGCCAGTTGTGCATTGATGCTCTCGCGCAAGGAGTCGGGGTGCAATGCCTGCTCAGGTGTTTCGTCCGCAGGCAACTGGTAGTCGATGCGCCAGATATCCCCGGGCTCTCGGTGCATTAATACGGTGTTGCCGGGGTTCCAGGAAGGATCGAAAAAAGCGAGGCGTTCGGTCGGCAATTCGAGCTTGATACGGATGTCGGCAATCACGAACCGTCCTTCATAAGACGCCCCTTCAAGCTTGAGCCCCAGCATCGAGCGCAATCCGGAGCGGGCGCCATCAGCGGCCACCACCCAATCGGCCTTTAGGGTATAGGCATCGCCCGGGGTATCGACTTGTAACCTTGCGTGGTCGGTGTCCTGCTCGATATCGATGACTTTATTGCCCCAACGCAATTCGATCAGCGGCTGTGCCTGGGCAGCCTCTACCAGATGTTGCTCGAGGTACTGCTGTTGCAAGTTGGTCATCGGCGCAAAACGATCGTGCTCGTCAACCGGGGCTTCCATGCGAAAAACCCGCTGGCCGCGGTAGTACGAATTGCCGAAGCGCCACGGCAGACCTTGCTCGGTTACCGCCTCGGATACCCCCACTTGCTGGAAAATCTCCATTGAGCGACGGGTGAAAACAATTGCGCGGCTACCTTCACAGACTTGCTGTTGAGCGGCCAGAACAGTGCTTCTGATACCGTAGCGCGCCAATTCGAGCGCCAGCGTCAGGCCAATAGGTCCAGCACCCACAATCGCAACGGGCGAGCGATTGACGATGCTTGGGGAAGGTACGAAAGCAGGATAAACCTGATAGGGAAAATACAGAGATTGATGGGGTACTATTTGAGGCTGATGCATGGTTCGGCGGCTCCCGGTTTATTGTTATCGGGGACAAATCTTGTCTTCGAACCACTCTAAACCCGAGCGCTCAGAAAGATGTCCCCTCAAGGGGACATCTTTCTGAGCGCTCGCATTGTTCAACTACTAAAAAATCGCCAACCGGTAGTGCGCTCGAACTACGAAGACCTTGATAACGAAGACACTCTCAATAGCACTACATCCTTTCATACCTCGGGGAAAACTCTCTTTGGCAATACGCATTTTTAATGACGCATACAGATCGATTTAGCTTCCAGGCAGGTGACGAACTGACCCATATGCCGACGCCTCGGCCACTCGTGGATATTGCAATTTTTCTGAAAAGCCCCTTCGGCGCCAGCGCCTATTCCCCGCTGCGATGCCCTGCCGATAATTCCTCATCGAAATTCGCCATGGTGCCTGATGATCTGGCCGCAAGGTTGGTGCTCTGAGTACCTGGCTCTTGAATGAGGACTCGCATGAGCATTCGTATCTGGCATCAAAGTTTCACTGTTCTGAGCGACCTGGGCGCTTACGACGAGGCCTTGCGTGCGCATTTTCGCAGGGTGGCCCGGCCGGACACCGTGGTCCATATGCATGGGATGCGTCCGGGTACCTACCGCAACCACTATCCGGGAGACGACATCAAGTATTCGGCCCTGCAGTATCTGCATGGCCTGCAGTTCATGGCGGCGGGCATCAATGCCCAGCATCAGGGTTTCGACGTCTACGCCATCAGCACCTTGCCAGAGCCTGCCCTCAGGGAAACGCGCAGCCTGCTGGATATTCCGGTGGTGGGCTATGGCGAATCGGCGATGCTGACCGCGTGCATGCTCGGGCGTACGTTCGGAGTTCTGGTGTTCATTGACGAGTTGGCTGAGCAGGTGACTGAAAACGCTGCGCGCCATGGCCTCGCCGGGCGGTTGACGGAAGTGCGACATGTTGGCTTTCGCTTTGCCGATGTGTTGGCAGGCTTCAACGATCCCGCTGAACTGATCGAACGTTTTCGCAGTGCTGCGCGAGGCCTGATCGCCAAAGGCGCTGAAGTGATCATTCCCGGCGAAGCCCCGCTGAGCGTACTGCTGGCAACCCACGGCATTAACGAGGTGGACGGTGTGCCAGTGCTCGACTCGCTCGGCGCCTGGGTCAAACAGGCGGAAAGCATGGTGGACTTGCGGCGCGCCAACGGTACACGCACTTGCAATCGTGGCTATTTTTCAGCCCAACCAGAGCCCGAGCGGGTTCGGGAAATCTTCGACTTCTATGGTTTGGGCTCGTTCATTCAAGCAGGAGATCAGGCATGAATCGTTATGAATGTGATCTGCTGGTGATCGGCGGCGGGCTGGCGGGTTTCAGCGCGGCCCTGGCAGCTGCCCAAGCGGGCTTGCAGGTGATAGTGCTGGAGAAGACTGCGCAAACCGGCGGGTCATCGGCCATGAGCGGCGGATGCCTGGCGTTCGCCGGCACCGACCTGCAGCGTGCGCACGGTATCGAAGATTCGTCGCAATTGCTGTTCGACGACCTCGTCGATGTGGGCAAGGGCGAATGCGACGAGGCACTGGTCAAGTTGTACACCGATCACCAACTGCAGACCTACCAGTGGCTCAAGGACAACGGCGTGGTTTTTACCGATGTCATCGAGGCCGCCTCCGGGCAGTCGGTGCCACGGGTGCACAACGTGGACCCGGCCGACATGGTGCGCCAACTGCAACAGGCGGCGCTGGCAACACAACAGGTCGAGGTCTGGTTGCACAGCCGTGCCCGCCGTCTGTTGCGTGAGGACGGTGGCCGTGTGTTGGGGGCGAGCGTCGAGCGAAACGGGGAAACGGTCCAGGTCCTGGCTCGTAGAGCGGTGCTGCTGGCCAGCGGCGGGTTTGTCCAGGACCGGGCGTTGATTCACAGCTTTGTCCCGCAGTACGACAATGCGGTGTTTATCGGTGGCGAAGGCAATGAAGGCGACGGCCTGCGCATGGCCTGGGCCTTGGGTGCGGATGTGCGCGACCTGCCGTACATCAAGGGCACGTTCGGTAAACACCCCATGGACGAGCATAATCACCACGCTTGCCTGGCGGTCTACAAGGGCGCCATCGCGGTGAACCAGGAAGGTCGGCGATTTGTCGACGAGTCACAGTCCTACAAGTTGCTCGGCGATGCAGTAATGCAACAGAGCTACGGTGTGGGCTATCAGATCCTGGATCAGGACATCATGCTCAGCGGTGACAATCAGGTGCGAATCCTCGACTTCACTCGGCGCCTGGAGGAGGGGCTGTTCGTTGAGGCGCAGACGTTGCAACAACTGGCGCGTCTGATCGAAGTGCCCGAGGACGTGTTACTCGCCGAAGTCAGTGCCTATAACGATGCCGTGCGCCAGGGGCAAACCCCCGCGTTCGGTCGTCAACACCTGGTGCATCATCACGGTCATCTGCGCACCATCGAGCGTCCACCCTTTTATGCCTACCCCTCAACGGCGGCGGTTTTCGGCACCTACTGCGGCGTGATCGTCGACATGGATTTGCACGTGCTCGATGTGTTCGGCGAACCCATCACCGGGTTGCTGGCGGCGGGCGAGATGATCGGCGGCTTCCACGGCGCTGCCTACATGACCGGTTCGGCCCTGGGCAAGGCGGCGGTGTTCGGGCGCCTGGCCGGTGCCAGCCTGGGCAATGCGAGTGAGGGCTGAGCATGAAAATTCTGATCCTGCTCGCAGGTGTGGCAGATATCCGCTACCCGTTGCATCCCATCAGTTTGAGTAGCGAATCGTTGATCCAGGAGCAGGGTACACCCCGACGCCTGCTCAGCCCGTTCGACGAGGCTGCGTTGGAGGTGGCGCTCAAATTGCGCGATGCTCGACCTGAAACACAGATCGATGTGTTGCTGCTCGACGGCTGCAACAGTGAAAACCTGTTGCGCAGTGTCGCGGCGTTTTGCCCCGATTCATTGCGCTGCCTGCAGCTTCAACCGTGCCAGCTATGGGATGGGCGCCAGACAGCGGTGCAGATCGCCGGGCTGATCAAGCGCGATTACCCTGGGCATGAATTGATTTTGCTGGGACGAGAGCTGGGCGATCTGGACGAAGGCAGTATCGCCGTTTTGCTGGCGCGTCGACTGGGCCGACCACAACTGGCAATGGCCCAATATGGCCAATGGCAAGACGAACAGTTGTGGCTGATGCGCGAGCGTGGTACCTGCGAAGAGTGGTTACGGGTCGATCAGCCGATGTTGGCGAGTGTGACCAATGATCGACGCAACAAGCTGCGGCATCCGCTGATGAAAAATGTCATGCACGCCAAGCGACTGACCTTCACCCGGGTCACGGCATCGACGCCGGCGCGCGTCGGACTGACGTTGTCGCAGCTGGAGATCGCACCGGTTATTGCGCGAGGCGGGCAGTGCCGGCTACTGAGCGGCGACGTTGCGGAGCAGGCCAAGGCGCTGGTCGGTTGGCTAAAAGAGCAAGGGGTCAACTCATGAGCAGACTGCTGGCGGTCATTCCTCAAGCCTGGGGTGCCCAGGCACTGGAAGCGGCACTCGGTGCGGCGCAGCAGGTCAGTGCCGGGGAGGCTTTTGCGGTTGTGCTGGTCAGTAGCCAGCCGAGCGCCGCGCACGCGCAACTGGCGACGAGGGCCGGGGCGCAATTGGTTTATCAGGCCGTGCACGAAGCATTGGGCGAATGCGACGAGCCGCAGGTTTTGGTGGCTGCGGTCGCCGAAGCGCTGCGGGCGATTCCCCGTCTGGGCAGTGAAGTACCACTGGTGTTGCTGCCGCCCGGTCCTCAGGGTGAGGAACTGGCGGCATTGTTGGCCGACTATCTGGATGGGCAAGCGTTGGGTCGTTGTGTCGCACTGCAGCTTGCGGATGACGCAGTGCTGGCCGAGCGCGCGGCCTGGGGCGGGCGCATGCGCCTTGCTTTGCGAGTTGACAACCGACCGGCATTTGCTTGTCTACGCGCCGGCCGGCCGCAGCTTAAGGCCGAGGCCTCGGCTGATATTTTCAATCTCGAACTGCATGGCAGCTTGCCCAAGGCGTTGACTCTGGATAAACGCGAAAGCGGCCAACGCCTGCCGCCTCTGGAGGGCGCCAAGCTGGTGGTGTCCGGTGGACGTGGGGTCAATGAACAAGGCTTTGCCTTGCTTGAGGAGTTGGCGTTGAACCTCGGTGGAACCTTGGGCGGCAGTTTGCCGGCCGTGGATGCGGGTATGGTGCCAGTGCTGCGGCAGGTCGGCGTGTCAGGCAAGTTTGTCAGCCCGCAGATCTATCTGGCGGTGGGTATCTCCGGCACGTTGCAGCATCTGGCCGGGGTCAGCCTCGACAGCTGCATCGTGGCCATTAACCAGGATCCCGAGGCGGACATTTTCAAGGTCGCCAGCCTGGGTATCGTTGCCCCTTGGGAAACCTTACTGCCGGCGTTGCTTGATGGCCTGCGTCAGTTGCCCGAATAGAGTCAGCTGCAAGCGTTGAACAAAAAATGCCAGCCACCCAGTGGGCTGGCATTTTTTTATCGCCGTCATCTGTACGTCAGTTCAGCCCGCGGCGCCCTTGCCGAACTGCGATGCTGGCGTCTGAGGGGGGGCGGCGCTGAGCGTCCAGGGTGGCCAGAATGAATTCGATAAAGGCCCGGGTACGCGGCGCAACAAAGCGTGCCTTGGGGGTCACGGTGTAGAAGTTGCGGCTGCCGGTGCTCCAGTCGGGGAACAATTCCACCAGCTCTCCGCTGCGGATCAGCCCGTTGACGAATACGTCCAGTACGTAAATGACGCCTTGCTCGGCCAGGGCGGCCTGGATCAATGCGTCGGTGCTGTTGAAGTGCAGTTCGCCCCGCGGGGTCAGTTGGTGATGTTCGCCCTCGCAGGCAAACGTCCAGTCCGACACGGTATAGCGACCAGCGCCAAAAATGCCCAGGCAATGCTGCGGCAACAGCGCCTGCGGTTGGTGTGGCGTGCCGATGCGCTTGAGCAGACCGGGTGCGGCGCAGGCCACGTAGTGCGCCTGATAAAGCGGTCGGGCGACGAGGTCGGCGTCATTGACCGAGTCAATGCGAATGGCCACGTCGGTGCCCGTCGCGATCAGGTCTTCGGCATGGTCGGTCTGGCGCAGCGCCACGGACAATCCGGGATGTTGCGCGGTAAAGGCCGGTAACGCCGGGCACAGCAGGGCGCGAGCGAAGGCAGCCGGTGACTCGATGCACAACTGCCCGCTGATCTCGCCTTTCTTTTGCCTGACCTGGGCCTCCATGTCAGCAATTTGCTGCAGCACCTGATTGCACTGCTCGAAGTAACCTTCGCCGTCATCGGTCAGGCGCAACGAGCGGGTGTTGCGCGACAACAAAGTCACCCCCAGGTAGTTCTCCAGGTTGCGCACACTGGAGGTCACAGTGGCATTGGCGATATCCAGCGACTCGGCGGCGCGGCTGAAACTGCCGCATTCCACTACACGCACGAACACCTGCATTGCCCAGAGTCTGTCCATCGGTTTTCACCTTTTTCTAATAGCCCATTAGCCGCGTCACGCTCGAACCCTGGGGCAGCGATTTCTATAGTACCAGCCACCAAGTGAGGAACTACCTATGGCTGAGTTGAATTTCGATCTGATTGTGCTGGGCTGCGGAGTCGCCGGTTTGTCGGCAGCGGTGGCGGGGGCCGAACGTGGCTTGCGCGTGGCGGTTCTGGAACGGGCCTGCCGTGAAGAGCGCGGCGGGCAGAGTCGCTTTACCGAGGCTTATCTGCGGATGAAAAGCCATTCACAGGTGACCGATGATTTCGACACATTCCTGGCCGAGCATTCCGGGTATTACCAAGACCCTGATTTCGTCGCTGAAACCCTAGCCGATCGTGCCGACTGGTCGGCGCAAACTCGTGCGCTGGGTTCGGTCGATGCATCGGTGATCAGTACCTTTGCCGAACAAGTACCCGGCACCATCGAGTGGTTGAAGGGCAACGGCGTGAAATTTGACTTTCTGCCCACTCAGTTTTTGACCAGCACCCAACCGCGTCTGTTGCCGGTAGGCGGTGGTGAAGCCATTGTCGAAGCCCTGGCGGCAAAGGCTGAGGCCCTGGGTGCGGAGTTTTTCTACGAAACCTCCGGGCGTCAGTTGTTGACCGAAGGCTTCGCCACGGTCACCGGCATCCGGGCGCTGTCACGTCAGTATGGCGATCTGGTCTTTCACGGTGCGGTGGTATTGGCCAGTGGTGGTTTTGAAGGAAACACCGAAATGCTGGGGCGCTACCTGGGACCGCGATCGGTGTACCTGCGCCCGGTGTGCAAGGGTGCCTATTACAACCGCGGCGAAGGCATCCAGATGGCGCTGGACATGGGCGCGGCGCCTAGCGGTGAATATGGCAGTTATCACGCCGAGCCGGTGGACCCGCGCTCGGGCATTTCCGAGCCGTCGATTTTTGTCTTCCCTTACGGCGTGCTGGTCAACAAGCAGGGGCGACGCTTCACTGACGAAGCACCGGGAACGGTCGATGCCTGGTACGAGCGCGTGACGCGGCAGATTTACCAACAGGATGAAGGCATTGCCTGGGTGATTCTCGATCAGAAGGTCAAGGACGTACCCAATTACCGTCTTGCGATCCGCACCGATCAGGCCGCGATAGAAGGCGCAAGCCTGGTCGAGTTGGCCGATAAATTGGGTATCTGCGCGAACACTTTGCAAGACACGGTTAGCCGCTACAACGCTGCCTGCCGTCCCGGCGATTACCAACCTTTGCAGCTCGATGGCGTGGCCACGGTCGGCCTTGAACCACCCAAAAGCAACTGGGCCCTGCCATTGGATGCGGGACCGTATTTCGCCTACCCGATCATCTCTGCCAACGTCTTCACCTTCGGTGGCCTCAAGGTCGATGAGCGAGCGCAGGTGATCAACGCAGAGGGTCAGCCGATCGGCAACCTGTACGCCGCCGGTGAAACCGTGGGCTTGTACTTTGGCAACTACGCGGGCGGCACTTCCGTGCTCAAGGGTCTGGTGTTCGGCCGTCTGGCCGGTCAGGCCGCAGCGCAGCAGCGGGGGGTGCAATGAACGTCGCGGTAGTGACCGGCGCCGGCGGCGCCATTGGCAGCGCCGTGTGCAAACTGCTGACCAGTGAAGGCTGGCAGGTAGCGGCGCTGGACCTGGCTGAGCCGCGGGTGCTCGGCCCGAACATGCGCTTCTACTCCTGCGACGTGGCCTCACGCATCGCTGTGCGCGATGTGGTCGAAGACATCGAGGATCATATGGGCCCTATCACCGCGCTGGTCAATGTCGCGGGAGTCTTGTCCACCGGCAGTGCGCTGGAACTCAAAGTCAGCGAGTTTGAACGGGTGATGCGGGTCAACGTGCAGGGCACGTTGATTCCTTGTCAATTGATCGGCCAACTCATGGCCGAGCGCAAGCAGGGCAACATCGTCAACATCGGTTCGGTGGTCGGCAAAAACGGTGGCAACGCCCGTCCATGGCTGGATGCCAACGAACAGACGCGGGCCGGCGGCGTCGCCTACGGCATGTCGAAAGCGGCGGTACACAGCATGACTCTGTTCCTGGCCAAGGAGCTGGCAAGTGCCGGTGTGCGGGTCAATGCGGTGGCGCCGGGACCGATCGCTACCGAAATGACCACTGCCTTTCCCGAGAATTTGCGGGCCCTGATCCCCCTGGGACGCATGGGCCGCGCGGACGAAGTGGCGGCGGCCGTCAGTTTCATGCTATCGGACAAGGCCGGATTTATCAGCGGGGAAATCCTCGACATCAACGGTGCACTGTGGTGCGACTGATTCAAGCCAAGGGAAACACACAATGAAAAGTATTTATTTGGTGTTGGACATGCAAAACGATCTGGTTCACCCCGAAGGTGCCAGTGGTAAAGGCCCACTTGGCGAGCAGGTACGCAGCCGCGAAGTAATAGCCCGCACGGCGGCGGCGATTGCCAAGGCGCGAGCAAAAGGCATTGCCGTGGCCTATGTGCGGGTGGCGTTTTCCGATGACCATCGCGAAGCCAACCCCAACTCGCAGGTATTCGGCGCGATCGCCAGGAACGGCATTCTGAAAAAGGATGCCTGGGGTGGCGCGGTGCACAATGACCTGGCGCCATTGGCTGACGAATGGGACATCGTCAAACACCGGGTCTCGCCGTTCTACGCCACCCGCCTTGAAGTGCTGTTACGCGGTCAAGGCATCGAGCGCATTTACTGCAGCGGCGTAAGTACCCAGGCCGTGGTTCAGGCCACGGTGCGCGATGCTCATGATCGTGACTTTGATGTGGTGGTGCTGGAAGATTGCTGTGCTTCGCCAACAGCGCAGGAACATGAAAACTCCATGGCCAGCATCGCACGCTTCTGCACCAGCATTGACTCCGCCAACGCGTTCAACTGAGGTCGCCGGTTGATCACACCCTGGCCACGGCCGGGGCGTTTCGTTGAGTGTAATAGCCAGCACCGGGTCTTAACCCGGTGTTGGTCATTCATGGGGAAACGCTGGAGTCGTCCAGCGACATCTTCTTCAGCCGATAGTCCAGTTGCGCCCGGCTCAGTCCCAGCAAGACAGCGGCACGGGAGATGTTTTTTTCACTCATCTGCATGGCCACCTCAATGTACACCTCTTCAATCTCGCTCAGGCGCACCGGTCCTCGCTGTAGCGTGCGTTTTACCAAGGCCAGCAACTGATCGTGACTGGCATTACCCTGCTGAGCCGCTCCCACGCTAGGAGGAGCCTCAGGCATGCGAATGCCGATGGCCGGACCGGTATCCCAACTCACCGTGCCGATGCGTTCGAGTTGCCCGCCCAGGGCGTCGAGCCCCGAAAGATGGCGTATATCCAGCAAGTCGCCGTCATCGGCGAGGATGATTGCACGCTCGATCACGTTCTCGAATTCACGAATATTGCCCGGCCAGTGATAATCCAGAATCACTTGCAGGGCGCGCGGTGTCACACCGGCCAGTTGCCGGCCATGCCGGGTGCTCAGCCGGCGCATGACGCTGTCGAGGAGCAGCGGCAGGTCGTCCTTGCGCTCGCGCAGCGGGGCGATGGTGATCGGGAACACATTCAAACGATAGAACAGGTCGCTGCGAAAGCGCCCGGCCTTGACCGCGCTGGCCAGGTCTTCGTTGGTGGCCGCGATCACCCGTACATCGACCTTGATCGTTTTGTTACTGCCCAGACGCTCCAGGTGGCCGCTCTGCAGTACGCGCAGCAGTTTGCCTTGGGCGGTCATGCTCAAGGTGGCGACTTCATCGAGGAAAATCGTACCGCCATCGGCAATTTCAAAGCGCCCGGGACGCGGATCGGTCGCCCCCGAATAGGCGCCACGTTGCACACCGAACAACTCTGACTCGATCAACTGCTCGGGGATCGCTGCGCAGTTGATTTCAACGAACGGCGTGTTGGCGCGCAGGCTGTTACTGTGCAGTTCGTGGGCGAACATGGTTTTACCCACGCCACTCTCACCCAGCAACAGTACCGTCGCGTTGGTGCCCGCCACCCGCAAGATCTTGTGCATGGCGATGTGGTAGGCGGCGGAGCTGCCCACCGGGCGGTCGAAATCGGTTTGCGCGGTCCGGCTGTCCTCCAGGCCGAAGGGCGAAGGTGTGGGCAGGGTGGTGGCCTTGACCGGTTTTGTCGGCTGCGCTCGGCGATGATCGGTGACCCGTGGCTGAAAATACTTGAGATCGTCATCAGTGTTGTCCCAGTCCTCGACCGGCTTGACGATGACCCTGCAGCGGTTATGTCCGCAGCCTTGACACTCCATTTCCCGGGCCAGCAAGTGGCGCCCCATCAGGCGGCTCATGAAACCTGAGCTGTAGCCAACTTCCATCCAGCAAATGGGGTCAGTGCTGACGCCGTTGGCGGTGATATGTACATCACTCTCGACCGAACGTTTCCAGGTGAACTCACCGTACTTGAAGCCCTTGGCCTGATCGAACTCGATGCACACCGGTTCGACTTCGACGATACCCGACAGGGCGTGCAACTGGCCGCCTGCGGCGCAGATATCCAGTTCATTGCCAGTGCCACGGGCCTGGATCGCCAGATCAGCATCACGCTGACCCGTCAGGTAACCGACCCGGGTCAACAAACCGCGGGTGAATTCCACGCCGTTGCTTTCCAGCAGTTCCTGACGCAATGCGCCAAAGGCTTCGACGTGCATGAGCATCATGCGTTTATCGCCCAGCCAGATCAGACCTTCCTTGGGGTTGAAATAGAGTCGATCGACCAAGTCCTGCATGTCCGGAAAACGCAGGTCAGTGATGATGTTGATGCCCTGTCGGCTGCGTGATTGGCGGGGGCGCTCGGTGTCATCGATCGGGGAAGTAGTCATCTGATGAGCCCATGTTTTTTATTTATTGAAGGCAAAATCGATGCCGGGCGGTCGCCAATGGCCGCCGGCGCTGATGCTTGAGGTGGTTGCTACGGTATCGCTTACTGGGGTTCTCGCAAGGTTTTTCTTTGCGCAACGGCGAATCACGAAAATCCTTACATGAAATTCATAACATTCTGAATTTTCGTATGTCGCGGGAGGTTCGCTCGCAGAGCACTTGGGGTGTCTAAAATTCGCAATGCCATCAATAACGCTTTGAATATAAAGGAGTATTTATTTGGTTTGAGTGAGTTTCAACGTCTGGCACAGCGCTTGCTCTTGTCCTGTCAGCACTGCTCATCAACGGGTACACCCCGTAGAGCAGCAAGACAAAAACAACAAGAGGTACAGGCAAGTGGCAGAAATTCACTCGTTGGCCTATGCGGGATTTGGTGTAAGCGACCTCGATAAATGGCAGTGGCTGGCCACGGACATTATCGGCATGCAAGTCGCCAGCCGCGATGAGCAGGGTCTGACCTTGCGCATGGATGAATACGCCCAGCGGTTCTTCCTGGAGAAGAATCCGATTGACGACATTCTGGTGGCTGGCTGGCAGCTGCGCTCGGAGCAGGAGCTGGAAAGCTATGTTGCCGAGCTGCGCGACAAAGGCGTCCAGGTTGAGCAACTGTCCAGGGAGCTGTTGCAGCGTCGCCGGGTTGAAAAGGCCTACAGCTGCCAGGACCCGAACGGTTTTACCCACGAGTTTTTCTTTGGCCATGCCGAAGCGGGCCTGAACGATGTGTTCCATTCAACTGTGCTCAAGGGCGGATTCGTCACTGGCGAACTGGGCATTGGTCACATCCTGCCGTTTGCCAAGAACGGCCCACAAACCGTGAAGTTCTATACCGACGTGCTGAAGCTGCGAGTCAGCGACTACATCCGCGAGGAAGTGCAGCCGGGCATGGTGGTCGATGCCACCTTCTTTCACGCCGCCACTGGCCGCCACCACTCTATCGCTACCGCTCAGGCCCCCGCGCCGAAGGTGCTCAACCACTTCATGGTGCAAGTCCAGAGCATGGACGATGTTGGCATGGCCTACGACCGCTGCGTCAAGGCGGGTATCCCGATCATTCTCGAATTGGGTCATCACCCGAACGACAAGACCTTTTCTTTCTATGCCCAGACCCCTTCGGGTTTCAACTTCGAAATGGGTTGGGGCGGCGTGGTCATCGACGATCAGCATTGGGAAGTCAAGGCGTTCAGCAAAATGAGCGACTGGGGTCACAAGCGCAACATCGTTCTCTGATCAGCAACGGACTGCCGGCCTGACCGTGCAGTGAACAGCATTGAAGGCCACCCGTGCCTGCGCCATAGCGAGGTTTTCCAGATGTTAAACGCCATTCAATCGAACGGTATGCCGGGCGTGATTGCGCCGCCGGTCGCTACCGCTGACTTCTGTAAAGGCATGCGCCATCTGGCCGGTGCCTGTGTCGTGATCGCCAGCGGCAGTGACAGCGAAAGAGCCGGGCTGACTGCCACGGCAGTGTGCTCGATCACCGCCGACCCGCCGCGCCTGCTGATTTGCGTGAACCGCAATGTTCGCGCCCATGAAGTGATTCAACGGTCCGGTGCGTTCAGCATCAATGTACTTGCCCATGACCAGGAGTTCATTGCCAAGCGCTTTGCCGGGATGGTCGAGGGGGTCAGCGGCGAGGCGCGTTTTGCCGAAGGATGCTGGGAGTCGGGGGTTACCGGCGTGCCGTTGCTCGAAGACGCACTGGTGAGTTTCGAGTGCCGGTTGGAGCAAGTGATACCGGCCAGCACCCACGACATGTTCATCGGTGAAGTGGTTGGCGTCCGGGGGCTGCAGGAACAGGACGGCGCCTTGATGTACTTCAACAGCAGGTTCGCCGCGCTCAAGTGAAACCCTGACCGCTTGCGACATGCAAACACAACAATAAACAAGAGAACACAGACCTATGAACAACTTCGTCACGCCAACCGAGCCTGTGGATACCCAAACGATTCCGAGCGAAGCGCAATTGCTGGAGCGTGCGCGCGGATTGATCCCGATGCTGATGGAAAAAGCCGACTCGGTGGAACAGAACCGCATGGTATCCAGAGAGACCATCGCGGCGTTCGTTGAAGCCGGTTTCTTCAAGATCCTCCAACCCAGCCAATATGGTGGCTGGGAGATGAATCCCGCGGTGTTCTACAAAGTCCTGATGGAGTTGGGTCGTGGCTGCGGCAGTAGCGCCTGGAACATGATGATCCTGGGTATTCACCAGTGGGAATACGGCTCCTTGCCAGAGCAGGCTTGCCTGGATGCCTGGGGCGAAGACAACACGGTGATCACCGCCTCGTCCTACCCGCCGTTCGGCAAGGTCGAAGAAGTCGAAGGCGGCTTCAACATCAGTGGCACCTGGAAGACCTCCAGCGGTTGCGACCACGGCCAATGGGCGTTCCTCGGCGGCTTGCGGCGCGATGCCAACGGTCAGGTGATTGATCGCATGTCGATGCTGGTGCCCGGTTCGGCGTGGGTGATCGAAGACGACTGGCACGTATTCGGCCTGGCCGGTACCGGCAGCAAGAGCCTGGTAATCAAGCACGCGTTCGTGCCTTATCACCGTGCCCACAGCTTGATTCAGTACACCTACAGCGAGCGCCCGGCGAACTACCTGTATCCGTTCAACCAGATCTTCTTCGGTGCCGTCTCGGCGCTGATCGTGGGCATCGCCCAGGGCGGGATCGACGAGTATGTGCGCCAGATGAGCGTGCGCACCAACACCACCGACGGCGGCGGCGCAGCACTGAGTCCGTACGTCAAGGATCGTCTGGGCAACGCAGTGGTCCGCGTGCGTTCGGCACGTGCCCGATTGTTGCAGATGCTCGCCGAGAGCAGCGAATACGTCGAACGTCGCGAACTGGTACCAGTGTCTGACCGTGTCCATTACATGCTCGACATCGCCCGCGTCGGTCGCGACTGCGAAGAGGCGGTGATGCTGCTGTTCAAGGCCACCTCGGCCCGTGGCATTTACTTGAACAACCCGTTGCAACGCATCCTGCGCGACGTGATCGCCGCCGCCAACCACATTACCCAGAACGCCGATGACACCGCGGGCATGCTCGGGGCTTATCTGTTGGGGCAGCCATTGCCACCGATGCTGTTTGGGCTGGAGCCCGTGTCGCTCAACGACTGAGTCGCTGGACCGGGAGGGCCACGTTCCTCCCGGCAAGACACGACTTCCGCTAACTCGGCGGTCACTCATAAAAACAAAAAACGGCTTACTGTCGCAGAGGTCTTTGCATGTCTAAACATCAAAAACAAGTGCCCGGCACCGTGCGGGCGGCTGAGCAGCGCCTACGGCTTACTCGCCTGACGGCGACCTTGCTCGGCTGTTCAGTGTTATCCAGTGCGTATGCGATGGAATTCGACACCGGCAACCCCGACCTGAAGGCCCGCTTCGATACCAACGTCAAGTACTCCAGCGCCTGGCGCGTCAGAGACCAGCAAGACAAACTGGTCGCGGATGCGAACCTGGATGATGGCGACCGAAACTTCAACAAAGGCCTTATCTCCAACCGCCTGGACCTGTTTTCGGAGTTTGACGTCTCTTACCAGAAGGTCGGCGCGCGCGTCACCGGCGCGGCCTGGTATGACGATGTGTACAACAAGGGCAACGACAACACCTCACCGGGAACAGTCAACTCCTACAGCGTACGTTACGACCAGTTCACCAAGGATACGCGCGACCTGCACGGGCGGGACGCGGAGTTTCGCGATGCGTTTGTCTACGCCAACTATGACATTGGCGATGAAATGTGGGGGGTGTCGCGCCTTGGCCAGCACTCGTTGATCTACGGCGAAAGCCTGTTTTACGGAAACAACGGCATTGCTGCAGGCCAGCAACCGATCGATGCGGTGCGTGCGCTGACCGTACCCAACTCTCAGTTCAAGGAGCTTGCGCTACCGGTCAAGCAGTTCTCCACCCAATTGCAGATCACTCCAACAATCTCGGTCGGCGGTTACTACCAGTTCGAGTGGGAGCGTACCCGCATACCTGGGGCCGGCAGCTATTTCAGCCCGGCTGACCTGCTCGACGAAGGTGGTGAAAGGATCGTCGTGGGGCGCCTGCCGGACGGCGTGCCAGCGGCCTCCTTCTATCGGGGTAAAGACATCGAAGCGCGCGACAGCGGTCAGTGGGGCGTGCAGTTGCGCTACCGCTCCGAGGCCCTGGACACCGATTTCGGCCTGTACGCCATCAACTACCACGACAAGAACTTCCAGACCCAGTTGCGTCCCGGGGTCGGTGCGGGCGCGCGCCCGGACCAGATCGGCGAATACATGCTGGTGTTCCCCGAGGACATCCGCGCTTACGGTTTCAGCGCCAATCGCGGCTTTGGCGACGTCAACATCGGGTTTGAAACCTCGGTGCGCGACAACGCACCGTTGGTCAGCCTGACCATGGTCGATCTGGCGGGCAATGGCGATAACGATGGCAACCCGCTCTATGCCGTGGGGCGCACCGCCCACGCCCAGGTCAACATGATTTACATCATGCCAACCAGTGCGTTCTGGGATACCGCCAGCCTGCTGGGCGAGTTGGCCTGGAACCGAACCCTCAGCGTCCAGAAGAATCTCGACAACCTTGACCCCAATGGCACACGCGATGCCACGGCGATTCGTGTCGCGTTTTCCCCAACCTATTTCCAGGTCATGAACGGTGTCGACCTCTCTGTGCCCATGGGTTTCAGCTATGGCATAGACGGACGCTCGTCAGCGGTCGGCGGTTTCAGCCAGGCCAAAGGCGGCGACTACAACATCGGTCTGACGGCGGACTACCTGAAGTCGGTCACCTTCACCCTGGCTTACAACGGCTATTACGGGCCTTCAGCGCCCATCAACATCAATGGCATCAAAACCTTTAAACAGACCAATGCTGATCGGGATTTCGTGTCCTTCAGCGTCTCCCACACGTTCTGAGGATTGGACAATGCATAACAAAAAAATCGCTCAGTTGTTGACCTGTTTCACTCTTTCCCTGTCAGCCATGACCACCTATGCAGCTGTCAGCGCGGTGGACGCTCAGGCACTGAAAAGCACGCTGACACCGATGGGCGCCGAGCGTGCCGGTAATGCTGATGGCAGCATTCCAGCCTGGACCGGTGGCTACTCCACGGTGCCGGTGGGCTATCAACAGGGCCATCGAGCGTTCGACCCGTTCGCCCAGGACAAGCCGTTGTACACCATCACTGCAGCCAATCTGGCCAAGTACCAGGACAAACTCAGCGACGGCGTGATCCAGTTGTTCAAGGACAATCCGCAGACGTTCCGCATCGATGTGTTTCCGACACGTCGCACTGCATCGGCACCACAGTGGGTGTACGACAACACCCTGAAAAACGCCACCCAGGCCTCTCTGGACAGCGACGGCCTGGTAGTTCACGGAGCTTACGGCGGTGTACCGTTCCCGATCCCCAAGTCGGGTATAGAAGTGCAGTGGAACCACCAACTGTTGTGGCGTGGAGAGTCGACCCACAGCAAGTACAAGGTATGGACCACCACTGCCGATGGCCAGCGGGTATTGGCCACGGCGGCCGAGGACGAAGCCCAGTATCCCTACTACTTCAAGGACGGTTCGGCGGAGTCTGCTGGCATCAACTACATGATGGCCATTCAGTTGACATACGCTCCGGCCTTCCGTGCGGGTGAGGCATTGATGGTTCACAACGTGACGGACTACGTACAGGGCCGCACGTTGTGGCAATACCTGTCGGGTCAACGCCGGGTGCGTCGTGCCCCGAGCATCAACTTCGATACACCTAACCCCGTGGCCTCGGGCGTCAACTTCGTCGATGAAAACTTTGGCGGGTCCGGCTCGCCGGAGCGTTATGACTGGAAGCTGATCGGCAAGAAGGAAATGCTCATTCCATACAACAGCAATCAGCTGTTGGCCAACGCCGATGAGAAAGTCATGGCACAGCGTCATGCCAACCCGGACTACATGCGCTGGGAGCTGCACCGCGTCTGGGTGGTCGAGGCGACCCTCAAGGCCGGCAAACGTCATGCGGTGCCCAAGCGCAAGTTCTACTACGACGAAGACAACTGGGGTAACGCGATCATCGACGGGTGGGACGCCGAAGGCACTCTGTGGCGCACGTCCCTGACGACTCCATTCGTGGCCCCGGACATCCCGGCGACTGTGAACTATTGCACCGGCTTCTTCCATGACCATCGAACCAAGGCCTGGATGTACAACTGCGCGTTGGGGGATGCGGGTAACGAGCAATACGCGATCACCGATCGTCGTCGTGAAAGCTTCTTCTCTCCCGAGTCGCTGACCAAGATGAGCGCACGCTGATGTTCTTAGCGAGCCTTGGCTTCGCGGCCGGGCTCGCCTGTCTGACCGGAGGTATGCGGTGAATACACACAAATATGCGTTGGCGTGCCTGCTGCTCCTGGGCGTGATTGGTGAACTGGCGTCAGCCGCCAGCGGCACGGGTGGCAGGAAAGTGGCCGACACGCTGGAGCAGAACGCGCCGCTCTCAACGCTGGCCAGCCGTTCCGCGCTCAATGCCGCGGTGATGGCCGGTGAGCGGCTGGTGGTCGCCGGCATGCGGGGCGCCATTCTTTACTCCGACGATCAAGGCCAGCACTGGCAGCAAGCCAGTGTTCCAGTCTCGGTCAGCCTGACCGGCCTGTGCTTTGCCGATGCCCTCAATGGATGGGCCGTCGGTCATCGCGGGGTGATCCTCGCCACCCGCGATGGTGGCGTCCACTGGGCCCGGCAACTTCAGGGCGAGCAAGCCGCCCAGGCGATTTTGCAGGTACGCCAGGACCCCGGGCAGATTGACGAAGCGCGACGCCTGGTAGTCGAAGGCGCCGACAAACCGTTTCTGACCGTGCAGTGCATGGGCGATGGACGCGTGTTGGCCTTGGGTGCTTATGGCTTGGCCTTTAGCACACAAGACGCCGGTCAGAGCTGGCAGCCTTCGCTGGCGTTACTCAATGGCAGTGAGTCGCAACATATCAATGCGGTGCAAGCCTTGGGTGGACGGATTTATCTGGCCGGGGAGCAGGGAGCTCTGATGCGTGTCGACCACGACCTGCAAGGATTCAAGCGTTTCGCCAGCCCTTATGACGGCAGCTTTTTCGGCCTGGTGGCCACGCGTAACAACAGCCTGCTTGCGTTTGGTTTGCGCGGGCATCTGTTCCGCTCCATCGATCAGGGAGCCAGTTGGCAGTCAGTAGCCGTGGCATCGAGCAAGAGCCTGACGGCTGCTACTCAATTGCGCGACGGCTCGCTGCTGTTGGCGGATGAGTCGGGGCAAGGGTGGCTCAGCCGTGACGACGGTCGCAGTTTTCGGCCGGTGGCACCTGAACAACGCTTCCCGCTGATCGCGCTGTTGGCCTTGCCCGATGGCGGCAGCCTGGCTGTCGGTACCCAGGGCATCACTCGTTTCCCGCCGAGCGCGTTGCGCTGAGTCGGCTGGTATAGAAAAAGGAAACTGACAATGGCTATCAGCAATTCAGATGGCTTTACCGCTATCGCCTCCCTGTCGGACTTCGACAAGTATTCAGGCAATCGCCTGGAACGCGTGCTGTTCAATCACCGGTTCCTGGTGGTCGGCTTCTGCCTGATTGTCACGGTGTTGCTGGCCGTTGCGGCCAGCCAGGTCAGACTTAATGCCAGCTACTTGAAAACCATTCCCGCGCACCATCCCTTTACGCTCAACTATCTGGAGCATGCCCGCGATCTCAAAGGCGCCGGCAACGCGATCCGGGTGGCAGTGGCGATGCGAGAAGAGGGCGATATTTTCAATGCCCGGTACATGGAAACCCTGCGCCAGCTCAATGATGAGTTGTACCTGCTCAACGGTGTCGACCGAGCCTTCATGCGTTCGCTCTGGACCCCGGCGACCCGCTGGCAAGGGGTGACCGAAGAAGGGTTCGACGGAGGCCCCGTGGTCCCCGATGGCTTTGACGGCGATGACCGAAGCCTGGATGACTTGCGCGCCAACGTCGAGCGCTCCGGAGAAATCGGCCAACTGGTGGCGGGCGACCTGCGTTCGAGCATCATCTACTTGCCACTGTTGGAAATAGACCCTAAAACCGGTCAGGCGCTGGACTACAAACAACTTTCCGACAGCCTGGAAACGTTGCGCGGCACCTATCAACAACGCGGCGTGGACATCCACATCATCGGTTTCGCCAAAGTCATGGGGGACCTGATCGATGGTCTGTATGCGGTGCTGGCGTTCTTTGCCATGGCGGTGTTGATCACCAGCGCGATCCTCTATCAATTCACCCGCTGCGTGCGCAGTACCCTGGTGGTGCAGAGCTGCACGCTGATCGGAGTAATCTGGCTGATCGGCCTGTTGCCGCTACTGGGTTATGAGCTGAACCCGTACTCGATTCTGGTGCCATTTCTGGTCTACGCCATCGGCGTGAGCCATGGCGCGCAGAAGATGAATGGCATCATGCAGGATGTCGGGCGCGGCACTCATAAGCTGATCGCGGCACGTTATACCTTCCGCCGTTTGTTTGCCGCGGGGATGACCGCGCTGCTGGCCGACGTTGTGGGGTTCGCGGTGTTGTCCATCGTCGATGTGCCGGTGATCAAGGAGTTGGCGCTGATCGCCAGTCTGGGTGTAGGCATCCTGGTGTTCACCAACCTGGCCTTGTTGCCGATCATGCTCTCGTTCACCGGTGTTTCACCACGAGCGGCCGCCCGTAGTCTCAAGCATGAAGCCCCGGTTGCAGGACAGCCGTCGCAACTTCTGGTGCGCCTGTTCGAGTATTTCACCAGTCGGCGTTCGGCAGGACTGGCGATCGGAGTGGCGGTAGCGGTCGGGCTCGGCGCGTTGTGGATGGGCAAGGACTTGAAGGTTGGCGACCTCGACCCGGGGGCGCCAGAGCTACGCGCCGATTCGCGCTACAACCTTGATAACCGGTTCATCATTGAGCATTACCAGGCCAGCAGCGACGTGTTCGTAATCATGGTCGAAACCCCGGCTGGCCGGTGCGTCGACTACTCGACCTTGCGCAAGGTCGAAGAGCTGGAATGGCGCCTGCGCGAATTGCCTGGCGTTGAAACCACCAAATCCATCGCCGGGCTGTCGCGCAAGATCAACGTCGGGATGAACGAAGGCAACTTCAAATGGGACGAGTTGCCGCCTAACCAATCGATGATCAACGCCGCCGCCATGCGCTCACCGCGCGAGCTGTTCAACGGCACCTGCAGCTTGCTGTCGATCTATGCCTACCTCAAGGATCACAAGGCCGACACCCTCGACTCCGTGGTCAAGGCCAGCGCCGCCTTCGCTGAAAAATACAACGACGAGCAGACCACTTTTCTGATGGCCGCCGGCAATGCCGGGATCGAAAGCGCTACCAACATTGTGGTGAAAAGCGCCAACACGCGAATGCTGCTGGGGGTGTATCTGGCGGTGACGCTGTTGTGCTTCATTGCCTTCCGCTCATGGCGCGCGGTGCTCTGCGCGGTGCTGCCGTTGATCCTCACGTCATTGCTGGCCGAGGCGCTGATGGTCCAGCTAGACATGGGACTGAAAGTCGCGACCTTGCCGGTGGTGGCATTGGGCGTAGGGATCGGCGTGGACTACGCGTTGTACATCCTTAGCGTAACGCTCTTCTGGTTACGCCGTGGCGAGAGCCTGGCGATGGCCTATCGGCAGGCCCTGATGTTCACCGGTCGGGTGGTGGTCTTCACCGGCCTGACGCTGTCCCTGGGTGTCGTCACCTGGGTGTTCTCACCGATCAAGTTCCAGGCGGACATGGGTGTGCTGCTGACCTTCATGTTCCTGTGCAACATGCTGGTGGCACTGGTCCTGGTGCCGGCGTTGGCCTGCTACCTGCTACATCCGGCGAAACCGATTGCGCAGCCGGCAACATCTCTCAAGGAAATCTGCGTATGAGTCTGGACATTCCCTTTGCCGATACCCAGTTGGCCGACCCGTTAAGCATGGCGGCTGCCCGGTTGGCGCTGGATACGGCCCTGCAGTATGCCGGCAAGCATGGCTGGCGAGTCAGCGTTGCGGTATTGGACGCTGGCGGGCACCTGCTTGCGTTCGGTCGAAGCGCCGGGGCACCGCTGCACACCATCGATCTGGCCCAGGACAAGGCTCTGACTGCGGTCTCTTTCGCCTTGCCCACCGCCGATGTCGGCAAGCGCTTGCGTGATGCCCCCGAGCATGTCCGTCAGTGTTTGATCCTGCGGCCGCGACTGGTGCCGATGGGCGGCGCCTTGCCGCTGCAACTGGGCGACCGCCTGGTCGGCGCGATCGGCGTGTCCGGCGCCAGTGAAGAACAGGATTGCGAATGTGCGACAGCGGGCTACGACGCCATTACCCAATACCTGCACCGATAATTTTGCCTACTGTCAGGAGTCGCTCCATGAACCCTTCAACACTCAATCCGCAGCACCTGGGTGACCAGCTGTTCAACGCTCTGATCGAGGCGCAGGCCATCGCGCCGCTGACCGAAAAACATCCTGAGTTGACCCTGGAACAGGCGTATCAGATCCAGCAACACCTCATCAGCCGCCGCCTGGCCGGCGGTGAGCGAATCGTTGGCAAGAAAATCGGTGTGACCAGCCAAGCGGTGATGGACATGCTCGGCGTGCGTCAGCCGGATTTCGGCCAATTGACCAATGCCATGGTCGTCAATCCGGGCTCCAGCGTGGCTATGGCCGGGCTGATCCAGCCCAAGGCCGAAGGCGAAATCGCCTTTGTGCTCAAGCACGATCTGACCGGACCGGGCATCACGGTGGCCGACGTATTGCGTGCCACTGAAGGTGTGATGGCCTGTTTCGAGATTGTCGATTCGCGGATCCGCGACTGGAAAATCAAGATCCAGGACACCGTGGCGGACAACGCCTCGTGCGGCGTGTTCGTGCTCAGCGATCGGCTGGTCAGCCCACGGCAATTGGACCTGTACACCACGGGCATGGTGCTGGAGAAAAACGGTCGGATCGTCGGCACCGGCGCCGGGGCGGCAACCATGGGTTCACCGGCGATCGCAGTGGCCTGGCTGGCAAATACGCTGGGCCGGTTGGGCATGAGCCTAAAGGCCGGTGAAGTGATTCTGTCGGGTGCACTGTCGGCGATGGTGCCGGTGGTGGCGGGGGACAACCTGCGGGTCAGTATCGCGGGAATCGGCAGTTGCTCTGTGCGTTTTGACTGAGGATCTAAAAGACTATGAACAAGAAAATCAAAGCAGCGATTATCGGTTCCGGCAACATCGGCACCGACTTGATGATCAAGATCCTGCGTAACGCCAGGCACCTGGAAATGGCGGTCATGGTCGGCATCGACCCGGCCTCCGACGGTCTGGCCCGCGCCCAGCGCATGGGCGTGGCGGTCACCCATGAAGGAGTTGAAGGCCTGACCCGCATGGATGTGTTCAAGGATATCGACTTCGTCTTCGACGCGACCTCGGCTGGCGCCCACGTGAAGAACGATGCGTTTCTGCGCTCGATCAAACCCGGCATCCGCCTGATCGACCTGACACCCGCCGCCATCGGTCCGTACTGCGTGCCGGTGGTCAACCTCGAACAGAACCTCGCTCAGCTCAACGTCAACATGGTCACCTGCGGTGGCCAGGCGACCATCCCGATGGTCGCCGCTGTCTCGCGCGTGGCCAAGGTGCATTACGCCGAGATCATCGCCTCGATCGCCAGCAAATCCGCCGGCCCCGGCACTCGCGCCAACATCGACGAATTCACCGAAACCACCTCCAAGGCCATCGAAGTGATCGGCGGCGCGACCAAGGGCAAGGCGATCATCGTGATGAATCCGGCTGAACCACCGTTGATGATGCGCGACACGGTGTTTGTGCTGTCCGAAGCCGCCGATCAGGCGCTGGTAGAAGATTCTATCGTCGAGATGGCGGCCGCCGTACAGGCCTATGTGCCGGGCTATCGCCTGAAGCAAAAAGTCCAGTTCGACGTCATCCCCGAAGACGCACCACTGCACATCCCCGGCCTCGGCAAGTTCTCCGGACTCAAGACTTCGGTGTTCCTCGAAGTCGAAGGCGCCGCCCATTACCTGCCGGCCTACGCCGGCAATCTCGACATCATGACCTCCGCTGCCTTGGCCACTGCCGAGCGCATGGCGCAGTCGATGCTGAACGTCTGAGGAGACTGACATGACCTTTGATCCCGGCAAAAAACTCTACATCTCCGACGTGACCCTGCGCGACGGCAGCCACGCGATTCGCCACCAGTATTCGATCCAGAATGTGCAGGACATTGCCCGTGCCCTGGACAAGGCCAAGGTCGACTCGATCGAAGTCGCCCACGGTGACGGCCTGCAAGGGTCGAGCTTCAACTATGGCTTCGCGGCGCACACCGATCTGGAATGGATCGAGGCCGCGGCTGATGTCATCAGTCACGCCAAAATCACCACCTTGTTGTTGCCTGGCATCGGTACGGTGCATGACTTGAAAGCAGCCTACAACGCCGGTGCCCGGGTGGTGCGCATCGCCACCCATTGCACCGAAGCGGATGTGTCGAAACAGCACATCGAGTATGCCCGCGAGCTGGGCATGGACACCGTCGGTTTCCTGATGATGAGCCACATGATCCCGGCCGAGCAGTTGGCCGCCCAAGCCAAGCTGATGGAGAGCTACGGTGCCACCTGCGTCTACATGGCCGACTCCGGCGGGGCGATGAACATGCAGGACGTGCGCGAGCGCTTCCGCGCGTTCAAGGCGGTGCTCAAACCGGAAACCGAAACTGGCATGCACGCCCACCACAACCTGAGCCTCGGCGTGGCCAACTCCATCGTCGCGGTGGAAGAGGGCTGTGATCGTATCGACGCCAGCCTCGCCGGCATGGGCGCCGGTGCCGGTAACGCACCGCTGGAGGTGTTCATCGCTGCTGCCGAGCGCCTCGGCTGGAACCACGGCACCGACCTCT
>NZ_AKJL01000284.1 GCF_000282355.1 Pseudomonas sp. GM49
CCCTCACCGGCGGGGCGGGAGCCGACACCTTCCAGTGGCTCAAGGGCAACAGTGGTCATGACCTGATCACCGACTTCACGCCCGGCACTGACAAGCTCGATCTGTCGCAACTGTTGCAAGGGGAAAACGGCACCACGGCTTCGCTGGATGACTACCTGCATTTCACCGTCACCGGCAGCGGGCCGTCGACGGTGACCAGCATCGACGTCAGCGCCATGGCCGGTGCCGCCCCGAACCAGACCATCGACCTGGCCGGCGTCAACCTGGCCAGCCATTACGGTGTAACGCCGGGGGCGGGTGGGGTGATCGCGGGCGGGCATGACACGGCGACCATCATCAACGGCATGCTCAACGATCATTCGTTGAAGGTGGATACGGTGTGACCTGAAAGCCTGGACGAAAAAATCCGTCATTCCTGTGTAAGGGATGGCGGGTTTTAATGGCTTGGTATAAAGGAATGAAAAAACCGCGTTAAGCGGTTTTTTCATTCAATAGTTTCTAACCAGGGCTCTGCCTGGCCACTGGAGTTTTTAACGCTTCCGATGACTGCTTATACGTGCAGTACCCCGGTAGTAATCGTCCAGGGATTAGACTCTGAGTTGTCACCATGGTCTGCCACCGCGATGAATTGATAAGTGGTTTCGTATTCCAGGCGCGTAACCAATCTGGCCCATTTACCCGTATCGTCGGTCGGTTCCGGCCTCGGCTCGGTGACGCCATTGATCTTTAGCTTGATCTGCGCTGACAGGGCCGCATCACCCCTGACAATTACATAGTTGTATGGGGTGTTACCGTTGTCCTCGATCAGGCCGTCCGAATCGTACACACGGGTATTGTGCGGTTTGATGGTGGATTCCACGGTAAAGGTGCGGGGCGGCTTGGTGATTTCCTCATCGCCATAGTCCGCCTTGGCAACGAGGCTGTAGTCGCCGTCTGTCACATCGAGCAGAATTTTCCAGGCACCATCGCCGGGATCAGCAGTTGCGACGGCATCTTTTATGGGGGCGCCGCCATTGAGTAGCTGAATGCTCTCACCGGGCATGGCATGCCCCTTGATGATCAACTGACTCTTGTCGGTGGTGCCAGCTTCAGGAACAGAAGGGCCGCCTTCCGATTCGAGGACGTCATCCAGGCTCAGTTCCACATCCAATACGACGCGGAAGGTGAACGCGCTGGACTCTTTGCCATTGGCGGCCCTGATCTTGATGCTGAAGTTGCCGGCGGTAAGCCCGTCGAAGGTGAGTTTGAACAGCCCGTCACGATCGACAGTGGCTTTCTTGCCCGTGGAGGTGTCGCTATTGAACGCTTCTACTTCCATACCGGGAGGTGCGTAGCCGGAGAACTCCAGCGAGTCGCCGTCGTAGGGATCGCCATCTTGAATCAGGCCATCCTTGCCAGTGACTTTGTCGATGATCGGCGTCTCGGTCGCCCAAACGAAAATGTACTGTAAGGAAGAACTTTGAGGCGGTTTTTTTTCCAAAGCGTTAAGGCTGTAGCGCTTGAAGGGCATGTGCTCCGGCAGTGTGAACTGTTTGGTCCAGCCTCCTGAACCATCGCTGGTCACGTCAGTGAATTTGAACTCGTCATCGCGAATCCAGAGCTCCGTAGTTGCACCGGCCGTACCCTTGAAATTCAGGGTTCTGTCAAAAGTAACGCTGTTTTTGCCAACGAGATTACCGCTGCTGTCTCGGACTTCATCGAAGGTTACTTTCGCTATTGCTTCACTCTGTGTGTTTGGCGTGGTTGCCGAGGTTTTCGGGGGTTTAGCGGTCATGATAACTCCGGGTATTGAAAAAGTTTGGGTGCCGGAGTGATTTAAAACCTCGTCAGATAGCCTGCCAACTGTCCTAAGTAACAGGTGCAAGTTGGTTTCCGGTCAATGGTCGAGGTTGCATTGGAGGCCTGGCAAGCTTGGTTTCGGCGGCCCGATCAACCGCCCCATCGCGCCGAAAACACCCAGCTCTCTGATGGCCACCAACTCCCCCGACGTTTCGACCATCTCGGCAATCAGCGGCAAATCAATGCTGTGGGTAGCGCGAAAGATCGCGTCGATGAACACTCGCTTGTCAGTCTGCTCGTCGATGTTGCGAATGTAGGCTCCATCGATTTTCAGGTACGCCAAGCCCAAATGGGTGAGGTTGCCGATCTGGCTGAAGCGGCCGCCAAAGTGTTGCAGGCCGATTCGATAGCCGGTGTTCAGCAGGCTGTGACTCAAACGCTGCAGTTCTTCGGGGGACGGCAATTGGCGCTCATCGATTTCCAGGGTCAGGAGCGGCGCCAGTTCCGGTAGGGAGTCGAGCAGGTCGAGGATTGTTCGCCATTGTACCGGGTCGCGCAGGGTGCTCCCGGACAGGCTCAGTGCCAAGGGCCTGCGGTTGGCCACCAGGTCGTCCAGCGTGGCCTCGAGCATCGTCAGGTCGAAGCGAGCCGACCAGCCGAGACGCTCGATCCACGGCAGGAAATGCCCGGCGGCAATCGCCTCGCCCTGTGGGTCGAGCAGGCGTGCGAGCACTTTGTAATGCAGCACCTGGCGGGTGTCGGCGCATTGCACGACGGGCTGGAAGTACAGCTGCATTTTTCCCTCGGTCAAGGCATCGTCAATCCAGATGCGCCAATCGTGCTGGGAGTGATTCGGCGCGGTGTCACGGTGGCCCAAATACACCCAGGGTCGTTCGGGATGCTGCCGGGACTCCGTCAGTGCCTGGTCAAGGCGCAGGAGTACGGTGCTGACCGGTTCACCGGGTCGATAGGCGACCACGCCCAGATGGGCGACGGGCATGCAATCGCTGGCGCCGGTCAGGCGCAGGTTCTCCAGGCTGGCGCTGATATCGGCGGCCAGGCGCGCAGCGCTTTCGGCGTCCAGACCCGGTGTCAGCAGGCTGAATTCGCCACCACGATTGCGCGCCGCCAGCCAGGTGCGACGTTCCGGCAGTTGAGTCAGGCGCTTGAGCAATTCACCTGCGGCACAGATCAGTGCGTCAGTCCGTTGGCCGCCCAGTCTCTGGTTGAGCCCGTTCAGGTCATTGATCCGTAACATCAACAAATGGCCATCGCGGCTCTGTTCGCACACCCGTAAATGGTCGGCCAGTTGCTCGTCGAGCAGGCGCCGGTTGGCCAGGCCGGTGAGGCTGTCCAGATAGGATTCGGCCCGTAGTTTTTCGCTGCGAGCAGCCTCTTCGACGAATAGCGCCTTGAGCTTCTCGACCATCTGGTTCATTGCCAGCACCACCCGTTTCAATTCCGGTGTCCGTGGCAGTTTCGACAGGCTGAGAAACTCGCGTTTACTGATGGCCTCAGCTTGTCGGACCATGCTGTCGAGTGGGCGAAATTGCCTGCGCAGCATCCATCCTCCAATCACGGCACTGAACAGCCCGCACAACAGCAACCAGATCAGACTGCCGAGGGTACTGTCCCAGAGCTTGGCCAGGGCGAATTGCGGATTGCTCAGCACTTCGACCCGTGCCAGTTGTTCCCAGCCACGCATGATCAAGGCGTCGCCACCTTCCGGGCGCAGGTCGACCAGGTTGACGAACCAGTCAGGCACACCGTCGATTTTCGTCGAAGCGCTGCGTTCCACCAGGGTTTGCTGATCCTTGAGCCTGATGACGCGAATGCTGCTGAAATAGCCGCTGTCGAAAATAGAACTGACCATCAGCTCCATCATTGCCGGGTCATCGACCTGTGCTGTCAGCGACAACCCCAGCGCGGTGGCCGCATCCTGGGCGTGGGCGCGTAGCTGACTGAGCGTTTGCTCTCGGGAGCTTTCCAGGCCGGCATAAAAACTGCCGCCGAACGCCACCAGCAGGAACAGGCAGATGGCCAGGAACAACTGTTTACGCAGTGTCATACATCGCTCCTTGCCATGGCGGCTAACCGTCGCCGATGTCGAACCCTTCGGCCTGCATCTTTTTCAACACGTCCTGCCAGCGCGACAGTTTTTTCGAGTCACTGCTGCGCTTGCCACCGTTCTTGCCCGGCAGGTACAGGCCTTCGGCGTTGAAGGCGTACACCGGCAGCAAGTCTTTACGTTGGGACGCGGGGCGGATATCGCCGATCAGGTTGTCCAGCACCAGTGGGTCAGCCGTGGGGGTACTGTAGAACGTCAGCACCATGTGCGCCTGGTTCTGGCTCAGGGCCTTGACGTAGGTGATGCGCAGTTTTTCGCTGGGAATGCCGAGCCGGCGCAGGCTGAAATATTTCGCCAGGGCGTAGTCCTCGCAGTCGGCGGCACCCTTGATCAGGGCTTCGACCGGCGTGGCCCAGTAATCGGTCTGTTGCCAGATGCGCGTGTCGTCCTGGAAATTCAACTGCTGATTGAAGAAGCGGTTCACCGCGTTGAGCTGCTCGGGTTCGGGGGCGCCGCGTGCGCTCTGCAGCAATTGACTCCATGCCTCGATCCGGCCTCGCGCCGGTCCAAGGGGGCCGTAGCGATTTTCAACGGATTGCAGAATCAGCGCAAAATTCCAGTCGGCCCGAACCCCGTTGAATACGGTCAGTAGCAAACCGGCCAGCAGTAACCAGCCGCCGAGCCGAATCCGGAGCGCTGGCCATCCTGGACTACGCAGACTGCGGGCCATGTCTGGCTGCTCGAGTGTAGGTGGGTGAAGTTTAGGTGGAGTTTTTGCCGGGGTAGGGCAGGTCGTCGGACGGGGTTCGCCACAAATAGCTAACGGAGACTTCAGGATTTGCGCAGGGTTTTCTGCTTGAGGATGTAGAAAGTCACGAGCACCGCACTGGTCAGCATGAACCCCCGTGCCCAGGGCAGCGGCACCAGATAACAGGAGAACAGGATGCTCGCCCACATCAGGCCGATGGCGTAGACCTTGCCCTTGAGCGGGATGCCGTTGCCATCGAGGTAATCGCGGATCCATGGACCAAGCCGTGGATGCTCAACCAGCCATTGATAGAAACGCGGGGAACTGCGGGCGAAGCAGGCGGCCGCCAGTAGCAGGAAGGGGGTGGTGGGCAATACCGGCAGGAAAATCCCGATCACCCCCAGCGCTACGCTCAGCCAGCCGATGGTCAGCAGCACGTAGCGCAACATCAGGGGGCGGTTGCCTATGGGGTTGTCCATAGGCAGAACCTTAGTGGTGACGGGGCTTGAGAATCGCCGGCTTTTCGTCTGGTGCGTTGCACAGCAGGTACAGCGCGGTCAGGGCTTCCGGGATCTGCACGATCATGTCGTCCATCAGGTTGGCATCGGCGGCAATGTCGGAGAACTCCGGTTGCTCGTCGAACAGGCCCGAACCGACCATGATCGGCAGCAGCATTTCGCTGACTTCGTCTTCGGCGGTTTCGAACCAGGCTTCTTCGCGCAGGAACACGCCTTCCATGAAACCGATGCACCAGCCGCGCAGTTCGGAATCGTCCGGGTCGTCGCCCAGATCGAGGTCGCACGGCAGCTCGAACTCTTCGTCGGAGGCCAGTTGGCGGGCGATGTGGGCCTTGAGGCCGATCAGCGTGGCTTCGATCTCTTCGCGCTGGGCTTCGCCGCTGTAATGCGGCTCTTCGGCGAAGAGAGCGTCGATCCATTCACGGTCGGGAACCACTTCGGAACAGATCGACAGCGCGGTGAGGTAGCCGTGGGCGGCCACGTAGTCCAGCGCCTCGTCATGCAGTTCATCAGCGTCGAGGAAGACTTGCAGGCGGGTTAGTTGCTCAGCGAAGGACATTAAAGGACTACCTTGGGGAATGTTCGATGCGGGAATTCTAGGCCTTCTTGAGCGCTTGGGCCAGCCGCACGGCAAATACCATTGAGTTAAGGGCGCAATCAATGTGGGAGCGAGCTTGCTCGCGATGGCGGTGGGGCAGGCAACATCCATTGTGGCTGTGATGGCCTCTTCGTCGGAACGCCGCCCGGACCAAGCCCGCTCCCACAGTCCGATTGTGTGAGTCTTATCAGCGGTGCCCTTTGCCGGACGGGGCTCGGGTATACTCGCGCGTTTTGTGATGCCCTGCTGGCGTCACGGCTGAAATGTGAAGCGTCATGCAATGCGCACTTACGATTTGTCGGTGCAAAGTTGCGGGTTCTGAACCAGCCTTGCAGGGATGTTTCGGTGATTTTTGGAGTTCCTATGCTCGAACAGGCTCAACGCGTCCTCAAGGACATCTTCGGCTACGACAGTTTCCGTGGCCGTCAGGGTGCAATCATTGAGCGCGTGGCCAGCGGCGGCGATGCCCTGGTCCTGATGCCTACCGGTGGCGGCAAGTCCCTGTGCTTCCAGGTGCCGGCGCTGTTGCGCGAAGGCCTGGCAGTGGTGGTCTCGCCGCTGATCGCTCTGATGGACGACCAGGTCGCCACCCTTGAAGAGCTGGGCGTGGCCGCCGCCGCGTTGAACTCCACCCTCAGCGCCGAGCAACAGCGCGACCTCGCCGCCCGCATCCGCCGCGGTGAAGTGAAGATGCTCTATCTGGCGCCGGAACGTCTGGTCCAGCCGCGCATGCTGTCCTTCCTGCAGGGGCTGAACATCGCCCTGTTCGCCATCGACGAAGCGCACTGCGTGTCGCAATGGGGCCACGATTTCCGCCCGGAATATCTGCAACTGGGCCAGTTGGCGGAAATGTTCCCCGATGTGCCGCGCATCGCCCTGACCGCCACGGCCGACAAGCGCACCCGGGAAGAAATCGTCACCCGTCTGCACCTGCAAGACGCCGAGCGCTTCCTGTCGAGCTTCGACCGACCGAACATCTTTTATCGCATTGTGCCCAAGGAACAGCCGCGCAAGCAGTTGCTGGCGTTCCTCGCCGAACGCCGTAGCGATGCGGGCATCGTGTATTGCCTGTCGCGCAAGAAAGTCGAGGAAGTCGCTGCGTTTCTCAGCGAGCAAGGCTTCCCGGCGCTGCCGTACCACGCCGGTCTGCCCAACGATTTGCGGGCTTACCATCAGAAGCGCTTCCTCAACGAAGAAGGCCTGATCATGGTTGCGACAGTGGCGTTCGGCATGGGCATCGACAAGCCCAACGTGCGTTTTGTCGCGCACCTCGATTTGCCGAAGTCCCTGGAGGCCTACTACCAGGAAACCGGTCGCGGCGGTCGTGACGGCCTGCCGGCAGACGCCTGGATGGCCTACGGCCTGCAAGACGTGGTGATGCTCAAGCAGATGCTGCAGAACTCCGAAGGCGACGAGCGCCACAAGCGCCTGGAGCAGCACAAGCTCGACGCCATGCTTTCCCTGTGTGAAGAAACCCGCTGCCGTCGGCAAACGCTGCTGGCCTACTTCGACGAGGACATGCCCCAGCCTTGCGGTCATTGCGACAACTGCGTCGACGGCGTGCAGACCTGGGATGCTACCGAGCCCGCGCGGCAGGCGCTTTCGGCGATCTACCGCACCGGTCAACGCTACGGTGTCGGACACCTGGTGGATGTATTGCTGGGCAAGGACAACGAAAAGGTCCGCAACTTCGGCCATCAGCATCTTTCGGTGTTTGGTGTTGGCAAGGCGATGGCGGAGGGCGAGTGGCGCTCGTTGTTCCGCCAACTGGTAGCCCGTGGTCTGGCCGACATCGACCTCGAAGGCTACGGTGGCCTGCGCCTGAGCGACAGTTGCCGGCCGCTGCTCAAAGGTGAGGTGACCCTGGAGTTGCGCCGCGATCTCAAGGCGCAAACCGTGGCGAAAAGCAGCAAGAGCCAGGCGAGCCAGCTGGTCCGTGGCGAGGAGCGCGAACAGTGGGAAGCCCTGCGTGCCCTGCGGCGCAAGCTCGCCGAAGAACATGGCGTGCCGCCGTATGTCATCTTCCCCGACTCGACCTTGCTGGAGATGCTGCGCAGCCAGCCGACCTCGCTGGCGGAAATGGCCACGGTCAGCGGCGTTGGTGCGCGCAAGCTGGAGCGCTACGGCGAGGCCTTCCTCGAGGTGCTCGGCGGCCAGGTCGAGGCGCCGAAACCGGTGGCTGACGTGCGTCATGAACTGATCACTTTGGCGCGGGCCGGAATGACGCCGGTACAGATCGCCGGACAGTTGCAGTGCTCGGAAAAGAACGTCTACACCATGCTGGCCGAAGCGATCGGCAAGCAGCAGTTGTCGTTGGAACAGGCGCTGGATCTGCCTGAAGATCTGATGGGTGAAGTGCAGGACGCCTTCCTCGACGGCGAAGGTGAGTTGCCGGCGGTTTCCGAGATCGCCGCGCTGTTTGCAGGCAGGGTGCCGGAAGGGGTGTTGTACTGCGTTCGGGCGGCCTTGCAGTCGGAATTCGAGATTTGAGGCACCTGTAGTACTGATGTAACGATTCAGTACAGATCTAGCCTTGCCTCAAGTCGAGGCTCATGCTTAGCTGACTAATAATTAGTTTTTATTTATTTCAGTCTGATCATGAGTGTTTTATGCCGTTAACCGATCAACACCGCTTTGGCATGCAATTGGCCCAGATGTCCCGTGGCTGGCGTGCCGAACTGGACCGCCGACTGGCGGGTATGGGCTTGTCCCAGGCACGCTGGCTGGTGCTGCTGCACCTGGCACGTTTCGAAGAAGCACCAACCCAGCGCGAGCTGGCGCAAAGCGTCGGCGTCGAAGGCCCGACCCTGGCCCGTTTGCTCGACAGCCTGGAAAGCCAGGGCCTGGTGCAACGCCAGGCGGTGCTGGAAGACCGTCGGGCGAAAAAAATCGTTCTCTGCGCGCCGGCGCTTCCCCTGATCGAACAAATTGAAACCATTGCCACGCAACTGCGTCACGAACTGTTCGAAGGCGTCGATGAGGCGGACTTGAAGGTGTGCATGCGGGTTCACGGGCACATCCTGGGCAACCTTGAAAAATCTTGAGGCATAACCAAACGCCAGGTTTTTGAGAGACCGCATTGGGCAGACTATAAGAACTACTCGGCAATATCGTGTTCGTAACGGATGTACGAACGCGTACGGGTAGTTTCTGTAGATCTCAAGGATGCTCATGCTCAAGTGTTGGCGATTGGTTTTACGCGGTTGTACTCAGTGGTTGCTGGCCGGGGCCGCTGTCACTTATTCGGCATGGGCACCTGCGCTGGGCCTGGGTGAAATCACCCTGCATTCGGTGCTGAATCAACCGTTGCGTGCCGAAATCGCCCTGGTGGATGCGGCTGGCCTGGAAGAGGACGAGCTGTCGGTGCGCCTGGCAACGGCAGACGAGTTCAGCTGTGCCGGGGTCGACCGGGTATTTTTCCTCGACAACCTGAAGTTCACCCCGGTCCTGCGCGGTAATCGCTCCTTGATCCAGGTGACCTCCAGCAAACCGGTCAGTGAACCGTTCCTGAATTTCCTCGTGCAGCTCAATCAGCCCAACGGTCAGCTATTACGCGAGTACACGGTACTGATCGACCCGCCGGGTGCGCCAGGTGTTGTTCCCGCCACCGATGAACCGGTTTCCAGTTCTGCGGCGTCTGCATTCCCCAGTGTTCAACCGGTCGTCTTGCCGTCACCCGTGGCAAAGGCGACGCCGGAAACGGACGTTCCCGTGGTTGATCCCGCTGTCGAGCAACTGGCCGCCAGCACCCTGCAAAACCACTCGTTGCAAACCACTGTCGATGAGCTCAACGCGAAGCTTCAAGGCCAGGATGAGCTGATCGCCGGCCAGAAAAAACAGTTGGCTGAGCTGCAAACCCAACTGTCGGAACTCAAAAAGGTAAAGGCGCAACCCATTGCTTCTGACGCAGTGGCGCCAGCCCCCGCTATTGTTGAAAACCCCGGGATTGGCTGGCTGCCGATTGTCGGCGTGTCAGCGCTGATGGCGTTGCTGGCGCTGGGCTGGTTTGTTCGCCGCTGGCGCCGGCAGCATCAGGCCACAACGCCAGTGGCTCTGCCGCCGCAGCATGAGCCGTTGGCGGAGCTCTTTACCGAGCCAGTAATGTGGCCCCCCGCCATGCAACCGCCCACTGTGCATCGCGACGGAGTGCCAGCCAATGAAGGGCTTGAGCGGGTCGGTAGCCGTCGTTCCCTCCCGGTCGCTGCTGCCGTGGTGGTGGTTCCGGGTTTGGCGATGTCCAGCGAATCCGCCACTGACGATGAGTACCGGCTCAATCTGGAGGAGCTGTCGATGGCGTCGAGTTGGGACGTGATCAGCCCAAGCGAGTACGAGCAGCCGGCTGCTCTGGCCATGATCGAGCCGGCGTTCGAGTTAGAGGCGCAACCCGCTTCGCCGTCCCGGCAGCCACCGGCCGGGCTATCATAGCGGCGTCGTCAAACTCTGGAGTTACGTCCCATCATGACCGTCAGCAAACCGGAAATCGTCATCACCTATTGCACGCAATGCCAGTGGCTGTTGCGTGCGGCCTGGCTGGCCCAGGAGCTGCTCAGCACCTTTGGTGATGACCTGGGCAAAGTCTCCCTGGTGCCGGGCACTGGCGGGGTCTTTCATATTTACTGTGACACCGTGCAGATCTGGGAGCGCAAGGCGGACGGTGGCTTCCCTGAGGCCAAAGTGCTCAAGCAGCGGGTCCGTGACCAGATCGACCCGGACCGCGACCTGGGCCATAACGACCGCACTCAGTGAGACGCAGCCTCCGCAGCAACGGCTTTCTTGCTGGAACCACCTGAGAACCTGCTGGACACCACAATCGCCACAATGATCAGCACGCCCCCGAGCAACATGCGCGGGGTCGGGTTTTCGTTGAACAGCAACCAGGCGACGGTGATGCCATAGACCGGCTCCAGGGCGAACACCACGGCGGCAGTGCGTGCCTTGATTACCGCAAGGCTGGCCACGAACAGGCTGTGGGCGACACCGGTACAGAACACACCGAGCAGGCCGATCCACAGCCAGTCGATGGCACGCACTTCGCTCAATTGCGGCGCCGCCACCGGCAGCAGGCACAGGGCAACCACCACGTTCTGGCACAGTGCTGCCTGCACGGGCGGGACCCGTCCGGAGCTGGCACGGTTGGTCAGTGACAGCAGGGCGAACAACAACCCGGAACCCACGGCCCACAGCAGGCCGGTGGTGGCGCCGCTGGCCAGATCAAAATCAGGCGTGACCAGCACCAGGCCGATACTCACCAGCAGCACCAGTACAATTTCATTGGTGCGAATGCGCTCGCGAAAGATCAGCCCTTCAAGGATCACGGTAAATGCCGGGAAACTGGCGAAGCCGAGCGTTGCAATCGCCACGCCTGCGACTTTCACCGCAATGAAGAAACTCACCCAGTGCCCGGCCAGCAACAAGCCGCTGAGCAGCAGTCGACGCCAGTCCACGGCCTCGAGTTTCTGCCAGCGCGTCTGGCTGGCGAACCGTGCAAAGAACGCCAGCGCGAGCACGGCGAAAGCGGCACGGCCGAACACGATGATCGCCGGTGACGCGGCAGCCAGTTTGCCGAACACGCCGGTCAGGCCGAACATCAATGCGCCGATATGCAAGGCGCCAAGGGCAGTACGGGGAGTCATTGCAATCCTTAACGACAAACGAACAGAGGCCTCATTGAAGCGCGTAATCGCCCATCAAGTCTGTCGGCAGACTATTGTCCTTTGTCGCCAGCCTCGCGTCGCAGTTTCCCGGGCGATACCCCGAACTCGCGCAGCACCGCCGCCGCAAAGGCACTCTGGGAGCTGTAGCCGACACGGCAGGCAATCTCACCGATGGGCAGCGCCGAGTTGCGCAGCAAGTCCACGGCAATATGCAGGCGTCGGCTGCGGATGTAGTCCATTGGCGTCTGCCCGCATTCGGCCACGAATCGAGCATGCAAACGGGCACTGGAGAGGCCTGCCACACGGGCCAGGTCGGCCACCTGCAGCGGATACGCCGCGTACTGATCGATGTGTGCATTCAGCGCAGCGTAGGGCAGGCGCCGACCGCCGAGCGTGTCGTGCCTGGCGTTGTTGAGACTGGCCAGTAACAGCACTGCGCCTTGTTGTGCGATCAGCGGATCATCGACCGGACTGTTCGCCAGCCAACTGACCAATTGGTTTTGCCCGGCGTCCAGGGGCAGGCGGCCGGCGTTGTCGAGCAAGCGTCGGCTGGATTCGGCGTGATCACCCAGGGACTCAGCCACCCATTGCTCGCTGGGCACATCCAGCACCAGGCAGCGACTGCCATTGGCACTGCCGCAAGCATGATGGGCGCCCGACGGCACCACGACGAAGCTCTGCTGCACCACCTGGCTGCCACGGCCATCGACCTCGAAATCCAGCGCGCCCGAGAGCCCGAACACCAGTTGAGCGTGTTCGTGGCTGTGGACGATCAGGTCGTGGCTGTATTGGCGGAGCGTGAGGATCGGTCTCATCGCAGGTCTCCCGTATCAGGCCGCCAGTCTACACCCGGGCAGGCTGATAAGCGCTGTCACACGACTGACTTGGTGCTGTCATGGACCATTAACTCGACCAGCGCAAACTTTATAAAACATGTCCAGAGGGTTGCCCATGACCAGCGCCGAGCTCGCCAAGCCCACTCGTAAGCAACGTGTGCGGACGCTATGGATTTCCGACGTGCATTTGGGCACGAGGGACTGTCAGGCTGAACACCTGTCGCAGTTTCTCAAGGGTTATCACGCAGACAAGATCTATCTGGTCGGCGACATCATCGACGGCTGGAAACTGCGTGGCGGCATGTACTGGCCACAGGCGCATACCAACGTGATCCGTCGCCTGTTGACCATGAGCAAGCGCGGCACCGAAGTGATCTATGTCACAGGCAACCACGACGAATTCCTGCGCCGTTATTCGAAGCTGATCCTGGGCAATATCCAGCTGGTGGACGAAGCCGTACACGTCACCGCCGACGGCCGACATCTACTGGTGATTCACGGTGACCAGTTCGATGTGATCACCCGTTACCATCGCTGGCTGGCCTTTCTCGGTGACTCGGCCTACGAATTCACCCTGACGCTCAACCGCTGGCTCAATCACTGGCGCGCGCGATATGGCTACGGCTACTGGTCGCTGTCGGCCTACCTCAAGCACAAAGTGAAAACCGCGGTCAGCTTCATCAGCGACTTCGAAGAAGCCATCGCCCACGAGTGTGTCAAACGCGAGCTGCACGGCGTGGTGTGCGGGCACATTCACCATGCCGAGATTCGCAAGGTCGGCGAGGTGGACTACCTCAATTGCGGCGACTGGGTGGAGTCGTGCACCGCGCTGATCGAGCATTGGGATGGTTCGATCGAGCTGTACCGGTTGGCGGATGCCCAGGCGCGGGAGGCGCAGTTGAAGGCGGCGAAAGTCGCAGAGTTGGCCTGACAGTCATTCGGTGTTTGTGCTGGCCTCTTCGCGGGCAAGCCCGCTCCCACAGATTCTGTGTTCGCAACAAATCTACTGTGGGAGCGGGCTTGCCCGCGAATGGACCGCGCAGCGGTCCTGTCAGGCCGGCGAGTGCTCTTGCATCGCCGCCTTGTAGATCGAGTTCCTGGGGTGCGCAAACAACCGCTCCATCATCGGTTCGAAGAAACTCAATGGCAGCGTGTCATACGCCGGATCAAACGCCGCTGCATCGTATTTGGCACAGAACTCGACGGTCGCCTGGTACTGCGGATGGTCCTGGAATTGCTCACGCAGATGGCGATCCATGCCCAGGTGATGGAAGAAGTAGTAGCCCTGGAAAATCCCGTGCTTTTCCACCATCCACAGGTTCTCGGCGCTGACGAACGGCTTGAGGATCGCTGCGGCGATGTCCGGGTGGTTGTAGGAGCCCAGGGTGTCGCCGATATCGTGGAGCAGGGCGCAGACCACGTATTCTTCGTCGCGGCCATCGCGCCAGGCGCGGGTGGCGGTTTGCAGGGAATGGGTCAGGCGATCCACCGGGAACCCGCCGAAATCACCCTCCAGTAACTGCAGGTGCGCGGCAATCCGTGCCGGCAATTGTCGCGCATAGGCACTGAAGTCTGCGGCGATGATCGCCCAGTCTTCCTGCGTGCCGTCCTTCATGTGGGTGAAGCGGGCATTGGCATTCACAGGCAACTCTCTTGTGACGGATGTCAGCTAGAAGGGAACGCGCCCCATAACCATGTCCCGGTACATGGCGAAATCACCGAGCAGGCTATAGAAGGGGTGTTGGAACGTCGCCGGACGGTTCTTTTCGAAAAAGAAATGCCCGACCCAGGCAAAGCTGTAACCGGCCAGTGGCAGGGCCCACAACAGCATCCAGGTGCCCCGACCAATGGTCAGCGCCAGTATCAGGATAACCAGTGTCGTGCCGATAAAATGTAGTCGGCGACAGGTACTGTTGCTGTGTTCGCTGAGGTAATACGGGTAGAACTCAGCGAAACTGCTGAAACGTCTGATGTTTTCCACGACTGCGATCTCTGTGGTTGTTGTTCTGACTGCAAGTTGTTCTGCGGGTAGCTTATTTGAGTCTAGAGTGATCAATGGCATCAGCCACTGACAATAGGCGCCACTTTAGTATCCTTCGGTCAATAGCCGTAACATGCGGCTCAACATGTAAGAAAACGCCATGAGCGAACGAACGACTTCTGCAAGCTGGGCGATGGGGATTGTCAAAGCGCTGGAGATGGACGGCCTGGATTGCCGGGTTCTGTTCAAACAGCTGGGGCTCGACTACGGGGCACTGAATGATCCGGATGCACGCTTCCCGCAAGATTCCATGACACGGCTGTGGCAACGCGCGGTCGAACTGTCCGGCAATCCGGCCATCGGCCTGAACATGGGCAAGGTGGTGCGACCGGCGCAGTTTCATGTGACGGGTTACGCGTTGATGTCCAGCCAGACACTGGCCGAAGGCTTTCAGCGTCTGGTGCGTTATCAGCGGATCATCGCCGAAAGCGCCGACCTGAGTTTCAAGCTGCTGGAAGAAGACTATGCGCTGATTCTGACGGTGCATGGCGACCATCTGCCGCCGACCCGGCAAAGCGCCGAAGCCTCGCTGGCCTGTGCCTTGGCGTTGTGCGGCTGGTTGACCGGGCGTACGTTGCAACCACGCAAAGTGTTGTTCCAAGGTACCGAGCCGGCCAACCTGGAACCCTATAAGCAAGCCTTTCACGCACCGCTGTTGTTCAACGCACCTTACGATGCACTGATTTTCGAGCGTTCGGACATGGAAGCGCCGTTGCCGACGGCCAACGAGGCGATGGCGTTGCTGCATGACCGCTTTGCCGGCGAGTACCTGGCGCGCTTTTCCGAAAGCCGCGTGACGCACAAGGCGCGGCAGGTGTTGTGCCGCCTGTTGCCCCAGGGCGAGCCCAAGCGCGACACCGTGGCGCAGACACTGCATCTTTCCCAGCGCACCTTGCAACGGCGCTTGCAGGAAGAGGGCACGAGTTTTCAGGCGCTGCTGGACGATACCCGGCGCGAACTGGCCGAGCAGTATCTGGCGCAACCGAACATGACCTTGCTGGAAATCGCTTACTTGCTGGGGTTTGCCGATCCGAGCAACTTCTTTCGTGCTTTCCGCCGCTGGTTCGACGCCACACCCGGCGAGTACCGGATGCGGCTGATGCAAGCACCTGACGCGGTCAATGACGCCAAAATGCCGGAATACACAGCACAAACACAGTAATGATCTCCAGTCGGCCGAGCAGCATGCCGAACGACAGAATCCACTTGGCGGCATCCGGCAGGGTCGCAAAGTTACCTGCCGGGCCGATGGTCTCACCGAGCCCCGGGCCGACACCGGACACGGTACTGGCCGCGCCGGTGAGGGCGGTCATCCAGTCCACGCCGAGCAGCGACAGCAGCAGCGCAATCACGCAGATGGTGATCGCAAAGAAGAACGAAAAGGTCAGGATCGAACGCACGATTTCTTCGTCGAGGCGGTGGCCGTTGTACTTCTGCTTGATCACCGCGCGCGGGTGTATCAGCTGGTTAAGGTTGGCCTTGAGCAGGATGTAGGCCACCTGGAAGCGGAAAATCTTGATGCCGCCCGCGGTCGAGCCGGAGCAACCGCCGACAAACCCCAGATAGAAGAACAGCATCAGCGAGAAATTACCCCACAGGCTATAGTCCCCCAGCGCGAAACCGGTTGTGGTCACTACCGACGTCACGTTCAGCGCCACATGCCGCAACGCCTCCAGCCAATGCAGCTGGGTAGTCCACCAATACCAGGTGCCGAGTACCAGCCAGGTCACCAGCAGCATGCCGAGCAGGCCTTGAACCTGTTCATCCTTGATCAGCGCCCGACGGTTACCACGCAATGTTGCCACATACAGGGTGAACGGCAGGGCACCGAGAATCATGATGACGATCGCGACCCAATGCACCGCCGGTTGTGGCCACTTGGCCAAAGACTGGTCGGAGGTAGAGAAGCCGCCGGTGGAAATCGCCGACATCGCATGGTTGATCGCATCGAACGGGTTCATCCCGGCCCACCAGAACGCCAGGCTGCCGACAATGGTAATGCCGACGTAGGCTGCCACGATCAGCCGTGCCACCATGTGCGAGCGGGGCATGACTTTTTCCGAGCGGTCCGACGATTCGGTCTGGAACAGCCGCATGCCACCGATGCGCAGCAGCGGCAGAATCGCCACCGCCATGCCGATGAAACCGATGCCGCCCAGCCAGTGCAGCAGGGAGCGCCACATCAGGATGCCGGGGGACATGGTGTCCAGGCCGCTGAGTACGGTTGCGCCAGTGGCGGTGATGCCGGACATGCTTTCGAAGAATGAATCGGTGTAGCTGATGTGTTGGGTCAGCAGGAATGGCAGCGCGGCGAAAATGCATACCACCAGCCAACTGCTGACGGTCAACAGGTACATGTCCCGGGGGCGCAGATGAATGTGTTCGGGGCGCCCGGGAATCACCAGCGCCAAACCGGCGACAAAGGTGATCATGCTGGCCCAGAGGAACGAGGGCAGATCACTGGTGCGGTCGAAAATGACCAGCGTGGCCATGGGTATGACCATGGAGATCGCCAGCGTGATCAGGAAGATGCCGATGATGAAACCAATGATCCGTAAGGTCGGCAACGCCATGAGGTCCGCTCGGCTGATGGTGGAAAGGGCGCCATTCTACCCGTGAGGCAGGGCATGTAAACCGGCACTGCTGCGGCAGTTGCAGCTAGAATAGCCGCACAAATTTTTCAGGAGGTAGCCGATGCAGGCTCTCGACGCTTTGCTCAACCGTGTTTCCGTTCCACGACTGATTGATCCTGCACCCACTGCCGAGCAGCGCGAGGTGCTGTTCGGGGCCGCCATGCGCGCCCCGGACCACGGTCACTTGCAGCCGTGGCGCTTCCTGACGGTGGAAGGCGCGGCGCGTGAGCAGATGGGCGAGTTGCTGGCCGAAGCGGCGAAGCTTTCGGACAGCGAAGTCAGCGAAGCGGCCATCGACAAGGCGCGCAATAATCCGCTGCGGGCGCCGTTGGTGGTGGTGGTAATTGCCCGGTTGCAGGATCACGTCAAGTATCCGAAGTCCGAGCAGTTGCTGGCGGCCGGCTGTGCGGCCCACGGGATTTTGCTGGCGGCGTATGCGCAGGGCATTGGTGCGGTGTGGCGTACCGGTGACCTGGCTTATTCGCCGCATGTGGCCAAGGGGCTGGGGTTGACGGAAGGGGAAGAGGTGATTGCTTTCCTGTACCTGGGCACGCCGCAGAAAGAACCGCGAGTGGCCGAGAAGGTCGACCTGGCCGAGTTCGTCAGCGCCTGGCCCGGGAAGGTCTGACACCGCAGCCCCTGTGGGAGCGAGCTTGCTCGCGATAGCGGCAGTACATTTAACATTGAAGTGACTGAAAAACCGCCATCGCGAGCAAGCTCGCTCCCACAGTAGATCTGTGTCATTCAGATAGTTGGGGGGGATAACCTCAGGGTTGTACGACAGCCCCCGGAACCAACGGCAATTCCAGACTGGCAATGAAACCGCCCTCGGGGTGATTGGCCAGCACCAGGCTGCCGCCATGTCGCTCCGCCGCGCGCCTGGCGATGGCCAAGCCCAGGCCGTGTCCGGCCGCTGTCTGCCCCGGCGCCCGATAGAACGGCTCACCGAGCTGGCTCAGATATTCGGCACTGACCCCTGGCCCGTGATCGCGCACGGTCACGACGATCCGCTCGCCCTGACGCAGCGCCTGCAGTTCGATCGGCAGGCCATCCACCGGGTTGAAGCGCTGGGCATTGCGCAGCAAGTTGTCGACGGCCCGTTCGATCATCGTCGGCCAGCCCTTCAGATTCAGTTGCGATTCGGCTTCGAGGTGGACGAGTTGCTCGGGTGAGCCGAGTTGCGCATCCTTTTGCAGGGTATTGAGCAAGGCGTTCAGGTCCACCTCTTCGGCACTGGCGTTATCGGAGTCGACCCGCGCCAGCACCAGGATTTCGCTGATCAACGCTTCCAGTCGGTCGCACTCACGGGTCAGGCGCGGCCAGAGCTGCTCTCGTTCCTGCGGGGTGGCCCGTTCGGCCAGCGCCAGCGCGATACGCAGGCGGGCGAGGGGGGAGCGCAGTTCGTGGGACACATCCCGCAGCAGTTGCCGCTGACTGCCAATCAGGCTTTGCAGGCGCGCGCCCATGCGGTTGAAGTCGTTGGCCAGGACGCCGAACTCATCGCGACGATTGGCCAGTTTGACCAGGCTGTTCTGTTGATAAGCGGTTTGTCCCAGGTCATGCACCGCTCCGCGCAGACGGCTGAGCGGGCGAGTGATGGAAAAGGTCACCAGCAGGCTGAACAGGGTCAGCACCACCAGGGCGATCCCCAGCGCACTGAGCGGCCAGAGCAGACTCTCGCGGTGCCAGGCGTCCAGTTCCGGGTGCGGGATACGGTAGATGAACAGGTAGGTGTCGCCGGTTTTTTCGCTGGTGAATTCATCGGTCAGACGCCGCCATGGCAAGCGTCGGTCATCATTGTTCTGACGCGCCTCAAAGGCCGCCGCACGTCTGGGGAAGGTGCCGCGAACGACCGGATCGCCGCTTTCGTTAAGCACCTGAACGTCGATGTGATACTGGCGTTTGCGTTGCTGGAGAATGTCTTGAGCTGCGTCTTCGCCCTGGCTTTCGTAGGTTTGCGTCCACTGTTCGGCCAGCGTGTTGAGGCCCGGGTGGCGACTGAGAATCCATGCGTCCTGGTTGAGCATGTGCCCGAGCAGGATGGAAAGCCCTGCAACCAGAGCGATGGCCAGCCAGAAGCTGGCCAGGATACGCCAGAACAATGAACGCACAGGAAATCCTCGAACAAACACAGATCAGTGTGGGAACAAGCCCGCTCCCACATTAGATCAAAAAACATCAGACCCAACGGTGATGAGCCGTCGGGTCCGGGGTTAACGCATTATTGCGCTTTTTGCGGTTGTTGCGCTTTCCAGGCTTTGAACTCGGCCCATTCAGCGCGACGTTCGGCCTGTTTTTTTTGGATCTCGTCGAATTTCTTCTGTTGATCCGGTTTCAGGACCGCGCGCACATCGGCTTCGGCTTTCTGGTGTTTGGCGGTCATCTCGTCTTTCATGGCTTTCTGGTCGGCTGGCGAGAGTTTTTCCAGGTACTTCTCGACCAGTTGCTTACGCTCGTGCATCTGCTCGCCCATGATCTTGCGGATCTGCTCGCGCTGTTCGCGGCTCAGGTCCAGTTGACTGTAGGGGCCTTTACCGTGCATGCCGTGCATCTGACCGCCATGGTGCGAACCGTCCATTGGCCCACTCATCGAGCCATCGCCTTCTGGCATGGCCATGGCAACGGTCGGCAGGGCAGCAGCGAACATCAGAGCGATAAGAGTCTTGCGCATGGTGTATCTCCTTGTCTCGTTCCCGGTACGTTCCGGATGAGTACAGATTACGCAGATCAAGGTCAGCGGCGGTCAGCGGAGGGTAAAGCTTGGGTAAAGACGGTCTTCAGCGATCCTGACAAAACGTCCGGGTGACTGTAGGAGCGAGCTTGCTCGCGATGAACTCACAGGCACCGCGTTTTTCCAGACAGTATGCGTAATCGTTCAACTCCATCGCGAGCGAGCGCCTACAGGCTGTAGTAATAGCCGCGGCTGCGCAGGGCGACGATGCGCGGTCGGCCATCGGGGTGTGGGCCGATCTTCTTGCGCAGGTTGCTGACGTGCATGTCCAGGCTGCGGTCATACAGGGTCAGCTTGCGGCCGAGGGCGATCTGCGCCAGTTCCTGTTTGTCCAGGGGTTCGCCAGGTTGCTTGAGCAAGGCTTCCAGCAGGCGGCTTTCGGAGACAGTTAGGGTGAATTCCTGTTCGTCGATGCTGACCACTCCGCGCACCGGGCTGAAACACAGGTCACCCAGTTCCATCTGGCTGGACACCGCTGCCGGGTGGCTGCGGCGCAGGACTGCGCGCAGGCGGGCGGTCAGTTCCCGTGGGTCGCAGGGTTTGGCCAGGTAATCGTCGGCCCCGAGTTCCAGGCCGAGGATACGGTCCAGGGGCTCGCCCCGGGCCGAGAGCATCAGCACCGGCAAATCCGGGTGATCGCTGCGCAACTGCTTGAGCAGTTCCAGGCCGCTGCCATCGGGCAACATCACATCCAGCACCACGGCCGCCGGGGCGGTTTCGGCCAACGCGCGGCGTGCGCTCTGGCCATCGTGACAGGCACGTACCTGAAACCCTTCCTGGCTCAGCCAACTGCTCAGGAGCTCACACAGCTCCTGGTCATCATCAATAAGTAACAGCTCGCTCATGACTCACTCAATTTAGCCATTGTCGACGTTTTCGACTTGCTCCACTGGCGAAGATACCGCAGAGCAGAGCCAATAGCGCTACCCCGGCGCCAGTGACGAACCATTGTTGCTGGTCGGTCAGCAGGCGCGGCAGTGGACTGCTGGCCTGGGCTTCCTTGAGTTGCAGCTTCAAACGCTGGTTCTCCTGGCGCAACCGGGCCAGCAGCGGGCTTTCGCGTTCGCCTTCGGCGGTTTGAAATTGTTTGTTCAGTTCTTCCCGTTGCCGTTCGCTTTCTTTCAAGCGTTGCTGCAACTCGGTGATCTGGCTACCGGCGCTCAAGGAAAGAGGCGTTGAATTGCCACCCTCGGCGTATTCTTCACCGTGGGCGGGCGCCACAACCGACAGCGTGAACAACATCAGACACAACGGACCCTTGCGCATCGCGACTCCTGATTCCAATACGAGTATTGGGCAAGTTGTCGGCCGGCAAACGAGAATAATGAGCGATTGAGAACGCGATGAACCGACAAGGTTCATCGCGGAGCAGGATTTTACGGCAGGACTTGCTTGAACGGCTTCACCAGAACGCTGGCGTAGACGCCTGCGGCGATGTACGGATCAGCGTCGGCCCAGGCCTGGGCGGCGCTCAGGGAATCGAATTCGGCGACGATCAGGCTGCCGGTGAAACCCGCTGCGCCCGGATCATTGCTGTCGACCGCCGGGTGTGGGCCGGCCAATACGATGCGACCTTCGCCCTTGAGCGCTTGCAGGCGCTCAAGGTGCGCAGGCCGTGCGGCCAGGCGGGCTTCCAGGGAGTTGGCGACGTCTGTGGCAATGATTGCGTAAAGCATGTCAGTCCTCGGTTTTTGGCGTAGTGGTGTCGGCATCGTGCAGGTGGCGGGACAGGTAGATGCCCTGGCCGACCAGGAACAGCAAAGTCATGCCCAGGCTGCCGAAGACCTTGAAGTCGACCCAGTAGCTCTGGAAGGTGAACGCGACAAACAGGTTGGCGGCACCGCAAAACAGGAAGAAGGCGATCCAGGCGATGTTCAGGCGCGTCCAGACCGGTTCCGGCAAGGTCAGCGCGTGGCCCATGATGCGTTTGATCAGCAGGCTGTCACCGACGAAGTGGCTGCCGATGAACGCCAGGGCGAACAGCCAGTTGACCACCGGCGCTTTCCACTTCAGGAACGTCTCGCTGTGGAACGCCAGGGTCAGGCTACCGAAGACCAGGCAGGCGATCAGGGTCAGCCACTGGCTCTTCTCCAGCTTGCGCTGTTTGACGAACAGCGTGCCGTAGACCACCAGGGAACTGATGATCAGCATCGCGGTGGCGCTGTAAATACCGCCTACAGTGACCTCATGGCCGGCGATGTCGACGACCCGTGGATCGGTTTTGAAGACGATGAAAAACAGCAGGAGCGGGATGAAATCGATGAATTGTTTCACAGTGGCAGCCAGAAGCAGGATGTGGCGGCATAATAACAAACATATGGGCGCGCGATAGCGCCAGCTGATTTGAGGTTACAAAGCCCTGTGAATGTTGATTTGCACTGCCATAGCACGGCCTCCGATGGCGCCCTGGCGCCTGCGGTTCTGGTGGCGCGAGCGTTCGAAAAAGGCGTGCGAGTCTTGGCCTTGACCGATCACGATACCCTTGAAGGCCTCGACGAGGCCCGGCACGCGGCCATCGCGCTGGGGATGCAACTGGTCAACGGCGTCGAATTGTCCTGCACCTGGGGCGGCGCGACCATTCATGTATTGGGCTACGGTTTTGACGTGAATGCTGCACCGTTGGTCGAGGCCATCGCCAAATTGCATGATGGCCGTTGGCTGCGCTCCGAGGAAATCAGCCGCAAACTGGCATTGAAAGGCATGCCGGGCGCGCTGGAAGGCGCCCGCAAGATCCAGCAGGACCTGGGCGACAGCGGTAACGCGCCCGCCCGCCCGCATTTCGCCGACTGGATGGTGCGTGAAGGTTTCGTCAAGGATCGTGCCGAGGCGTTCCGCAAATGGCTGGGCGCCGGCAAGCTGGGTGACGTCAAGCAACACTGGCCAACCCTGGACGAAACCGTCGAGACCCTGCGCGCGGCCAAGGCCTGGGTCAGCCTGGCACACCCCTGGCACTACGAATTCACTCGAAGCAAGCGTCGTCGTCTGATTGCCGACTATATTCAAGCGGGGGGCCACGCCATCGAAGTGGTCAATGGTTATCAACCTGCCGAGCAAGTGGGCAGCCTGGCCATTCTGGCCCGCGAGTTCGGTCTGCTGGTCAGCGCGGGCAGTGATTTTCATGGCCCTGGAGGCTGGTCGGAGATCGGTGAATACCGGCCACTCCCGGAGGATCTGCCGCCGCTATGGTGTCGATTCAAACATGACCCAATTATTGCCGCCGTCTGAACAGGTAGAGAACGTGAGTCAATTTTTCCAGATTCATCCGGAAAACCCGCAAGCGCGCCTGATCAAACAGGCGGTCGAGATCATCCGCAAGGGCGGGGTGGTGATATATCCCACAGACTCTTCCTACGCCATAGGTTGCCAGATCGGCGACAAGGTGGCCGTGGAGCGCGTTCGGCGCCTGCGGCAACTGGATGAGAAACACAACTTTGCGCTGATTTGCAGCGACCTGTCGCAACTGGGTCTGTTCGCCAAGATCGACACCGGTACGTTCCGCATTCTCAAGGCCCATCTACCGGGGCCGTATACCTTCATCCTCAACGCTACCCGCGAAGTGCCACGGCTGTTGTTGCACCCCAAGAAACGCACCATCGGCCTGCGCGTGCCGAGCCATCCGATTGCCCTGGCGCTGCTGGCTGAACTGGGCGAACCGTTGATGAGCGTGACCCTGATCATGCCAGGCGATGAAGATCCGTTGAGCGACCCCCATGAAATGCGCCAGTTGCTCGAACACCAGGTCGACCTGATCATCGACGGCGGTTTCGGCGGGATCAAGGCGTCCACCGTGATCAGCCTCGCCGACGGCGAGCCGGAAGTCATTCGCGTTGGTTGCGGCGACCCTGCGCCGTTCATGGTCGAGGCCTAGATGTCCGCAGTAGAACCCGTCGACAGTCAGGCCGGAGCCCAGCAGGAACTGCCCTTCGCCATGGTCTATGGCCAGGCGGTCATGGAAATGCCGCTGGACCTGTACATCCCGCCGGATGCCCTCGAGGTCTTTCTCGAGGCGTTCGAAGGCCCCCTCGACCTGCTGCTTTATCTGATCCGAAAGCAGAACATCAATATCCTCGACATCCCGGTGGCGGAAATCACCCGCCAGTACATGGGGTACGTCGAGTTGATGCAGTCGGTGCGCCTGGAGCTGGCTGCCGAGTACCTGGTGATGGCCGCGATGCTGGCCGAGATCAAGTCGCGGATGCTGTTGCCACGGGCCGAAACCGTCGAAGATGAAGAAGACGACCCGCGCGCCGAACTGATCCGTCGCTTGCAGGAATATGAGCGTTTCAAGGCCGCCGCCGAAGGCATCGATGGCCTGAGCCGCGTCGGTCGCGACGTGGTGGTGCCCAGGCTCGACGCCCCGCAAGCGCGGGCACGCAAGTTGTTGCCGGACGTGCGTTTATCCGAGTTGCTGCTGTCCATGGCCGAGGTGCTGCGCCGTGGCGACATGTTCGAAAGCCATCAGGTCAGCCGCGAGGCGCTGTCTACCCGAGAGCGCATGAGCGATGTGCTGGAGCGGCTCAAGGGCGGCGGATTCGTGCCGTTTGTCGAGCTGTTCACCGCTGAAGAAGGGCGCTTGGGAGTGGTGGTGACCTTTATGGCGATCCTTGAATTGGTCAAGGAATCCCTGGTCGAGCTGGTGCAGAATGAGCCATTTGCCGCGATCCACGTGCGAGCCCGAGCCGAATAACGAGTCGAAACATGAACCTGACTGAACCCCGTGACCTGGCACCCTTGCTTGAAGCCTTTCTGTTGGCCTCGGGAAAGCCGCAATCCCTGGAAAGCCTGTTCGAACTCTTCGAAGAAGGCGAGCGGCCGGAGCCGCCAGTCTTCAAGAAGGCCCTGGCGATTCTGGCGAAGTCCTGCGATGGCCGCGCGTTTGAACTCAAGGAGGTGGCCTCGGGGTATCGCCTGCAAATTCGCGAGAAGTTTGCGCCGTGGGTCGGGCGTCTGTGGGAGGAGCGCCCGCAGCGCTATTCTCGCGCCATGCTCGAAACCATGGCCCTGATCGCCTATCGCCAGCCGATCACCCGCGGCGAAATCGAAGACGTGCGGGGCGTGGCGGTCAACAGCAACATCGTCAAGACGCTGATGGAGCGCGAGTGGATCCGTATCGTCGGCTACCGCGACGTACCCGGAAAACCGGCGATGTTCGCGACCACCAAGGCGTTCCTCGATCACTTCAACCTGAAAAACCTCGACGACTTGCCACCGCTGGCAGAACTGCGCGAGCTGGAACCGGACCCGGTGCTCGATTTCGACGACGCCCCCGTACCCGCCGGGTTGCAAGAGTTGGCCGATGCCAGCGCCGAGCCGGAAGAGCCGAAAGAAGAAACCAGTTTCCACACGCTGTTGCTGGAGCTGGACAGCATGGAGGAGGGGCTCAAGACCGACTTTGACGACTTGTTGCGTGATGGGGCATCGCCTGAATTCGATTCGGAACAGTCGGTCATCGAGCCAGAAGTCGAAGCGGCACAGCCCGAGCCTGAGCCGGAAATTGAACCGGAGCAGGCCGACGACATCCTCGGCGTTGCCGAGGCCCGGGAAAAACTCCTGGCTGCCGTGGCTGCCCTCGAACAGCCGAAACCCGAGCCGGAACTGTCGGACGAAGAGGCCGAAGCCTTGGCCCTGGCTCAAGCTATCGAAGCAGAACGCCGCCAGTTCGAGGACTGATGCGAGTCTCATGAACAATGGAGATTCACTGTGGGAGCGAGCTTGCTCGCGATGGCGGCAGGTCAGTCGCTTCGACGTCGGATGTGCCTCCGTCATCGCGAGCAAGCTCGCTCCCACAGGGGGGATGTGTTCGCAAGCAAGTTGCGTGTCACCGGTCAGCGGAAAAACAAATAACCTTGCGTTGATCAGCTAGTCTCTGATGCGCAATCGCCCGCATGCGCGTATGATTCGCGACCCTTCGGCGATCCCTTCGCCCAAGTACCCAGTTTTCAGACCACACCGGGAGGTGCCCAGATGAGTATCAAAGACCAGCAAGACGACCAGCCAATCGGCCCAGCAGGCGAAAAACTGCAGAAAGTCCTCGCCCGTATCGGCGTTGGCTCGCGCCGTGACGTGGAAGCCTGGATCAGCCACGGCCGCATCAAGGTCAATGGCAAAGACGCCACCCTTGGCCAGCGCGTCGACATGCACGACGCCATCACCATCGATGGCAAGGTGATCAAGCGCGAAGAGGCCGCCGAGTCGGTGCGCCGCGTGATCATGTACAACAAGCCCGACGGCGAAATCTGCACCCGTGTCGATCCGGAAGGTCGCCCGACCGTGTTCGACAAGATGCCGCGTCCGAAAGAAGGTCGCTGGATCAACATCGGTCGTCTGGACATCAACACCACCGGTCTGCTGATGTTCACCACCGACGGTGAGCTGGCCAACCGCCTGATGCACCCTTCCTACGAAATGGACCGTGAATACGCGGTACGTGTGCGTGGCGAAGTTGACGACGAGATGATCGAGCGTCTGAAAGCCGGCGTGGTCCTCGAAGACGGTCCGGCCAAGTTCACCGACATCAAGCAAGCGCCAGGTGGTGAAGGTTTCAACCACTGGTACCACTGCGTGGTGATGGAAGGTCGTAACCGCGAAGTTCGTCGTCTGTGGGAATCCCAGGGCCTGGTGGTCAGTCGTCTGAAGCGCGTGCGTTTCGGTCCGGTGTTCCTCAACTCCGACCTGCCGATGGGGCGCTGGCGCGAAATGAGCCAGTACGAAGTCGACATTCTGAGTGCCGAGGTCGGCCTGACGCCGGTCGCGATGCCGCAGATGAACGCCAAGAGCAAAGACAAGCTTGACCGGATGCAGCGCAAGTCGTCGCGTCCGATGGCCAAGACCGAGCGTGTACGCACCCTGCGTCCAGCCGCCGGGGCTCCTGCCGCTCCTGTTGCTCCACGTGCAAGCCGCGAGCCGCAGATCGAAGGCGAGCGTCCAGGTCGCAAGCCTGCTGCGCGTCAGGACGGCGAACGCGGTCCACGCACGCCACGTCCGACCAATGGCCGTGCCGAGCGTGGCGAAGGTCGTGGTACGCCGGTAGCCGATCGCCCGGCTGACACCAAGCGCCCGGCCAAGCCTGCGCCGAAGCGTCCGGGGATCAAACTGGTCGACGGCGACACGCCATCGGGCAAGCGCCGTGGCGCGCCGGCCGGTTCCGGCCAGCGTCCGGGCTTTGGGCGTCGTAAGCCGGAGTGAGGCAGCGGTAAGCTTCAAGCTGCAAGCGACAAGTTAAAAACGCCAACCTTCGGGTTGGCGTTTTTTTTCGTCTGGATTTATGTCCGTATCGTTTTTGAGGACGCCATCGCGAGCAAGCTCGCTCCCACATTTTGATCGCGATTCTCCGAGCAAACTCATTTCCCTGTGGGAGCGAGCTTGCTCGCGATGGCGTCAGTCGCTGCACTGAGCACTCCAATATGGAAACCCGGGTTTACGCGTTGTAAAGAAATGCTGACGAAATACACGGATTAACCCCGTGAAATCGCCATTTCTCGAATGTCGTAAGAAAATACTTACGCGCTATTGCCTTGTGTCCTTCTCCCCGCGCTCTAGCCCGCTTGTTTCACCGCTCCATGCAGGGTGTTATGCGCGCCATGCCTGTCGTGCAGGTGCATAACAAAAAGGAGGCGCAATGAACGCCGTATTCCATCTCCATCGCTCTGCGAGAGGCGGGTTTCCTGCCTTTCCCGTCAATGATCCGCAAGGGTCTGACCCATTTTTTGCAGCCGCCCGAGCCCCTCGGGGCGGACACAGGCAATCCCGGCCATAGACACGCTTGTCCAGCGGGTCTGGCAGCAGGGGGTTACGGGTGTACAATGCGCCGCGTTTTACCTGTGACCTCCTGCGCATCTGCGCAAACCTCAAGGCTATCCGCCTTGTTCACTCCGTCGCGTCACGAGCGTGTCGGGTTCGATTTCGTCACAGATAAAAACAAACAGGTGACGCATGACCGTTGTAAATACGCTGAACTCCTGGTGCTTGCGCTGGGGTTTGATCGGTGCCGCTTAACGGATTTCCTGAGCAGCAACGTCTACTGAACATCATCAAACCTTGCGTGAGACCCTTTTCATGAGTGGACAACACCCGCAATCAGGCGAGCTGAAACGCGGCCTGAAAAATCGCCACATTCAATTGATTGCCCTCGGTGGCGCGATCGGTACCGGTTTGTTTCTCGGCTCGGCCGGGGTACTGAAATCCGCCGGTCCGTCGATGATCCTCGGCTACGCCATCTGCGGCTTCATTGCCTTCATGATCATGCGCCAACTGGGCGAAATGATCGTCGAAGATCCGGTGGCCGGCTCCTTCAGCCACTTCGCGCACAAGTACTGGGGCGGCTTCGCCGGTTTCCTGTCGGGCTGGAACTGCTGGATTCTGTACATTCTGGTGGGCATGTCGGAGCTGACGGCGGTCGGCAAATACATCCACTACTGGGCGCCGGACATCCCGACCTGGGTCTCCGCAGCGGGCTTCTTCGTGCTGATCAACGCGATCAACCTGGCCAACGTCAAAGTGTTTGGTGAGGCCGAGTTCTGGTTCGCGATCATCAAGGTCGTGGCGATCGTCGGCATGATTGCCCTGGGCAGCTACCTGCTGGTCAGCGGCAATGGCGGCCCGCAAGCGGCGGTGAGCAACCTGTGGTCCCACGGTGGCTTCTTCCCGAACGGTGTCAGCGGTCTGGTGATGGCCATGGCTTTCATCATGTTTTCCTTCGGTGGTCTGGAAATGCTCGGTTTCACCGCTGCCGAAGCCGACAAGCCGAAAACCGTGATCCCGAAAGCGATCAACCAGGTGATCTACCGGATCCTGATTTTCTACATCGGTGCGCTGGTGATCCTGCTGTCGTTGACCCCGTGGGACAGCTTGCTGACCACCCTGAACGCCTCCGGTGACTCCTACAGCGGCAGCCCGTTCGTGCAAGTGTTCTCGATGCTGGGCAGCAACACCGCCGCGCACATCCTCAACTTTGTGGTCCTGACCGCGGCGCTGTCGGTGTACAACAGCGGCACCTACTGCAACAGCCGTATGCTACTGGGCATGGCCGAGCAGGGTGACGCGCCGAAAGGTCTGGCGAAGATCGACAAGCGCGGCGTGCCGGTGCGTTCGATCCTGGCTTCGGCTGCCGTGACGCTGATCGCGGTACTGCTGAACTACCTGATCCCGCAAAACGCGCTGGAACTGTTGATGTCGCTGGTCGTTGCCACTCTGGTGATCAACTGGGCGATGATCAGCTACTCGCACTTCAAGTTCCGCCAGCACATGAACAAGACCAAGCAGACGCCGCTGTTCAAGGCCCTGTGGTACCCGTACGGTAACTACATCTGCCTGGCGTTCGTGGTGTTCGTCCTTGGCGTGATGCTGTTGATTCCGGGGATTCAGACATCGGTGTATGCGATTCCGGTGTGGCTCGTGTTCATGTGGGTCTGCTACGGCATCAAGAACAAGCGCAGTGCTCAGCGTGCCTTGCAGGTCGCAGTGGAGTAACTTCGCGCAGAAACAACAAACCCGGCCATGTGCCGGGTTTTTTGTGGCTATCGAATTCATGGCATGACACCAAACCCTGTGGGAGCGAGCTTGAACTGGCCTAATGATTTTGGAC
>NZ_AKJL01000285.1 GCF_000282355.1 Pseudomonas sp. GM49
TTATGAATCCGGTCGCCTGAACCTGCCATTCGTAGGTCATTGCACCTTTGGCAAATCCCCGGTGTGCACCGATTGGGATGCACTGGACGCCGACGTCGCGGTGCTCGGTGTGCCCAATGATATGGGCACCCAGTGGCGCTCCGGCGCACGCTTCGGACCACGCGGGATTCGCGAAGCATCGACGCTGTTTTCCTTCGGCCATGCCGGCGCCTACGACCACGAAGACGACGTGATGTACCTCACAGCATCGGACGTGCGCATGGTCGACGTCGGTGATGCCGACATCGTCCACACCGACATGGAAACCAGTAACAAGAACACCGAATACGCCGTACGCAAGATCCTCGATGCCGGCGTGATGCCGGTGGTGCTCGGCGGCGACCACTCGGTGCACGCGCCAGTGATCAAGGCCTTCGAAGGCCGCGGCCCGATCCACATCATTCACTTCGATGCGCACCTGGATTTCGTCGACGAACGCCACGGCGTGCGCTACGGCCACGGCAACCCGCTGCGTCGTGCTTCGGAAATGAACCACATTGTCGGCATGACCCAGATGGGCATCCGCAACGTGTCGTCGTCCAACCGCGACGACTACGAAGCGGCCCATGAAGCCGGCTCGAAAATCCTCTCGGTGCGTGATGTGCGTCGCCTCGGCGTCGAGGGTGTGCTGGCGCTGATCCCGCAGAACATCAATTACTACATCACCATTGACATCGACGGTTTCGACCCGTCCATCGCCCCCGGCACCGGCACCCCGAGCCACGGCGGCTTCCTCTACTACGAAGTGCTGGAAATCATCCAGGCCCTGGCCAAGCGCAGCAAGGGCAACATCGTCGGCATGGACCTGGTGGAAGTCGCGCCGGTGTACGACCCGACCGGCATGACCTCGATCCTCGCCGCGCAACTGCTGCTCAACAGCATTGGTTTTATCTTCCACGAACGTGGCAAGGTGCGGGCCGCCGCCGAGAGCGAGTCGACTCCAGCCTGATCATCGAAACCACAAAGCTCAGAAACCAGAGCCCCGGCAGGACCTGACTGCCGGGCAGTGAGAACAAAAATGGACACGATCGTCAAAAGTTACCTGCAAAAATTCGGCGTCAGCGAAGCCACCCAGACCTTTCTCAGCAAGGTCCAGAAGATGTTCATCGGCGGCGCCTGGGTCGAAGCCAGCGACGGCCAGACCTCCGATGTGATCGAACCTTCGACCGAAGGCCTGATCACGCGCATTCCCATGGGCACCACCGATGACCTGGACCGCGCCGTGCAAGCCGCCCGTGCCCAGTTCGACGGCGGCGCCTGGCGCCAGGCCAAACCGGCGGAGCGCGAGCGCATGATGCAACGTCTGGCCGACCTGATCGAACAGAACGCTGCCGAGCTGGCGGAAATCGAATCCATCGACATGGGCAAATCCGTGGCTTTCGCCAAGGACGTGGACATCCAGGGCACCGTCGATACCCTGCGCTACTTCGCCGGCTGGGCCACCAAGCTGCACGGCCGTACCGTCGAACCTTCGCTGCCGGGCAACTACCTGGCCTATACCCGCAAGGAAGCGGTCGGCGTAGTCGGCGCCATCGTGCCGTGGAACTTCCCGCTGCAGACCATGGCCTGGAAGCTCGGCGCGGCACTGGCGACCGGTTGCACAGTGGTGGTCAAACCCGCCGAGCTGACCTCGTTGTCGGCCCTGCGTTTCGCTGAACTGGTGCAGGAATCGGGCATTCCCGACGGCGTGATCAACATCGTCACCGGGCGCGGCAGTGTGGTCGGTGCGGCCATGGCCACCCACCCCGGCATCGACAAACTGACCTTCACCGGCTCGACCCCGGTCGGTCAGACTGTCGGCCGCGCAGCGCTGGATGACATGAAGCGCCTGACCCTCGAGCTCGGTGGCAAATCACCGGTCATCGTCTGCGCCGACGCCGACATCCCGGCCGCCGCCCAAGCGGTCGCCAACGGCGTGTTTTTCAACTCCGGGCAGGTATGCGACGCCGGTACACGGGCCTATATTCATAGCAGTGTCTACGACGAATTCCTGCGTGAGCTGATCGCCTACACGCGCACCCTGAAAATGGCCCCGGGCCTGGACCCGGACTGCTTCATCGGCCCACTGGTCTCGGCCCTGCAAAAGCAGCGTGTGACCGAGTACATCGAAACCGGCAAGGCCGAAGGCGCCGAACTGGTCTACGGCGGCCAACCGGTCGATGGCCCTGGTTTCTTCGTCGAGCCGACCATCTTCGCCCACTGCCGCAACGACATGCGCATTGTCCAGGAAGAGATCTTCGGCCCGGTGCTGGTCACTGCACCGTTCGACGATGAGGAAGAGGCACTGGCCCTGGCCAACGACTCGCCCTATGGCCTGGCTGCCGCACTGTATTCCAACGACCTGGGCAAGGTGCACAGCCTGATCCCGCGCCTCAAGGCCGGTTCGGTCTACGTCAACGCCCACGGCACCCTCGATCCGTCGATGCCGTTCGGTGGCTACAAACAGTCCGGATTCGGCAAGGACCTGGGCGCCGAGCAGCTCGATTACCTGCTCGAAACCAAGGCGGTGTGGATCACGCTGCCGGGCTGACGCTTGTCCTTTGTAGGAGCGAGCTTGCTCGCGATGGTCGCTAACGATAACGCTGGAAGCCTGATACCCCGCGGCGCTCCTGGCTTCATCGCGAGCAAGCTCGCTCCTACAGGTTCAGCGTCATTTTCGCCATTGGCGCCATCATTGATCAGGAACGGCAAGGACGCGCCCCGGGAGTCGTTCACCCGAAAGAACGCGGTTATCTCGTCATGATCTTCCAACAATAAGAGTCCATCATGAACACTAACGCCAAGTCCGCCACGAGCGTGTCCAGCCTCGACGAAAAATCCGTCGTCGAGGGGCATTCGATCGACTTCATCCCCGAGAACGAGCGCACCGACAAACTGTCGAGCCAGGGCCCGTTCTGGTTCCTCGGCAACTTCACGTTCTTCACCATGACCATCGGCTTCGTCGGCCCGAGCGTCGGCCTGACTGCGCTCTGGACCACGCTCGCCGGCACGCTGGGCATCATGTTCGGCACGCTGTTCATGGCGTTTCACGGTTCGCAAGGCCCGCACCTTGGTTTGCCGCAGATGATCCAGTCTCGCGCGCAGTTCGGCTATCGCGGGGTGATTCTGGTACTGCTCGCTACGCTGTTCGTGTTCGCCGGCTTCAACATCGTCAACCTGGTGCTGATGATGCAGGGGCTGCACACTCTGTTCGGATTCAATCCGGCGGTGATCGCGGTAGCGGTGACCATACCGGCGGCGGTGCTGGCGATTCTCGGCCACGACTGGATGCACCGCAGCTTCAAATGGGCGCTGTTCCTGTCGTTGCCGCTGTATGGCCTGGTAACCGTGGCGGTGTTGATGGGTTGGGTGCCGGACGCAGCCATGCCGGCGCTGGCGGTGGGCGAAACGGCCCCGGCGCCACTGGGTTTCAACTGGACCGGTTTCATCGCGCAGTTTGCGGCGGCCGCCAGCTACAACATCGCCTATGCGCCTTATGTGTCGGACTACTCGCGCTACCTGCCGAAGAACACTTCCAGCGGCAAGCTGATCGCGGTGGTGTTCCTCGGGGCGTCGCTGTCCGGTGCGTGGATGATTTCCGTGGGTGGCTGGCTGGCCGATCACCTGCACTCCACTGATGTGCTGGTGGCCCTCGGGCAAGTCGGCAACACCGTGTCGCCGCTGGTGGGCACGGCGGTGGTGGTCGTCACCATCCTGGCGTTCCTGCCGGTGATCGCGATGAACATCTACAGCGCCAAATTGACCACGCTGACCTGTGTCGACTCGATCAAGCACATCGAGCCAACGCGCAAGGCACGCATCCTGGCCATCGGCTTCGTGATCCTGCTGCAACTGGGCGTGGCCCTGAGCATCCAGAGTTCCGGCAAAGGCCTGTCGGTGCTGGGGATCTACCTGGTGGTGATGCTGTACTTCCTGGTGCCCTGGACCTCGGTCAACCTCACCGACTACTTCTTCGTGCGCAAGGGCCGCTACGCCATCCCGCACTTCTTCATGCCCCACGGCAACATCTATGGCAGCTGGGGACTGCGCGGTATCGCAGCCTATGCCATCGGTTTTATCTCGATGATCCCGTTCTTCTACATCTTCGATGGTGTTGAACAGCGCGAGGTGTATGTCGGCCCGCTCGCCAAGGCACTGGGCAGCATCGACATCGCCTGGCTGGTCGGGCTGATCGTCTCGGGCCTGGCGTACTACTGGCTGAGCCGCTCGATCGATCTCAAGCGCGAAGAAGCGGTGATCCAGCACATCGAAAAAACCTCCCCGCAATACACCACCGGCGACACGCTGACCCACAAACAGCAGCCACCGCGGGTATTCACTGAATCGACGGTCGGGAGATAACTATGACCACGCAAAGAATGACCACGCAAAAATACGACTACATCATCATTGGCGCAGGCTCGGCAGGTTGTGTGTTGGCCAACCGCCTGAGCGAAGACCCGGCCACCTCGGTACTGGTCCTGGAGTTCGGCGGCAGTGACAAGAGCGTAGTGATCCAGATGCCCAGTGCCTTCTCGATCCCGATGAACACCAAGAAGTACAACTGGCGCTACGAGACCGAGCCGGAAACTTACCTCAACGGCCGGCGGATTCACTGCCCACGGGGCAAGGTGCTGGGCGGTTCGTCGTCGATCAACGGCCTGGTGTACATCCGTGGCCACGCGCTGGATTTCGACGAATGGGAATCCCTCGGTGCTGAAGGCTGGGGCTATCGCAACTGCCTGCCGTACTTCAAGCGCGCCGAAAGCTACGAGTCGGGTGGTGACAACTATCGCGGGCAGACCGGGCCGCTGCACACCACCAACGGCAACCACATGAAAAACCCGCTGTACGGCGCCTGGGTCGAAGCCGGTGCGGAGGCGGGTTACATCAAGACCGAAGACTGCAACGGCTACATGCAGGAAGGTTTCGGTGCCATGCACATGACCGTGAAAAACGGCGTGCGCTGTTCCACGGCCAACGCCTATCTGCGCCCGGCCATGGGTCGTCCGAACCTGACGGTGATCACCCATGCGATGACCCGCCAGATCATCCTCGAAGGCAAGCGGGCGGTGGGGGTCATGTATGACCACGGTGGCCAGACTCACCAGGTGTATTGCAACCGCGAAGTGCTGATCTCGTCCGGGCCCATCGGTTCGCCGCACCTGCTGCAACGCTCGGGTATCGGCCCGGCGGAGGTCCTGCGCAAGGCCGGGATCGGCGTGCGCCATGACCTGCCGGGGGTAGGGGAGAACCTGCAGGATCACGCCGAGGTGTACATCCAGTTCGGCTGCAAGGAACCGGTGACCCTCAACAGCAAGATGGACCCGCTGAGCAAGCTGATGATCGGTCTGCGCTGGCTGCTGTTCAAGGATGGCCTCGGCGCCACCAACCATTTCGAGGCCGGTGGCTTCATCCGCTCGGAGAAGGGCCTGCGCTGGCCGGACATCCAGTTCCACTTTCTGCCGGCGGCGATGCGCTACGACGGCAACAAGCCGATCAAGGGCCATGGCTTCATGGTGCTCACAGGTCCCAACAAACCGAAAAGCCGTGGTTATGTGCGGGTGCGTTCGGCCGACCCGTACGAGCATCCGGAGATTCGCTTCAACTACCTGCAACGGGAAGAGGACCGCGAAGGCTTCCGCCGCTGCATTCGCCTGACCCGCGAGATCATCGGCCAGAAAGCCATGGACCGCTTCCGCGACGGCGAAATCGCCCCGGGCGCGCAGGTGACCAGCGATGAAGACCTCGACGCCTTCGTGCGTGACAACCTGGAAAGCACCTACCATCCGTGCGGTTCGTGCCGCATGGGTGAGGACGACATGGCGGTGGTCGACTCCGAATTGCGCGTGCGCGGCATCGCCGGCCTGCGGGTGATCGATTCGTCGGTATTCCCGACCGAGCCGAACGGCAACCTCAATGCGCCGACCATCATGCTCGCTGAACGGGCGTCCGATCTGGTGCGTGGCGTGAAGATGCTGCCGGCGTCGGATGTGCCGGTGGGGTTGGTGGAAGGTTGGGAAAGCAGCCAGCGTACGTCGTTGCCGGGGCGTAACGTGCGGGTTTGACCACAATCCACAATCAATGTGGAAACCTAATGTGGGAGCGAGCTTGCTCGCGATGGCGGTGGATCAGTCACATCAATGTTTAATGTGCTGCCGCCTTCGCGAGCAAGCTCGCTCCCACAGGGATCTCGGTGCTTTCAGAAAATTTTACGCTGCTGGTCCTTGGCCATTGCTAGTCTGTAAATCCTTGAGACCGCAATGGAGCACCCTTATGGCTATTGAAGCCCTGCGCGCCGATGCATCGCACATCGACCAGATCGCCCCTTTGTTTGACGCCTACCGGATGTTCTACAAGCAGCCGTCGAATCTTTCGCAATCGCGAGCCTTCATCGCCGAGCGGCTCGCCCGGGATGAATCGGTGATTTTTCTTGCCCGGGACACCGACGGTGAAAACCTCGGGTTCGTCCAGCTGTTCCCGACCTTTTCCTCCATCGACGCCCACCGCACCTGGTTGCTCGGTGATCTGTTCACCACGCCCGCCGCCCGGGGCAAAGGCGTCGGCACACTGCTGATGAACACCGCCCGCGACTTTGCGAAGCTGGCCGGCGGCAAGGGCATGACCCTGGAAACCGCCACCGACAACTTCACCGCCCAGCGCCTGTATGAATCCCTGGGCTGGGTGCGCGACCCCGGTTACTACACCTACTGCCTGGATCTGAAAAAAGACTGACTCAGCGATCCTGCTCGCCGAACACCGGCCGCATGAATGAACGCTCATAGCTGAGGATGAATTTTCTCTCTTCGGCGTACTTGAACGCCGCGATGCAGTCCGGATCGCTCATCGATTGCTGCCGGTAATGTTCGTACGCCGCCAGGCTCGGGAAAGTGAACAGCGCCAGGGCGATGTTGTTGGCGCCTTCAGACGGCAAAAAGTAGCCGTGGTGCTGGCCGCCGAACTTCTCCACCAGGGGGATCCACAACTTGCCGTAGTGCTCGAATGCGTCGAGCTGGTAGGGATCGAGCACGTATTTCAGGTAGCAGGTCACCATTGTTTCGTTCCTTGATCAGGTTTTGAGGGCAGTCGCCACTGTAATCAACAGTGGGCGCCCGGCACAGCCGCTTGTTCGACATTGACCGGCAGGTTTGCGCCAGAGGCCTGCGCTGGCGCCGCCGCACTATTGGTTCAGTCAATAGTCACCATCAAGAATCGCAAGTTCTGTTTTTTGCGCAAAGGCGGAAAATTGCCTGCATTGAACACGCTGCTCAAGGAACCTGCGCGATGAAAATCTTGACCCGACTGGCTGTGATTGCCCTGTTGCTGGGCAGTGTTGCGTCCACCGCATCGGCCTTTGCCGCCGATACAGCTGACTGCCATTTGCCGCCCATTACCGGCGTGAATGCAGGGCTGCAATACGGTCAGACGGTCGGGGTGCTCTACAGCGCAAATACCGTGGAAAACCTGCAATACCTTGAGCAATACCACTCGGTGGCGGTGAATGGCGCGAAAAACGCACTGGATGCGCGGATTCGCCAGGCGTTCGTCAACAGCTCCGATCCGCAACTGGCGATCGACTGGCTGATGAGTTCGCTGCACAAGACCTTTCTGTCGGTGACGGTCTACGACAACCTCGATGCGCTGGTACAGGCCCACCCGGACGTGGTGGTGATGCTCGATACCCACAACCAGTTGCTGACCCAGCGTAACGACCGGGTCGAGGCGCGTTTCGCCGCGCGGTTCTACGACGCCAACCTGCAATACATCGGCAAGGCCGAAGGCGCGGTGGAAAAACAACTGCCGTCGGTGTGGGTGCATGACAAGGCCGCCCCCGAGATCGCCGCGCAAATCGAACAGCAACGCGACCTGCAACTGACCGCGCTGAAACAGTTCGATGCGTCGTTGAAGGCGCTGGTAACGGCCGGTTTAACCGCAGCAACAAATTAATAAGCTCCGACGTCCGTTGAGCGGCGGGCAACCCAATCCACCGTGGAATTCTTTTCAGGACCTGATTCATGCGCACTGTTTTTGCCCCGACCCTGGCCTTCGCCTCGCTGCTGCTGGCCGGTTGTGCCACGCCGAACAATCCGACCATGACCTTGCAGACCAGCAAGTCGCCCGAGGAGTACACCCATTGCGTGGTGCCGAAGTTGCAGCACGATGCGCTGGCGCCCACGGTGTCGCAGACCCAGCGCAGCTACCGGATCGTCGTTTCGAGCAAAGTGGCGGCGGACAACGTGCTTGAAACCTATAAAGCCTCGAATGGCGGCAAGGTGTTCCTGTACGAACGCAAGCTGCTGGCCTCGGCGTTCGTGCCATCGACGTTCGAGCGTGCGGCGCAGGAATGTCTGTAAGCGCAATTTCAGGCAAAAAAAAGCCGCCGGGAGAGGCAGAATTGTAGGAGCCAGCTTGCTGGCGATGGACTCAAATGCGCTGCGTTTATCCAGTACACACGCGTTATCGTTAACGACCATCGCTGGCAAGCCAGCTCCTACAAGGGATCATGCCCACGCTGAAAATGAAGTGACCTCCAAACCAGTGAAGGCACAAAAAAAAAGCCGCCGGGAGAGGCAGCAGAAAGTTAAAGCACGCATTGGATGAGCAGAGTATGGCGCCCACTTCATGACGATTCGATGACAAATGAACAATTGTGGTGTGGGTCAAACTGAGTTCAGTAAACCTCCGGCACGATGATTTCCTGTGGTACAGGCCCCCGCGAATAGTCTTTCTGGCGCTCGCGCTGCGGCAATTCAATCACCGGCAACTCGACCTCTTCATAAGGCATCTGGCCGAGCAGGTGATGGATGCAGTTGAGCCGGGCCTTCTTCTTGTCGTCGGCCTGCACCACCCACCAGGGCGCTTCGGCGATGTGGGTGCGTTCGAGCATGATTTCCTTGGCCTTGGTATAGGCCTCCCAGCGGCGGCGCGACTCCAGGTCCATGGGGCTGAGTTTCCACTGCTTGAGCGGATCGTGAATGCGGCTGAGAAAGCGCAGGTTCTGTTCCTGGTCGGAAATCGAGAACCAGTACTTGATCAACTGGATGCCGGAGCGGGCAAGCATGCGCTCGAATTCCGGGACGGTGCGGAAGAACTCTTCGTACTGGTCGTCATTGCAGAACCCCATGACCTTTTCGACCCCGGCGCGGTTGTACCAGCTGCGGTCGAACAGCACGATTTCCCCGGCGGCGGGCAAGTGCGAAACGTAGCGCTGGAAATACCACTGCGTGCGTTCGCGGTCATTGGGCGCGGGCAGGGCGGCCACCCGGCAGACCCGGGGGTTGAGGCGCTGGGTGATGCGCTTGATCACGCCACCCTTGCCGGCGGCATCACGGCCTTCGAACAGGATCACCACTTTGTGCCCGGTCTTGACCACCCAGCTCTGCAATTTCACCAGTTCGCCTTGCAGGCGAAACAGTTCGGCGAAGTAACGGCGCCGGGCTTCTTTCTCGCTGCCATCCTCAATGTGTTCATCGAACAGTGCGTCCAGGTTGTGTCCGTCTTCCGATAATTCCAGTTCCAGCTCTTCGTCACTGATATCGAGCAGCTCGCGGTGAATGCGCTGGATCAAGGTGTCCTGATTGGAAAGCATGGTGAGACACTCGCGTCGTGGATGGCACAGCCGATGCTAGTCACAGTTTGTTACGAAGTGGTGATGCCCGGTGGTGTCATCTGGGTGTCATCGAAGCCATGGCAAGATCCTCGCAATCCGTCTTGAGTGCCCGTCGGCCACCAGCCTGCCGGCAGATGAATGTGCAAGGAACCCCGTATGAAAGACGCCCCGCTGTTTGCCGCCATCGATCTGGGCTCCAATGCGTTTCGCATGATGATTGGCCAGTCGGTGAGACGGAACCAGCAGATGGTCATCCAGGAAGTGAAAACCCTGCGTGAACCGGTGCGTCTGGCCGAAGGCCTGCAGGGCGGGGCGCTCGATGAATTGGCGCTGGACCGTGGCTGGCAGGCGCTGGCGCGATTTGGCAAGAAGTTGCGCGGTTTCGAGGCCGGGCGGGTGCGGGCGGTGGCCACCAGCGCGGTGCGCGAAGCGGACAACGCGCCGCTGTTCCTGGCCAGTGCCGAACGGCACCTGGGCTTTCGCATCGACGTCATTTCCGGTCAGGAAGAGGCGCAACTGGTCTATGCCGGCGTGGCCCACACCTTGCCGGCGCAAAGCACGCGGCTGGTGGTGGATATCGGTGGTGGCTCCACGGAAATGATCATCGGCCGTGGCGACCAACTGCTGGTCACCGAGAGCATTGCCATCGGCAGCGGAACCTTCGGTGCGCACTATTTCCATGGCGGGCGGATCGTGGCCGAAGCGCTGCTGGAGGCCGAACGCGCGGCCACGGTGCAATTGGAGCGCATTGCCCGCCGTTACCGCGCCATGGGCTGGCAGCAGGCGATCGGTTCTTCAGGGACGGCGCGGATGCTGGCCAAGGTGCTCAAGGCCAACGGCTTGAATGATGACGGTCAGAGCGGCATCACCTACGGTGGCCTGTTGCGCCTGTCGTTGCGGCTGCTGGAAGTCAAACATGTGAAACACCTCAAGTTGGCGGGTTTGCCCACCCATCGCCTGAGCATTTTGCCCGGCGGTCTGGTGGTGATGCTGGCGGCGTTCAAGGTGTTCGGGATCACGCATATGATTGCGTCTGAACCGGGTCTGCGGTTCGGCGTGCTGCATGGATTGATGAGCAAACACTAAAGTCCGCCAGTCGAGGTAAACCCATGACCGCCCCCCGTCGCGTGCTGTTCGTCTGCGCCAGAAACGATGTCCGCTCACCCATGGCCGAAGCCCTGCTGCGCCACATCGATCCTGCCGACTTCCAGGCCTTCAGCGCCGGGCTCGAGGCCAGCGAGATCGATCCACGCACGTTCGAGTCCCTGGATCACATCGGTGTCGATACCGGTGGCTTGCGCAGCAAGTCCCTCGAAGATTTCGAAGGCCAGGAGTTCGACTACGTCATCACGCTGTGCGACAAGTCCTCCGAAGAGGCCGCGCGCATGCCGTTTACCGCTGAAGTGATGGTCTGGAGCTTCGAAGATCCGACCACCAGCGAAAGACACGACCCGTTCCGCCATACCCTCCAGGAAATCGGCGACCGCATCAAAATGTTCGTCACCGTGAAAACCCGCCCCGTGCCCCAGGCGCCGTCAGTCAGCGAATCCTGAAAACCTTCGAACACCGTCTACCCTCATCGGTCACAACCATCATGATGAGGGTGCAGACGGTGATGAAAACGGACAAGGTTGAATCTGACGAAGCTTCGGCACTGATCGACGAGCGAATCCGCGAACTGGCCGACTGGCGCGGCGAAACCCTGTCCCGCATCCGCAAGATCATCCACCAGGCCGACCCCGAAGTGATTGAAGAATGGAAGTGGCGGGGTGTGCCGGTGTGGTCCCATGCCGGCATCCTGTGTACCGGGGAAACCTACAGGCAAGTGGTGAAGATGACCTTCGCCAAGGGTGCGTCGCTGGATGATCCGTCGAAACTGTTCAATTCAAGCCTTGAAGGCAATACCCGCCGTGCGATTGATATCCACGAGGGTGAGGCGATCGATGAAAAGGCGCTGAAGGCGTTGGTTCAGGCAGCTATTGTGCTCAATACATCCCGAACCCAATCCAAAAAGTAAGCCATACACAAGTCCCTGTGGGAGCGGGCTTGCCCGCGAAGAGGCCATCACATCCAGCACAGTAGGTGACTGATACATCGCATTCGCGGGCAAGCCCGCTCCCACAGGGTCCGTGTTGACCCGATATCTTGGGATATCCTCGACGGACATGTTCCAATAGCGAGCATTCGCAGACTGGAAACGCAACATGAAGAAAATCGCCGCCCCGACCCTCGCCCTGGCGCTCACCGCACTCCTGTTCAGCACACCCACCCTTGCCGCGGGCGATGTCCAGGCCGGGGAGAAAGTCTTCAAGCGCCTTTGCAGTGGCTGCCACCAGATCGGCGAATCGGCTCGCGCCTTCTTTGGCCCGCAGCTCAATGGCGTGATCGGCCGCCACTCCGCCGTCACCACGGACTATGTGTATTCCGACGCGATGAAATCAGCCAACCTGGTCTGGGATCGCGAAACCCTGATCGCCTACCTCGAAGCACCGAAAAAAGTCGTGCCCGGTACCCGCATGATTTTCTGGGGCCTGAGCGATCCGGAAAAAATCGAAGACCTGTTGGCCTATCTGCAAACTTTTCCGGCGCAGTAATCACTCGCCCAGGTTCTCCACCAGCCATTGAGTGAAGCTGCGCGCCATCGCCGTGTTCTCGCTGTCGCGATGTGTCAGCAGGGCCCAGTTCGGGCCGCGGATGGTTTGTTCCACCATCGGCTGCAACAGCCCGGTAGCTCGCGCCTGTCGACTCAGCAACTGGCTCACCAGCGCAATGCCGAGCCCGGTGCAGGCTGCGTCCAGCAATAACCCCGGATCGGAAAAATTCAGCCCCTGATCCATCTGCCCCACATCAATCCCCGATTCCACCGCCCAGTGGCTCCAGTCCATTTCCCGCTCGCCATGCAGGGTGGTGCGCTGTTCCGCCGGCACCGCCAACAGGCTCGGGTGGCACGCCGGGTAGAGGCGGTCGGCGTGCAGCACCTTGAAACTGCATTCGGCCTGGGAACTGATGTCGTCGCGCACCGCCAGGTCGATGGTCTGGCTGGCCATATCCGGCACTTCATCGGTGCTGAAGATCCACAGATCGACTTGCGGATGCTGGCGACGGAAATCCCCCAAACGCGGCAACAACCAGTGCCGGGCGAACGCCGGGGTGGTGTTGAGCACCAGTTGATTGGGTTTCTGGTACTGCCCCAGCCGGCGAATACCCACCGCCAGTTGCTGCAACAACGCCTGGGTGGTGCTGAGCAGATCGTGACCGGCATCGGTCAGGCTGACGCTGCGCCCGCTGCGATAGAACAGCGGTTGTTCCAGGTACGCCTCAAGGCTGCGGATCTGCTGGCTGATCGCCGACTGGGTGAGGTGCAACTCTTCGGCGGCCTTGTGAAAACTGCCCAGCCGGGCGGCGGCTTCGAAGCCGCGCAGAGTGCTCAGGGGCGGCCAGTGTTTGAGCATATCGATAAGTTCCTCTAATCAGTTGCCTGCAAAATCCATCGTTTGTTTGCCCGTTTTGTCAGCCGTAGCATGCATGCCAAGACCGCCAAGGCAGTTTTCATTGAACACAATGACTTAACTTAGAGGTGCTTGTCATGCAGCAGAACGTTATTCAAAACAGCGGTTGGATGATGCCAGCCGAGTGGGTCACCCACGCCGCCACCTGGATGGTCTGGCCGCACAACAAGACCCTTTGGGAGTCGGGCTGGCGGGTGACGCTGCCACAGGTTCAAGAAGACTTCGCCCGTGTAGCGAACGCCATCGCCCGCTTCGAGCCGGTGAAACTGGTGGTCGATCCTTCAGCCGTCGCCGGCGCCAAAGCCTTGTGCGGGCCGAACATCGAATTGATCGAACTGGCGGTCAACGACAGCTGGTGCCGTGACTCCGGCCCGAGCTTCGTCTGCCACCCGCAGCAAGGTGTGGCCGGTGTGAGCTGGCGCTTCAATGCCTGGGGCGGCAAGTCGGCCCACGATCTGGACGAAAGCCTGGCCCGCCGTGCACTCAATCATTTGGGCCTGGAGTGTTTCGGCACGGCGCTGAGCAACGAGGGTGGAGCTATCCATGTGGACGGCGAGGGCACGCTGATCACCACCGAGTCGGTGCTGCTCAACCCCAACCGCAATCCGGGCGTGACCAAGGCCGAGATCGAAGAAATCTTCAGCCGTCTGCTGGGCGTGAAGAAAACTATCTGGCTGCCGGGTGATCCGGACTACGTGACCGGTGACATGACCGACGGCCACGTCGATGGCGTGTGTGCCTTCGCCCGCCCTGGCGTGTTGCTGGTGGACGCCACCCACGACCAACAATCGGTGTACGCCGAAGTGGCCCGGGAGAACCGTCGCGCCCTTGAACTGGCCACCGACGCCCAGGGCCGCCAGTTCGAGCTGATCGAACTCTATGAAGCCACCGATGCGGTGGACACCGAGGCCGAAGTGTTCTGCGCCTCCTACACCAATTTCTACATCGCCAACGGCGCGATCATCATGCCGGCCTACGGCATCGATGCCGATAATGTCGCCGCCGAAGTGCTGGCGCAGGCGTTCCCCGGTCGCGAAGTGGTACCGGTGCGGATCAACCATCTGGCCCATGGCGGCGGGGGCGTGCATTGCATCACCCAGCAACAGCCGGCCTGGCCGGTGCGGGGTTGATGCCATGACACTGTTGACCATCGCCACCACGCAAATGCCCTGCACCTGGGACCTGAAACACAACCTCGATCAAGCCGAGCAACTGGTCCGCGAGGCCGCGGCCAAGGGCGCGCAGGTCATCCTGTTACAGGAGCTGTTTGCCACGCCGTATTTCTGCATCGAGCAACACCAAAAACACCTGGCGCTGGCCGAGGAGTATCGCGACAGCCACGTGCTCAAGCGCTTTGCCGCATTGGCGAAAGAGTTGGGCGTGGTGCTGCCGCTGAGCTGGTACGAGAAGGCCGGCAATGCCTACTTCAATTCGTTGAGCGTGGCCGATGCCGATGGGCGCTTGTTGGGTGTGTATCGCAAGACTCACATCCCCAATGCCATCGGCTATCAGGAGAAGGAATACTTCAGCCCCGGCGACAGTGGTTTCCGGGTCTGGGACACCGCGTTCGGGCGCATCGGCCTGGGCATCTGCTGGGACCAGTGGTTCCCCGAGACCGCGCGCTGCCTGGCCTTGATGGGCGCCGAAGTGTTGTTGTTCCCGACCGCCATCGGCTCCGAACCGGGTTGTGCAACCCTGGATTCGCGCGATCACTGGCAGATGACCATGCGCGGCCACGCCGCCGCTAACCTGCTGCCGGTGGTGGCGGCCAACCGTGTCGGCCGGGAAGCGGCGACCACCGACCCGGCCCTGCAAATGAACTTCTATGGCTCGTCGTTCATCTGCAATCACAAGGGCAAATTGCTCGCCGAAGCCGATCGTGACAGCACCGGCGTGCTGGTCCACACCCTGGACCTGGCGGCCATGCGCGAAGACCGCCTGACCTGGGGCATCTACCGTGACCGCCGTCCGGAAATGTACGGCGCGTTGCTGACCCAGGACGGTCGCCAGATCCACTCACGCTGGGCAACCCAAGGGGTGTGACATGAACACGATCAACAAGCTGTGCCTGGCCACGGGGCTGGCGCTGACCTGTGCGGTGCCAGCGCTGCATGCCGAGGAGAAAACCCTGCGGCTGTACAACTGGGCGGATTATTTTGCCGAGGACACCCTCGGCAAGTTCACCGCCGAAACCGGGATCAAGGTGATCTACGACGTCATGGATGGCAGTGAAACCCTGGAAGCCAAGATGCTCGCTGGTGGCAGCGGTTACGACCTGATCTTCCCCGGCGACACCGTGGCTGAACGCCTGATGCGTGCCGGCAGCCTGCAACCGCTGGATCAGTCCAGGCTCACTGCCCTGAATGACGTCGAGCCCGGATTGCAGAAGCTGCGCTCGCACTATGAGCATTCGAGCCAGGCCACGGTCCCGTACACCTGGGGCACCATCGGCCTGACCTACAACGCCGACCAGATCGCCCAGCGTGTGCCGGGCGCACCGGTCAACAGCCTGGACATGCTGTTCAAGCCGGAGCTGGCGGCGAAGTTTGCCGATTGCGGCATCTCGATGATCGACTCGCCGGACGAAGTGCTGGCGGTGGTGCTCAACTACCTCGGCCGCGACCCGCGCAGCGGCAAACCGGCAGACCTGGCGGCGGCCAGTGAGTTGCTGATGAAGTTGCGGCCGTACGTTCGTAAATTCCAGTCGCAACCGGTGACCGACCTGGTCAATGGCAACCTGTGCATGTCCCTCGGCTACAGCGGCGACATGACCCAGGCGCAGCGCACGGCCGACAGTGCCGGCAAGAAAACCACCTTCCACTACCGCATTCCCCGCGAAGGCACCACAGTGTGGATGGACACCATGGCCATTCCCGTCGACGCCCGGCACCCGGAATACGCCTACGCTTTCATCAACTTCGTGATGCGCCCGGAAAACATGGCGGCCATCAGCAACTTCACCGGCTACCCGACCTCCAATGCCAAGGCGCGGCCGGACGTCGATGCCGCGATGCGCAACAACCCGGACATCTACCTCGATGAAGCCACCTACGCGCGGCTGATACCCGGCAAGGACATTCCCCAGGCCGACATGCGGGCACGCATGCGCACCTGGACCAAGTTCAAGACCGCTACCGTTAAATGATCACCGGCCGGCCAGCGGGCCGGCCAAACCCCGAATTTCAGGAAAACACATGCCGACTCGTCGAACATTCATCAAGCAGGTATCGGTTGTCGCCGCAATGGGCGCGGTGGCGTCCATGGGGTTGGGTTTTGCCTCCATGCCGGTGCGAGCGGCCGGCAAAGGCAATTGGTACATGCCCGATGAAGGTGACAAACACCAGCGGGCCTTCATCGCCTTCGGCGCACAGGCCGCGATCTGGGAGGATTTCACGCCCCACGTGCAAGACGCCCTTGGCCGGATTGCCCGCAGCATTGCCGAATACGAGCCGGTCACCGTGTTCTGTCGCCAGAGCGAACGGCGCCTGGCCGAAGCCAAATGCGGCGGCCACAACACGACCTTCGTGATCGCCGAGCTGGATGACATCTGGATGCGCGACATCGGCGCCAATTTTGTCGTCGATGGCAACGGCGACCTCGGCGCCGTGGACTTCAACTTCAACGGCTGGGGCAACAAACAGCAGCATGAGGACGATGCGCAATTGGCCGCCCTGGTCGCGGAAAACGCCAAGGCGGATTACCGGCGCAGCGAACTGGTGGGCGAGGGCGGTGGCATCGAAGTGGACGGCCACGGCACCGGGATCATGACCGAAAGCAGCTGGATCAATCGCAACCGCAATCCCGACTGGAGCAAGGCCGAGGTCGAAGCAGAACTGAAAGAACGCCTGGGCCTGCGCAAAATCATCTGGCTGCCGGGCATCAAGGGCAAGGACATCACCGACGCCCACGTCGATTTCTATGCGCGTTTCGTCAAACCCGGTGTGGTCATTGCCAACCTCGACAACGACCCCGAGTCCTACGACTACAAGGTCACTCGCGCCCATCTGCAGATCCTGGAAAACGCCACGGATGCCGATGGCCGCAAGTTGCAGGTGCATACCGTGTCGCCACCGCTCAACCCGCGCAACAGCCGGTTCAGCAAGAACAACCAGGACTTCGCCGCCGGCTACATCAACTACTTCGTGATCAACGGCGCGATCATTGCTCCGCAGTTCGGCGACGAAGAAGCCGATGGCAAAGCCTTCGACCTGTTGTCCGAACTCTACCCGGACCGCAAGGTGGTGCAGCTCGACATCGACGCGATCTCCTCGGGCGGTGGCGGCATTCACTGCGTGACCAGTCATCAGCCGAGGGTGTGATGATTTCAGGCTCTACACAAAACCTGTAGGAGCGAGCTTGCTCGCGATGGACGTTAACGATGCCGCGTGTTTACTGACTAAACGCGGCGCTCTTGAGTCCATCGCGAGCAAGCTCGCTCCTACAGGGGGGGAGTTGGTGAATCGGGAAATCAGGCCTTGCTGGCCTTCAGATAAGCACCGAGCCGCCGCCCCATTTCCTCACCCAACGCCTGCAAGCCACTCAGCGGCCGCACCATCACTTCGAACTCGACGATCTTGCCCTGTTCGTTGAAGCGGATCATGTCGATGCCCTTCAGCTCTTTCTCGCCGACTCTGGCGCTGAATTCGAGAATCACGTTCAAGCCATCCGCCGTCGCCAACTCGCGGTGATAGGCAAAATCCTCGAACACGTTCACGACCGTATTGAGGATCATCGACACCACCGGCGCCCCCGGATACGGCGTGTGCGCCATCGGCGAACGGAACACCGCCTGCGGATCGAGCAATTCGGGCAAGCCGCTCAAGTCGCGGTTGCCGATCATCGCGTGCCACTGCTTCAGGGACGCTGCGACATTGGGGTTCAGGTTCAGCTCAGACATCTTCAACTCCTGTTTTTATTGTTGTGGTGCGAAAGCGTTGGTCGATAACCCTGGCGGCATCGTCGGCCCATTGACGGTAGAGCAGCGGCCCCGGATGAAAACCATCGCTGGCCATCAAGCCCGGTGCGGGTGCCAGCGGGGTTGTCAGCATCGTACATTGATCCACACGTTCCGCCAGATCCGCCAAATGCGCATTGAAACGACGCGCCCTGAAACCCAGAAACCAGCGCAGCGGCTGGGGCAGGGCGGGGAACAGGTGCATCGGCGGAAGCGGCGACAGCACAACCTGCCTCACCGCGAATTTGTCGCACAACAGCGCCATCAAGCGCTGTTGCCGAGCCAGCCACTGATCAATCGCCAGTGTGCCGGTGACATCGTTGACGCCAATCGACAGCAGCGCCACATCGAACGGCTCGGGGGCGTGATGTTCGAGCAGCTCCAGCAGCCCTTGGGAATCCAGACCCGAGCGCGCCCAGAGTTTCCACGCCACCTGATAATCTTCAGCCAGGCGCTCGACCAGCCGACCGCTGAGGGCTTCGCCTTGAGTCGCCGCACCCACACCCGCAGCGGCGCTGTCGCCGACAATCAACAACCGCAGAACATCGCCGCTGCCGGCCTCGCCCTGGCGTTCACCTTCGGCCTCCGGCAGCCTCGGCGTCATTCGTCTGGTGTAGAGACCTTGCGCAAGCAACACCGGGCCGAGCAGGATTTTGGCGAGGGTTTCAATCCGGTTCATATGACGTTATCGCCCTGCAATACACAGCTCTCCGGTCGCACGAATCATCGCCTGGTCATGCAGGTAATCCTTGGTCAGCGCGGAGCGTCCGGTGGCCAGCCATTGCGGGCAGTTCGGGTCTTTGCGGTAGGGCAGGAAATCGGCGTACTGCTGGAGCAGCAGGTTTTGCAGGTTGTCGAGCTTGGGCCGGATGTCGTTGTTGAGGTCCGGCCGCGGTGTGTCCGGCGCCTTGTGCGCCGCTTGCCATTGCGCGAGCCTGCCGTATTGCACCAGTTTGCTGGCTTCGATCTGGGCGGCGATCAGATTGGCGACATCGTCGGGGTCGAGTTTGCGCTGGGTGGCTTGCATGCGGGCGTTGGCGATGACTTGCGCTTCCCGGGCGTTGTCCTGGACCGGTTTGCCGCTGTCCCACTTGGTCAGCGCCACCAGCTCACTGATGTACAAGCGCTCATTCATCGTTGCCAGCAAGGGTTGCAGGGCATCGGGTGCCGGGGGCGTCGTGCCGGCCTGGGCTGCGCCAGCGAACAAACCGAGCAGGGCGCAGGCCAGCCAGTGCGGCAGGCGTGGGGAACGGGGCATGGGCAGTACCTCCTTGGACGCAGAAATCACTCCGGCTGTGTATCACAAGTGCGGCCCGGGAACGATAGGTAGCGCAGGGTTCAGGCCAGCAGCCGTTCAATCTGCGCCAGTTCCCAGGTGCTGAGTAAACTCACCGGGTCGGTGCCGAAGCGCTGCCCGTTGTCGAACACATATTCACGGCCATCGGGGCATTGGCCGTGCAGGCAGTGGCGCAAGTGGCCGGCGTCGACGTCGAGCAACAGGCGCCAGCCGTCGATGTCGACCAGCACATGACCAGACTCGTCAGCGTCATCGACTCGCTGGAACGTGCGAATCCCCTGGGCGGCATCGCGCAACGGCTGGTAAACCTCGCGGGCGGTGAGGGCGGGCACAGGTGTCTCCGGGGTGAAGTCGGGGGGAGGCACAGGATAGATCATCAGCCTGCAAAAAAGCCCGGTTGATAAGGCCCGGACCTTGTAGGAGCGAGCTTGCTCGCGATGGACTCAAGGGCGCCGCGTTTAACCAGTAAACAAGCGTTATCGTTAACGACCATCGCGAGCAAGCTCGCTCCTACAGTGATTCGGCTATCAGCTTGCGCTTTGTTTATTCAACGCCGCTTCCGCCGCGGCGATTTCAGCCTGGCGCTTGACGATCATGTCGCCCACCGGTGGCCCCTGGAAGCGCCGGGCTTCAAAACCGAACCAGACGATGGCCGTCAGGATCAGGAAACCGATGGTGATGTACAGCGCCCAATCGTTCGGTGGCTGGATGCCGATGACGAAAATGATCACCATCGCCAGGACCGAGAGGATGGCGAACACCGAGTACCAGAATCGCCCCATGTTCCACGGCCCCATGGTCGGCCACTTCGACGTCCCGTAGGTAAACAGGCCGAGCACGATGGGAATGGCGAAGGAAAAGAACAGGAAGATCACCGTGCAGGACACCACGATCGTGTAGACCGGCGTTGCCCCGATCGAGATCACCGACGATCCCCAGTCGAACAACACCGCGAGGGTGGCACCTGTCCAGATGGCCGCGACCGGGCTGCGATGGGTCGATGAGACCGACGACAGCGCTTTTGAGCAGGGCAGGCCACCGTCACGGGAAAACGCGAAGATCATGCGCGAAACCGAGGTGACCGTGGCCAGCCCGCAGAGCACCTGCGAGATGAAGATCGCCACGTAAAGCACCAGTTTCAGTGTCGGGTTGACTTGGGTGTTCATGGCCCAGAAAAACACGTTCCAGCCTTGTTTGGCCGCCTCGTCCATGTTCGGCAGCATCAGCACGAACGCGCTGAGCATCAGCCAGCCGAACAGCAATGACCAGACCACCGACATGACCATGCCGCGCGGCACAGACATGGCCGCATTGCGGGTTTCCTCGGAGGTATGCGCGGAGGCGTCATAGCCGGTGATGGTGTAGATCGGCAACAGCAGGCCGAGCATGAACACCCAGCCGTTGGAGACCTGCGGCCAGACGCTGCCACCCGCCTCGCCGGAATAGTTGCCGAAGGTCCACAACCGCGCGAATTCATAGCTGGGTGCCGATATCAGGCAGACGATGGTCAGCGCCAGCGCCGTGGCGAAGATCAGGTAACCGGAGAAGTCGGTGAGCTTGGCCGTCAGGCCGATGCCCAGGTGGTTACACAAGGCCTGCAGGCCGGTGAGGATTGCCAGGAAAATCACCCGGACCGTGGTTGTGTCCTCCATGCCCAGTGCCGGTCCGAAGGCGCCGAAAAAGAAGTAGTAGGTGCCGACGTTGATCGCGCCCAGCACCGTGACCAGCCCCAGCAGGTTGAACCACGCGGTCAGCCAGCCGGTGAAGCGGTTACCGAGGATCGAGCCCCAGTGGTACAGGCCTCCGGCGGTGGGGTAGGCCGAGGAAATCTGCGCCATGGCCATGGCGAATACCCCGGAGATCAGGCAGCCGATCGGCCAGCCAATCCCGATGGATATGCCACCCGCGCCCGAGGTGCCCTGGGCCAGCGAGTTGATGCCACCCGAGAGGATGCAGATGATCGAAAAGGAAATGGCGAAGTTGGAGAAAACCCCCATTCGTCGTGAGAGTTGCTGGGCGTAGCCCATGCTGTGCAGCACCTTGACGTCATCGTCGTGTGTGTCGGTGCCGGGCTGGCTTGCTGGGTTCATGATGTGTGCCCTTTGTCAGGTGTTGGACAGGCCGAACTGAGCCGCCGTAGGCTCGACCTTGGTTTTCTGTAGGAGCGAGCTTGCTCGCGATGGGTTTGAGGGTGACGCGGGGTGTCAGGCTCCCCGCGTCATCGTTGACGTTCATCGCGAGCAAGCTCGCTCCTACAGACGGCCGCGATACGCCGCTGCAAAAATTTCCGCCACGCCGTCCCGGGTCAATGGCAATGGGTTGCCGCCGGCAGAAGGGTCGACGATCGCCATGTCGGCGATCAGGTCGGCCTGTCGGTCATCCACGCCCAGTTCAACCAGCGTATGGGGCACGCCGATGTCCTTGCGCAGCTTGAGGACGAAGGCCATGAAACTGTCGAACCCCGGCGAGGGCAGGCGCAGGTACGCCGCCAGGCGGGTGATGCGTTCCTCGATGGCGCTACGATTGAATTGCAGGACATAGGGCATGAAGGTGGCGTTGGTCATGCCGTGATGGGTGTCGTACAGCGCACCCACCGGATGCGAGAGCGCATGCATCCCGCCCAGGCCTTTCTGGAATGCCGTGGCGCCCATTGCCGCCGCCGCGAGCATTTGTGCGCGCGCCTCAAGGTCCGACGGCGTGTGTACCGCTTTCACCAGAGCGTTGGCCACCAGGCGCATGCCTTCCACGGCAATGCCGTCGGCCAAGGGATGAAAACCGGGGGCGCAGTACGCTTCCAGGCAATGCGATAACGCGTCCATGCCAGTGCCGGCGGTGACCTTGGCGGGCATGCCGACGGTGAGGGCCGGGTCACTGATGACTACGCGCGGCATCATTTTCGGGTGGAAGATGATGCGTTTGGTGTGGGTGCGTTCGTCGATGATCACCGCCGCGCGACCGACTTCGGAACCGGTTCCCGCCGTGGTCGGCACCGCAATGACCGGGGCGATGCGGCTGTCGTCGGCGCGGGTCCAGTAGTCGCCGATGTCTTCGAAGTCCCAGACCGGGCGGGTCTGGCCGCTCATGAAGGCAATCAGCTTGCCCATGTCCAGGCCACTGCCGCCGCCGAAAGCGATCACGCCGTCGTGCCGGCCGGCGCGCCAGGCGTCGAGCCCGCCGGCCAGGTTGGCTTCCACCGGATTGGGCTTGAGATCACAGAACAGCGCCACGCCCAGACCGGCGGCGCGCAATGCGTCGAGTGCCGCCGTGGTGATCGGCGCGCGGGCCAGGCCGCTGTCGGTCACCAGCAAGGGGCGCTGGATACCCTGGCTGCGACAGACCTCGGCCAGTTCGGCGATGCGCCCGACACCGAAACGAACGCTCGTGGGGTAGTTCCAGTTTCCTGTCAGGTTCATGGTCTACACCTCGTGACGCAGATGAAAGGATTTGGCCCGGGTCAGGTGCTCGTAGCCCAGTGGCGACAGGGTGACACCGCGCCCGCTGTTCTTCACGCCGGTCCAGGCCAGTGCCGGGTCCAGGTAATCGCAGCGGTTCATGAACACGGTGCCGGTGGCGATCTCGTTGCCCAGGCGTTCAGCCGCTGCGAGGTCCTGGGTCCAGATGGACGCGCTGAGTCCGAACTCACTGTCGTTCATCAAGGCAATGGCCTCCTCATCGCTGGCCACCGGCATGATGCCGACCACCGGGCCAAAGCTTTCGTCGCGCATGACCGACATTTGATGGCTGACATCGACCAGGACCTGCGGCGCGAGGTAGGCGCTGCCCGGCACGTCGGCGGTAAATGCCTGCGGATCGATCAGCGCCGTCGCGCCCTGGGCCAGCGCTTCGGCGATCTGGCCACGAACGAAAAATGCGGCACCCGGTGTCACCAGCGGACCGAGGGTGGTTGCTTCGTCCAGCGGGTTGCCCAGCACGTACTGGCGGGTCAGTTCAGCGAAGCGCTCGACAAACACCGGGAAGATTTTCTGGTCGACGTAGATGCGTTCCACGGCGCAGCAACTCTGCCCGGAATTGAAGAAACTGCCGTCCACCAGGTTTTCCACTGCATGCTCGAGGTTGGCGTCAGCCCGCACGTAGGCCGGATCCTTGCCGCCGAGCTCCAGGCCCACGCCGAGGAAGCGTCCCGTGGCGGCGCTTTCCATGGCCTTGCCGGCATCGACTGAACCGGTGAAGTTGACCTGCTGTACCCGGCCCGAATCAATGATCGCGGCGGTCTGCCGATGATCGAGCAGCAGGTTATGGAACAGGCCGTCCGGCAGACTGGCGCGGCGCATGGCCTCGGCGAAACGCTCACCCACCAGCAGGGTTTGCGACGCATGCTTGAGGATCACGCTGTTGCCGGCCATCAGCGCCGGGATGATCGTGTTCACCGCCGTCAGATAGGGGTAGTTCCACGGCGCAACCACCAGCACCGTGCCTAGCGGCTCGCGTTTGATGTAGCGTCGAAAACCCGCCA
>NZ_AKJL01000286.1 GCF_000282355.1 Pseudomonas sp. GM49
GCTGCTACAGATCGCATTACCGCTTAACTGACTGGCATTAAACCAAGGCCCGTCTGTTGTCTTTGATGACCATGGCCGATTCCCGGGTCAGCGTGTATTCGACCGGAGTTGCTTCACCCACGCCCTGGCAAAGTGCGGTGTAAGCCGTTTTCACAAAGGTCGAGGCGTCGTCATTGACCGAAAAACGATACGAGTTAAGGCCATCGGAATAGGCATCCAGCAGTTCGCATTGGTCTTTCGAAAACAAGAACTTTAATTCGGTGGCTGCCAGAGAGGCTTTGGACCTGGCTCCTGGTGCTTGAGGCCCGCCGATGGCGGTCAACTCTTCGGCGAATTTGTGCAGCAATGCTGACTGCCGAATATCAAAGCTGAAAGTTCTGATTTCTTGTTCAGTAAAAAGCTCAGCGGATTCGACGTCTGGTTTGATGGCGTCAGTCATTGCCTATATCTCTGTTGTGCATCTGCTCCCGGTTATGCGGCAGCTCCTCTTTCGATTCTGCACAAACTGAAGATCGGCGTATGTCATCCGTTTCCGTTAAAGCATACGGAGCGTTCTTACAGGCCAAATACTGCCAGGAAGAGGGTGATCTCCAATGTCGGAAGCTTTTCAGGACTCGGCCCCGGCAACCGTTGCGGATGCCTGTGGGTGCGGCGATAGGAGGTGGGAAATTGTCGCTTCGAAGGTCACCGGACCAGTGCCTGATCAAATAGCAGGCATAAAAAAACCCTGAATCTTGCGATTCAGGGTTTTCGGTATTTGGTGCCCAGAGACGGAATCGAACCGCCGACACGGGGATTTTCAATCCCCTGCTCTACCGACTGAGCTATCTGGGCAACGGGGCGCATTAAACGGGTTTTTCAGGGGGTCGTCAAGCAAGTTTTCAAAAAAATTTTAATTATTACCGTCGCTTACGTTCAGACCCCCGATAAATCGGGGTTATTCCGACGGCGGCACGTAGCCTTCGGCCTTGGCGTAATCCTCGCCGGAGAAGTACTTGTCCATCTCGCCCTGCAGATATTTGCGATCTTCGGCGTTCATCATGTTCAGGCGTTTTTCGTTGATCAGTAGGGTCTGGTGTTTCTGCCAGTCGGCCCAGGCCTTTTGCGAGACGTGGTCAAAAATGTCCTGGCCTTTGGCGCCCGGGAAGGGAGCGCGCTCCAGGCCTGGCAATTCTTCTTTGTACTTGCGGCACATGATGGTGCGGGTCATGACGACTCTCCTGCGTTCAATACGGCGGCCGCGCGTTCGAGCAAGGTTTTGACCGGGGCGGCAAGGCCCAGGCGCGGCGGGGTGGCGAGGTTATACCAGAGCCAGTCAGCCTCGGCCATGTGATGGCCGCTCTCCTGGACCTGAACCAGCCAGGGTTCGATGGATAACTGAAAATGGCTGAAGGTGTGCACCAGGCTCGGCATAGCCTGTTGGGTGCCCAGCTCTAGCGAGTGCTGCGCTGCCAGATGTTCCAGGTCGTCGAGTGCGTCGAGTTCCGGCAGGCTCCACAAACCGCCCCACAGGCCCGTGGAGGGGCGACGGTAAAGCAGGATGGCGCCTTCGGCGTTGGCAAGCATCGGCATCAGCGTGCGCTTTTGCGGGATGGCTTTGCGCGGCTTGGGGATCGGGTAACGGGTTTCCAGGCCGAGCATGTGCGCCTCACAGCCCTTTTCCAACGGGCACAGCAGGCAGCTCGGTTTGCTGCGAGTGCAGAGCGTGGCACCGAGGTCCATCATCGCTTGGGTGTAGGCGTTGACCCGGTCGTGCGGCGTGAAGCGCTCAGCGTTGGCCCAGAGCTGTTTCGCGACCTTCGGCTCGCCGGGGTAGCCCTCTTGCGCGGTAAAGCGCGCCAGTACCCGTTTGACGTTGCCATCGAGGATCGGCGCGCGCAGGCCCATGCTGATGCTGGCAATGGCGCCAGCGGTGGATAGGCCGATGCCCGGCAATTCAGTGAGTTTTTCCACATCCCGGGGAAATTCGCCGCCGTACTGCTCGACGACGATTTTCGCGGTCTTCTGCAAATTGCGCGCGCGGGTGTAATAACCCAGGCCCGTCCACAGATGCAGCACTTCGTCTTCCGGTGCCGCCGCCAGGGCTTCGACCGTTGGCAACGAGGCCATGAAGCGGTCGAAGTAGTTCAGCACCGTGCTGACCTGGGTTTGCTGCAACATGATTTCCGAGACCCACACCCGATACGGGTTGATGCCCTGCTGCCAGGGCAAATCATGACGGCCGTGGCGGTCGAACCAGTCCAGCACCGCCGTTGAAAACTGCTCGGCTCTCATCGCTTGAACAGCTCCTTGAGCGCGTCTTTGAGTTTCGGGTTGACCTTGTCGCCCCATTTCTCGTCGATTTTTTCGCTGATCCTGTCGCCAGCCAGTTTGGCCGCGACCTGGCTCATGCGGTCGTTATCCAAACGGCAAGCCTTGGCACCCAGTTCCAGCGGGCCGCGGCAGCGCAGTGGCCACTCGATGCCGACAAACTTGTCGCCGACCTGACAGGCCGGGTCCGGCATGGCGCTGGTATCGCCTTCGACGATGATGCCGACGCGGTAGTCCATGCCCAGCACTCGCAGATCGATGTCACCGTCACCGTTGACGGTCATGCCCGGGATGCGCACTTTCAGGTCCGGGTTGCTGGCCACGCCGTTACGCAAGGTCAGGTTACCCTTGAGCTCCTGGAACGGTGTGTCCTTGCCCCGGGGTTCGCCGCTGAGGGTTTTGCGGTTGAGCGTGGCGATGCCTTTGCACAGCTGTTGTTCAAGGTTGGCATTGAGCAGCACGCCATTGTTGATGACGAAACTGGCATTGCCATTAAGGGTTTCGATCAACGCTTTCTGGCTGTTGCCATTGCCGGTCAGGTTGCTGTTGAGCGTGACCAGGCCTTTGGCCGGCGGATTCTTGCCTTGGCTTTCGAGGATTTTTTCCAACGGCACACGGGTGATCTTCGTCTGCAGGTTCAGCGCCGGCACTGGCTGGCGCACATCCAGCGTGCCGGTGGTTTCGAAGTTGCCTTCGTACAGATCGCCGCGCAGGTTGGCCAGCGTCAGCAGGCCGCCCTGGCCGGTGGCCTTGAGCGCAGCGTTATGGATCGGCAGTTTTTGCAGGGTCAACTGGCCGAAGGTCAGGTCGGCGTCCACATCGAGCTTGCTCAAGCGTTCCACTGGCAACAGGCGCTCGCTACTCCACGCGTCCTTGGTCGGCGCGGGTGGTAACGGAGTGCTGCCGGCGCCGGCCATGGCATCGGCTTCGGTGCTGGCGACTTCGGCCTGACGCACTTGCGTCGTGCTATTGGCCTCGGCGGATTTCGGTGGCAGGTAACGGTCGACGTTGAAGGTGTCGGCCTTGAGCACTGCGCGCAGCGATTGCCTGGCGAAGTCTTCGACGGCAATGCGGCCGCTGAAGGTGCTGTCGTCGACTTTCAGGTTGATGCTGTCGAGCGCCAGGCTGGTCGGTGTCGCTGCCAATCGGCTGACCAGCTCGACTTTACTCAGGCTGCCTTCGGCCATGGCCGGGAGTTTCTGGCCGATGCTTTCGACGAATTTCGCCAGGTCGAACTGGGCAATCGAGATACCGCCGCTGACTTGTGGGGTCTTGTCGAGGTCGTTGACCTTCAGTTCACCCAGTGCCCGCAGTTGGTTGGCGGAGATCTTGATGCCGGTCCACTCGGCGACATTGGCGGCCTTGTCCAGCACCAGTTGGCCCTGGGCGGAGAACGTCATGGTCTTGCCTTGCAACGGGTCGCCAGTCACTTCACCGGACAATCTCATGTCTTCGAACTGATAGCGCTGCAGGGCACGTGCGATGCGCAGCTCACCATTGAGCTCGGTACGAACCCGCAGTGCCGGCTGGTTGGCGGACAGGAAAGCCGTGAGCTTGAGTGGAATGTTGACGGAGTCGTGAACCGCACCGGTGCTCAATTGAATACTTTCGGCGCTGAAGCTCTTGCCGGTTCGTTCGTCGGTGTATTCAACCCGCGCGTTGTTCACGGTCAGGCTGTCGATGTCCAGGCGGATCGGCTGGGGCGGTTTTTCCGCCGCGACGCTGGCTTCGGGTGCAGGTTCGATAGTGGCCGGCGGCGTGCTGGCCGCCGCGCCGGTGTTGGCCGTTGCAGGCACCTTGCCGATGTCCTCCCAGTTGCCGTGACCGTCCTTGTCGCGGTTCAGGCGCAGGTTCAGGCCTTCGACGCGCACGTCGCTCATCTGCACTTCACGGCGCAGCAGCGGCAGTACGCGCACCGACAGGCCGAGCATCTGCAAGTCGGCGTAGGGTTCGGTCGGTTTGACCATGGTCGCGACACTGGCGTCGTGCAGCTCCAGGCCCAGCCACGGGAACAGGCTCCAGCCGATATCGCCATTGAGCGTCAGCTCGATGTGGGCCTTGTCGCGGGCAATCTGGCGAATTTCGTCTTTGTAGTCGTTGGGATCGAAGAGGTGGGTCAGGGCAAAGCCCAGCGCCACAATGATCAGCAACAGCCCGAGAAGTACCAGACCCAGGATTTTGCCGAACGCTTTCATGGGCGAGTCCTTGTAATTAATCGAATTCAAAATTTAGCCGAGGAGTATAGCGCTCCGGAACGGACGACCGGTCAGCGATCACGCCGGCAGTACATCCAGCGGCAGTTTCAGCTTGGCGGCCAGTGCCTGAGCCTCCAGATGCCCGGCAGGCGCCAGCAGACGCAGGGTCATGCCCGATTGCGCGGCCATTTTTTGGGCTTCGGCAACCAGTCGCTCGGCAACACCACGGCGACGGGTAATTTTTCGCACACAAATTTGTGACAAGTGCCAGGCGTCTTGGTGCCTTTGCAAGCGGGCCGCGCCCAGCAGGCGATCATTGAAGCGTCCGGCGATCAGTGTGCCGTCGCGCAAACAGTCTTCGATCAACTGCGCGGCCCCGGAAAAAGGGGCGAACAGCCAGTCCGGGGCGTCGCAGTAGATCTTTTGCAGATCCTGCCGATCCTGGGCAGTGGCTTGGTTCAGCGGCTCGACAATGATCGGCATGGTGATTCCTGTGAGGTCATGAGGCGAGGGAGATCAGATGACGTACAAACGGTGATGTCAGTTTGGTTTTTCTGTCACTTGCAGATGGTAACCTTTGCCCGTTCGTCCGTCCTTCTGCGACCTGTTGTCGCACGACAAGGTGCTCCACCGAAAAAACGGTCATGCCTGCGTGCATAAAGGCCGGGAGTGAACTGTGGCTGGCGAACCATACTGATAATTGGGGGATACACAATGACCACGAGCATCACGGCGGACGGCTTCGGCGCCGACCAGCCTGCGTTCCTGTCCAAGGAGCGGATCATCGCCAAGCCCGGTTTCAACCGTTGGCTGGTGCCGCCGGCCGCGCTGGCCATCCACTTGTGCATCGGCATGGCCTACGGCTTTTCGGTGTTCTGGTTGCCGCTGTCAAAGGCGTTGGGCATCACGACTCCAGTGGCCTGCGCGCCAGACATGAGTTTTATCGCTCAGGTCTTTTCGTCCCAGTGTGACTGGCCGATCTCGATGCTCGGCTGGATCTACACCCTGTTCTTCATCTTCCTGGGTTGCTCGGCCGCCATTTGGGGCGGCTGGCTGGAACATGCCGGGCCGCGCAAGGCTGGCGTAGTGTCGGCATTGTGCTGGTGCGGCGGTCTGCTGATTTCGGCGCTGGGGGTGTATACCCACCAGATCTGGCTGATGTGGATCGGCTCCGGGGTCATCGGCGGTATCGGCCTGGGCCTGGGCTACATCTCGCCGGTGTCGACCCTGATCAAGTGGTTCCCGGACAAGCGCGGCATGGCCACCGGCATGGCGATCATGGGCTTCGGCGGCGGCGCAATGGTTGGTGCTCCACTGGCTGCGGCGCTGATGGGGCATTTCGCTTCGCCAACCAGCGTCGGTGTCTGGCAGAGCTTCCTGGTGATGGCCGCGATCTACTTCGTGTTCATGATCGGTGGCGCGCTGTCCTACCGCGTTCCGCCAACCGGCTGGAAGCCTGAAGGCTGGACCGCCCCGGCGAAAAAAGCCTCCAACGCGATGATTACCCATCGTCATGTTCACGTGAATGTGGCCTGGAAAACGCCGCAGTTCCGTCTGGTGTGGCTGGTGCTGTGTCTGAACGTATCGGCCGGTATTGGCATCCTCGGCATGGCGTCGCCGCTGTTGCAGGAAGTGTTCGGTGGCAAGTTGCTGGGCAATGACCTGGCGTTCGGCCAACTCGACGCTTCGCAACTGGCTTCGATTGCCGCCATCGCTGCCGGTTTCACCGGTTTGCTCAGTCTGTTCAACATCGGTGGCCGATTCTTCTGGGCTTCGTTCTCGGATTACCTGGGTCGCAAAAACACCTACTTCGTGTTCTTCGCCTTGGGCTTTGCCCTGTACGGACTGATTCCGAACCTCGGTCATCTGGGCAGCGTTGCGCTGTTCGTGGCGGCGTTCTGCGTCATCCTGTCGATGTACGGCGGTGGTTTCGCGACGGTTCCGGCGTATCTGGCGGACCTGTTCGGTACGCAAATGGTCGGTGCGATTCACGGCCGTCTGCTGACGGCGTGGGCTGCAGCCGGCGTGCTCGGTCCGGTGTTGGTGAACTACTTGCGTGAATATCAGCTGAGCGTCGGTGTCGAGCGTGCGGCGGCTTACGACATCACCCTGTACATCCTCGCCGGCCTGCTGGTGTTGGGTTTCCTGTGCAATCTGCTGGTGCGTCCGGTGGCGGACAAATACTTCATGACCGACGCAGAACTGGCCGCCGAACAGGCGCTGGGCCATGACAAAGGCGCTGACAGCAGCACCGTGCTGGAGTGGAAAGCCGCGCCGGGCACCAAGCCGCTGGCGATTGCCGCGTGGCTGGTGGTGGGCATTCCGCTGGCGTGGGGTGTGTGGGTGACCCTGCAGAAGACGGCGGTACTGTTTCACTAAGGTGTTCATGGGCTGACAACAGCCAGTCCTGAATAAACACCCATACTGTGGGAGCGAGCTTGCTCGCGATAGCGGTCTGACAGTCGACAGAAAGGTTGAATGTGAGGGCCCCATCGCGAGCAAGCTCGCTCCCACAGTTGTTTTATAGTGTGCCAAATGGCTTGTATGGACATGTCTATCGCCGACACCCCCGGATTCACTCCGTCAGGGATATCACCTCTCGTGTTTCTGTTTGGCGCCCGCAAGCCTATAATGGCTGCCTTTTTCGCCCAATGATTTTGCGGAGCTGGTGATGGCCGAACGTATGGCGTCTGTCGAGCGCGACACTCTGGAAACCCAGATCAAAGCCTCGATCAACCTCGATGGCACCGGAAAGGCCCGATTCGATATCGGTGTACCTTTTCTTGAGCACATGCTGGACCAGATCGCCCGTCACGGGCTGATCGACCTGGATATTGTCAGCAAGGGCGACCTGCATATCGATGACCACCACACCGTGGAAGACGTCGGTATCACCCTCGGCCAGGCCTTCACCAAAGCCATCGGCGACAAGAAAGGCATCCGTCGCTACGGCCACGCCTACGTGCCGCTCGATGAAGCGCTGTCGCGCGTGGTGATCGATTTCTCCGGCCGTCCCGGCCTGCAGATGCATGTTCCATACACCCGTGCCACCGTCGGCGGCTTCGACGTTGACCTGTTCCAGGAATTCTTCCAGGGCTTCGTCAACCACGCCAACGTCACCTTGCACATCGACAATCTGCGTGGGCATAACACCCACCACCAGATCGAAACAGTGTTCAAGGCTTTCGGCCGCGCCCTGCGCATGGCCGTCGAGCTCGATGACCGCATGGCCGGGCAAATGCCTTCGACCAAAGGCGTCCTGTAATGCAGACAGTCGCGGTTATCGATTACGGCATGGGCAACCTGCACTCGGTGGCCAAGGCCCTCGAGCACGTGGGTGCCGGCAAGGTGCTGATCACCAGCGATGCCAACGTGATTCGTGAAGCCGACCGGGTGGTTTTCCCTGGTGTTGGCGCCATTCGCGATTGCATGGCGGAGATCCGTCGCCTCGGTTTCGATTCGCTGGTGCGTGAAGTCAGCCAGGACCGTCCGTTCCTTGGCATCTGCGTGGGCATGCAAGCCTTGCTCGACACCAGCGAAGAGAACGACGGCGTCGACTGCATTGGCCTGTTCCCGGGCCAGGTGAAGTTCTTCGGCAAGGATCTGGTCGAGGACGGTGAGCACCTGAAAGTGCCGCACATGGGCTGGAACGAAGTGAAGCAGAAGGTCAGTCACCCGCTGTGGCACGACATTCCGGACCTGGCGCGGTTCTACTTCGTGCACAGCTACTACATCGCTGCCGCCAACGCGCGGCAGGTGGTGGGTGGCGGTCACTACGGTGTCGATTTCGCCGCGGCGCTGGCCGAAGGCTCGCGTTTCGCCGTGCAGTTCCACCCGGAGAAAAGCCATACCCATGGCCTGCAGTTGCTGCAGAACTTCGCTGCGTGGGACGGTCGCTGGTAAATGGCCGTCAAGAAGAAACCGCCGATCCTGACCCTCACTCCCGAGCAGGAGAGCGAGGCCAATCGCAAGATCAAGCGTTTCATGGAAGACCGCTTCGAACTCGACCTCGGCTCGTTCGAGGCGGCGGAGATTCTTGAGCTGTTTACCCGTGAAATTGCTCCGCACTATTACAACAGGGCGATTTTCGATGTGCAGGCGCACCTCAAAGAGAGGTTCGAAAGCATCGAAAGCGACTTGTGGGCGCTCGAAAAAAACTGATTTTCGAGCCAAGCTGAACATTCAATTCTGAAGGTTTGCCAGATGCTGATTATTCCCGCTATCGATCTTAAAGACGGTGCCTGTGTTCGTCTGCGCCAGGGCCGCATGGAAGATTCCACGGTGTTCTCCGATGACCCGGTGAGCATGGCTGCCAAGTGGGTGGAGGGCGGTTGCCGCCGTCTGCATCTGGTCGACCTGAACGGTGCGTTCGAAGGCCAGCCGGTCAACGGTGAAGTGGTCACCGCCATCGCCAAGCGCTACCCGAACTTGCCGATTCAGATCGGCGGCGGTATCCGTTCACTGGAAACCATCGAGCACTACGTGAAAGCGGGCGTGAGCTACGTGATCATCGGCACCAAGGCCGTGAAAGATCCGGCCTTCGTTGCCGAAGCCTGCCGCGCGTTCCCGGGCAAGGTGATTGTTGGCCTGGACGCCAAGGACGGTTTCGTCGCCACCGACGGCTGGGCTGAAATCAGCACCATTCAGGTGATCGACCTGGCCAAACAGTTCGAAGCCGACGGCGTCTCCGCCATCGTTTACACCGACATCGCCAAAGACGGCATGATGCAGGGCTGCAACGTGCCGTTCACCGCGGCGTTGGCTGCGGCGACAAAGATTCCGGTGATCGCTTCCGGCGGCATCCACAACCTGGGTGACATCAAGACCCTGCTCGACGCCAAGGCACCGGGCATCATCGGCGCCATTACCGGCCGTGCGATTTACGAAGGCACCCTCGATGTCGCTGAAGCGCAAGCTTTCTGCGATTCGTACAAAGGCTGAGGAAACGACCATGGCCCTGGCCAAACGCATCATCCCTTGCCTGGACGTGGACAACGGCCGGGTGGTCAAGGGTGTGAAATTCGAAAATATCCGCGACGCCGGTGACCCGGTGGAAATCGCCCGTCGCTACGACGAGCAAGGCGCCGACGAGATTACCTTTCTCGACATCACTGCCAGCGTCGACGGCCGCGACACTACGCTGCACACCGTCGAGCGCATGGCCAGCCAGGTGTTCATCCCGCTGACCGTGGGCGGTGGCGTGCGTACCGTGCAGGACATTCGCAACCTGCTCAATGCCGGCGCGGACAAGGTCTCGATCAACACCGCAGCGGTGTTCAACCCTGAGTTCGTCGGCGAAGCGGCGCAGCATTTCGGTTCGCAATGCATCGTGGTCGCGATCGACGCGAAAAAGGTTTCCGGGCCGGGCGAAACCCCGCGCTGGGAAATCTTCACCCACGGTGGACGCAAGCCAACCGGTCTCGACGCTGTCGAATGGGCGAAGAAAATGGAAGGCCTGGGTGCCGGTGAGATCCTGCTGACCAGCATGGACCAGGACGGCATGAAAAACGGTTTCGACCTGGGCGTCACCCGCGCCATCAGCGACGCGCTGGGCATTCCGGTGATCGCTTCCGGTGGCGTCGGCAACCTGCAACACCTGGCTGACGGCATTATCGAAGGCCACGCCAGCGCTGTACTGGCGGCGAGTATTTTCCACTTCGGCGAATACACGGTGCAGGAAGCCAAGGCTTACATGGCCCATCGCGGAATTGTGATGCGCTAAACGCCAAAAACGATACAGGCCAGTGGACACCATGGCGGGCCCAAGGCACTCTTGGGTACGCCATGGATTTCGGTAGCCAGACATGCTTAAACGCTTTCTTCTAGCCCTCGCCAGTGCTTCTCTGTTGTTCATCAGCGGAGCGCAAGCAGCAGACCGTCCCAATACCGATCTGGTGTTGCTGACGGAAAACTTCCCGCCGTACAACATGGCGAAGAATGGCAAGAATTTCGCGCAGGACGAAAACATCAATGGCATCGCCACGGACATCGTCCGCGAGATTTTCAAGCGCGCCAACATTACCTACAGCCTGACGCTGCGTTTTCCTTGGGAGCGGGTCTACAAACTCGCACTCGAAAACCCCGGATACGGCGCATTCGTCATGGCGCGGTTGCCGGATCGCGAGAAGCTATTCAAATGGGTCGGCCCAATTGGTCCGGACGACTGGATCATGCTGGCCAAGGCTGACAGCAAGATCACCCTCGAAACCTTGAATGACGCGCGCAAATACAAGATTGGTGCCTACAAGGGCGATGCGATCGCCGAGACCCTCGCCAAGCAAGGGCTCAATCCGGTCGTCGTACTGCGCGATCAGGACAACGCGAAGAAACTGGTCAACGGCCAGATCGATCTGTGGGCCACCGGCGATCCGGCCGGGCGCTACCTGGCGCGCCAGGAGGGGGTTATCGGATTGAAAACCGTGTTGCGTTTCAACAGTGCCGAACTGTACCTGGCGCTGAACAAGGACGTGCCGGATGAGACGGTGGCCAAGCTCCAGACGGCGCTGGATCAGATGCGCAAGGAAGGTGTGGTGGACGAGATTATGGGGCGGTATCTCTAACCCCCGACACCCCCATCAGCCATGCGCATATCACTGTGGGAGCGAGCTTGCTCGCGATGGCGTCGTGTCAGTCGACATCATTGTTGAATGACAGATCGCTATCGCGAGCAAGCTCGCTCCCACAGTGGTTCTGCGGTGTAGCTATTAGCGGTACACCCCATCCTTGCCATGCGCTACTGTCGCCCGATTACCGCGCACACTGATCATCTGCCGGATATCAATCCACTCGATCCCCTGGGCCCTGAGCTTGGGCAATTCGCGCTCCAGTACCGCCAATGTCTGTGGATACGGATGCCCGATCATCACCACTGAGCCCTGCTTGTGCGCAAGGCTGATCGCTATCTGCAACTGAGTGAAGATCGCAGCTTCAGTACGCTCATCGTCGAGGAACACGTCCCGCGAAACGCTGGCCAAACCGATCTTCTGCGCTTCGGCAGCGGCCACGGTCCGGGCGCTGGTGCGGCTGTCGACGAAGAACTTGTGCCGTCGTTGCAAGTCCGCCATCAACCAGGCCATCGCCGCTGGTTGTGCGGTCATGCGGCTGCCCATGTGATTGTTGATGCCGCTGGTGTACGGGACCATTTTGAACGCGGCATTCAGGCGCTTTTCCAGCTCATCGACCGGCAGCTCGGGATGCCAGGCGAACGGCCCGGTGGCCGGATCCATGGGCATGTGCAGGATGACGATCTTGCCGGCGCGATGGGCTTCGCGGGCGAATTCGGTGGCGTGGGGCGTGTCGGGCATGATCGCCGTGGTCACCGGGCCGGGCAGGGCCAGCACGCGACGATCCCGGGGCAGGTTCTGCCCCAGGTCATCGATGATCAGACTCAGGTAGGCTTTGTGGGGTGTCGATCCGGCGGGTTCTGCGTGAGCAACACCCGCCAGACAACACAACAGACCGATCAGCAACCGCAGAAGCATCTCAGCGGCCGGATGTGATGCTCAACCCTTTGAGCAGGCTCAGGGCCTGGGCCAGTTGGTAATCGTCGTCCTGCGGCATAGGTTTGGCTTTGCCGCCGGGGCCGGTCGGTTTGTCGGCGCCGCCGTTGCCATTGCCCAGGTGACCTTGCAGATCGGCTTCCTTGAAGTAGTCGCTGTCCTGCTCGCTGGTAATCTTGGCCTTGCGTACTTCGATGTCCGGCACGATGCCCAGGGCCTGGATCGAGCGGCCGTTCGGCGTGTAATACAACGCTGTGGTGATCTTCAGTGCGCGTTCATTGTTCAGCGGCAGCACGGTTTGCACCGAGCCCTTGCCGAAACTGGTGGTGCCCATCAGCACTGCACGTTTCTGATCCTGCAGGGCGCCGGCGACAATTTCCGAAGCCGAGGCGCTGCCGCCGTTGATCAGCACGACCATCGGCACGGCTTCGCTTTCGTCCTTGCCAGTGGCCGAGAAGCGCAGCTCCGAATTGGCGATGCGGCCCTTGGTGTAGACGATCAGGCCCTTGGTGATGAAGTGATCGACCACTTCCACCGCTGCCTGCAACACGCCACCCGGGTTGTTGCGCAGGTCGAGGATGATGCCTTTGAGCTTCTTGCCGTTGTCCTTGCGCAGCTTGGCCAGGGCCTTGGAAACCTCTTCGCCGGTCTTGACCTGGAACTGGGTGATACGGATGTAGCCGTAGCCGGATTCCAGCAACTGGCTCTTCACGCTCTTCACTTGAATGACGGCGCGGGCCAGGGTCACGTCGAACGGCGTGCCACCGTCGCGCACCAGGGTCAGGGTGATTTTCTGGCCGATCTTGCCGCGCATCTTGTCCACGGCTTCGGTCATGCTCTGGCCACGGGTGGGCTGGCCGTTGATCTTGACGATGAAGTCGCCGGCCTGAATGCCGGCCTTGGAAGCCGGAGTGTCGTCAATCGGCGACACCACTTTGATGAAGCCGTCTTCGGCACCGACTTCGATGCCCAGGCCGCCGAATTCGCCACTGGTGCTTTCCTGCAACTCGGCGAAATCTTCAGGGCCGAGGTAAGCGGAGTGCGGGTCGAGGTTGCTGAGCATGCCCTTGATGGCGTTTTCCAGCAGGGTCTTGTCGTCCACCGGTTCGACATAAGCGGCCTTGATCCGGTCCATCACCTCGGCAAAGGTGCGCAACTCGTCCAGCGGCAGTGGCGCCTTGGTGGTCGCAGCAGTGCCCGCAGGCGCAACCGCCGGGGCTGGTTGAGCGGCAAACGCCAGAGGCGCGCCGATCACCAGGGCGATCGTCAGGGCCAGCGAGGTAAGGCGGGACAAATGCAGCATGTCGAACGAACTCCTAATGTAGGTGACTCTACGCCTATCCTTGCGCGTGGCACCATTGCGCCGGGTCACTCGGGTGACCCTGCTGACGAATTGCGAAATACAGCGCTGGTGTGTCCTGCCCGCCACTGTTACCGACAGTGGAAATAGGTTCACCGGCTTTTACAACGTCACCCGCAGACTTGAGCAGCGTCTGGTTGTGACCGTACAGACTCAAGTACCCGTTGCCGTGGTCGAGAATCACCAGCAGCCCGGCGCCGCGCAACCAGTCGGCGAACACCACGCGACCACCGTGCACGGCATGTACCGCACTGCCGGCAGACGCGCCGATCATCACGCCATCCCACTTGGTCCGGGCATCGTCGCCACGGTTTTCACCGAAACGCGCCAACAGTCGACCATCGACAGGCCAGGGAAGTTTGCCGCGGGTTGATACAAACGGACCGCCAAAGGTCTCGCCGGAGCTGGAAACCAGTGCGCCAGGTGTCGACTTGACCGGTTTGCGCGGGGCGTCGTCGCTGGCATCTGCCAACGCCTGGGCCTCACGTAAACGCTTTTTTTCGGCTTCCTGCTGGGCAATCAGCGCTTTTTGCCGCGCTTCTTCTGCCTCACGGGCCTGGCGGGCCAGGGTTTCCTCAATGGTTTTAAGGACTTTAGACAGGTCCGCCTGATCCTGCTCGCGTGCCGCCAGCTTCTGATCGCGAGCCTTTACGTCGTCATTGAGTTTGGCCAGGACTTGCTGGCGTTCCTTGCGGACTTTTTCGAGCTCGTCACGCTGGGTGTCGAGGCTGCTTTGCTGCACCAACAGTTGCGCCTGCTGCATGGCGATGTCTTTCTCGACATTGGACAGTTGGCGCAGGGTTTCGTTGAAATTCTTCAACTGCTCCAGGCGAGCCTGGCTCAGGTAGTCGTAATAGGTGAGGGTACGGGCGAATCTTTCCGGATTCTGCTGGTTGAGCAGCAGCTTGAGGTATTCCTGGCGACCGTTCTGGTAGGCCGCCCGGGCCTGAATGGCGATCAGTCGTTGCTGTTCAGTGCGCGCGCTCTGGAGTTTTTTTTTCTCCGCATCGAGCCGCTGCAACTCGGCTTCGCTTTTCTTCAGCTCTTTCTGCAGGGCTTCGACCTGCTTCTCGAGTTTGCCCATTTCGGTTTCGGTGCCCTTGAGCTCTTTCTGCACACCGGATTTTTCTTCCTGCAGCTTGCCCAACAGTTTCTTCAGCTCGGCAATGTCCTGACGCGTGGCGTCCAACTGTTGTTGGGTATCTGCGCGCTCGTCAGCAAAGGCCGGTTGGAGCAGGCATGTCAGGGCTAGGGCTATCAGGACGCGAAGCATAGGGGCGGGCGGCACCAGGGAAAGGGACGGCCTAGTATGCCCGCCATGGGCGGCAAAAAAAATGCCCATTTCTGACTGTGTGATAACTGGAGCGAGCGGCAGACTGAATTCCATTTCGAAAACTCCATAAACCATTGTGGGAGCGAGCTTGCTCGCGATGGCATCCGATCATTCAACATAGATGTTGGCTGTCAGATTGCTATCGCGAGCAAGCTCGCTCCCACAGGTTTTGTTGCGTTTTGGAGATCCAATCAGACCAGAATCGAAGTCCCGGTCATTTCCGCCGGTTGTTCCAGGCCCAGCAACTTCAGCATGGTGGGTGCCACGTCCGCCAGCACGCCGCCTTCGCGGACTTTCAAGTCGCGCTTGCCGACATAGATGAACGGCACCGGCTCGGTGGTGTGCGCAGTGTGCGCCTGGCCAGTGGTTTCATCGGACATTTGCTCGACGTTGCCGTGGTCGGCGGTGATCAAGGCTTCGCCGCCGACTTTTTCCAGGGCATCGACGATGCGGCCCACGCACAAGTCCAGGCATTCAACCGCCTTGACCGCCGCTTCGAACACTCCGCTGTGACCGACCATGTCGCCGTTGGCGTAGTTGACCACGATCACGTCATAACGCTGGTTTTCGATGGCGTCGACGATGCGGTCGGTGACTTCCGGTGCGCTCATTTCCGGCTGCAAGTCATAGGTAGCGACTTTCGGCGACGGAATCAGAATGCGTTCTTCGCCCGGGAACGGTTCTTCGCGACCGCCGGAGAAGAAGAAGGTCACGTGGGCATATTTTTCGGTTTCGGCAATACGCAGCTGGGTCTTGCCGTTTTTCGCCAGGTAGTCGCCCAGCACGTTTTCCAGGCTGCCGGCAGCGAAAGCCGACGGCGCAGGGATGCTGGCGGCGTATTGGGTCAGCATGACGAAACCGGCCAGTTTCGGCTTGCGGGCACGCTCGAACTCACTGAAGTTGTCTTCGACGAACACGCGGGTCAGCTCGCGGGCGCGGTCGGCGCGGAAGTTCATGAACACCACGGCATCGCCGTCTTCGACTTTTACCGGCTCACCGATGGAGGTGGCTTTGACGAATTCGTCGCTCTCACCGCGCTCGTATGCCGCTTGCAGGCCTTCCTGAGCGGTGGCGGCGTTGAATTCGCCCTGGCCATCGACAATCAGGTTGTAGGCCTGGGACACGCGGTCCCAACGGTTGTCGCGGTCCATGGCGTAGTAACGGCCGATCAGGCTGGCGATCCGGCCTTTGCCCAGGGCCTGGAAGGTTGCATCGAGCAGTTCGATCGACGATTGCGCGCTTTTCGGCGGGGTATCGCGACCGTCGAGGAAAGCGTGCAGGTAGATGTTTTGAGCGCCGCGCTTGAACGCCAGCTCGGCCATGGCGACCAGGTGATCCTGGTGGCTATGCACGCCGCCATCGGACAGCAGGCCCATGAAATGCACGGCTTTGCCGGCGGCGACGGCTTTGTCCACGGCAGCGCAGATGGTCGGGTTCTCGAAGAACTCGCCGTCGCGGATCGATTTGGTGACGCGAGTGAAGTCCTGATACACCACGCGGCCGGCGCCCAGGTTCATGTGGCCGACTTCGGAGTTGCCCATCTGGCCGTCCGGCAGACCGACGTCCATGCCGCTGCCCGAGATCAGGCCGTTTGGCACGGTGGCCCACAGACGATCCAGTACAGGCTTCTTCGCCGCGAAAATGGCGTTGGATTCGGGGTTGTCGCTGTGACCGAAGCCGTCGAGAATCATCAGGACCAAAGGTTTAGGCGTGGTAGTCATGGAATTCGCTCTGGCTTAAGTAAAAAGGGGCGATGGAAAAGGGAGTCGCAGTTTAAAGCGAAGTTCCGGCCGCGTCACCGCCGGACGGGGTTTGGCCCACCATAGTGGCTGTGTATACTGGCCGACATTTTAACGCCCTGGAACCTCCTTCGATGGTTGCTCACCTGATTGAATTCGCCACTAACCACTACATTCTCGTCGGTATCTTCGTCGTACTGCTGGCGTTGCTGATTGCCTATCAAATGCAGGGCGGCGGCCGTAGCCTGAGCACCGGCGAACTGACCGGCCTGGTCAACAAGGACGCTGGCGTGGTGATCGACATTCGTCCGAGCAAGGATTTCGCCGCCGGTCACATTGTCGGTGCGGTGAACATTCCCCAGGACAAACTGGCTGCCCGCGTTGGCGAACTGGAAAAGCACAAGGCCAAGACCATCATCCTGGTCGATGCCATGGGCCAGACCGCCGGCACCCACGCCCGCGAATTGATGAAATCCGGCTTCACTGCCGCCAAGCTGTCCGGCGGTATCTCCAGCTGGAAAGCCGACAATCTGCCGCTGGTGAAGTGATATGAATAGCGTCGTCGTCTATTCCAGCGATTACTGCCCTTACTGCTCGCGAGCCAAATACCTGCTCGAGAACAAAGGCGTGGCCTTCGAAGAGATCAAGGTCGATGGCAAGCCGCAGGTGCGCGCCGCGATGGCCCAGAAAGCCGGACGTACGTCCGTGCCGCAAATCTGGATCGGCAGCACCCACGTGGGCGGTTGTGATGATTTGTTCGCCCTGGAGCGCGCCGGCAAGCTCGACGCGTTGCTCAGGGCCTGACGGCAAAACCCCAAACAAGCAAACCTAAAAGAACCCTGGATCAAGAAGGATCTGCGATGACTGACCAACAGAACACTGCTGCGAACGAAGAAGAAACTGCACCGCAATTCTCCTTGCAGCGCATTTATGTGCGTGACCTGTCCTTCGAAGCTCCGAAAAGCCCGGCGATCTTCCGCCAGCAGTGGGAGCCGAGCGTCGCCCTGGATCTGAACACCCGTCAAAAGACGCTGGAATCCGACTTCCACGAAGTCGTGCTGACTTTGTCGGTGACCGTGAAAAACGGTGACGAAGTGGCGTTCATCGCCGAAGTGCAGCAGGCCGGGATCTTCCTGATCAAGAATCTGGATGACGCTTCGATGAGCCACACCCTGGGTGCGTTCTGCCCGAACATCCTGTTCCCGTACGCTCGCGAAACCCTGGACAGCCTGGTGACCCGCGGTTCGTTCCCGGCACTGATGCTGGCTCCGGTGAACTTCGATGCGCTGTACGCGCAAGAGCTGCAACGCATGCAGGCTGCCGGCGAGACTCCAACCGTTCAGTAAAAGCGTTTCAATACTGTGGGAGCGAGCTTGCTCGCGATGAGGTCACCAGTTTCAACATCAATGTTGACTGATGCACCGCCATCGCGAGCAAGCGCGCTCCCACATTTTTTTGGGTGTTATTTAAAGCCGTTTTGACGCCACGCTTCGTACACGGCCACTGCGACAGTGTTCGACAGGTTCAGGCTACGGCAGCCTTCGCGCATCGGCAGGCGCAGGCGTTGTTCGGCGGGCAGGGCATCAAGCACCTCGGCGGGCAGGCCACGGCTTTCCGGGCCGAACAGGAACGCGTCGCCCGGGGCGAAGCTGGCATCGTGGAACGGCCGCGAGCCTTTGGTGGTGAATGCGAACACCCGCGGGTGACCGAGGCTTTCCAGGCAGCTGGCCAGGTCCGCATGGCGTTGCAGAGTGGCATACTCGTGGTAGTCGAGACCGGCCCGGCGCAGGCGCTTGTCGTCCATCTCGAAGCCCAGCGGTTCGATCAAATGCAGGTGGCAGCCACTGTTGGCGCACAGCCTGATAACGTTGCCGGTATTCGGCGGAATTTCTGGTTGGAAAAGGATGACGTGAAACATGCACGGCTCCGAAGGTAAAGATGACGCGCATTCTACGCCGCCAGAAGGCGTGCGTTCGAAACTATTCCTGCGGGTAATGGGCTCGCTGGCGATTGTCGGGATGATGGTCGGGATGATGATCGGTCGCCTGACCGCGCCAGACCCCAGTCAGTTGCAGCAGGTTGAAGTGACAAGCGATGGGCTGGTGGTGTGGTTCAACAACGAGCCCGAGACCCACGGCGAAATGGTGGATGGCAGTGTCGCGCTGCTGTTTGGCGCCGAGGGCAAGGCGCAGAAAGGCCAGCTCAAGCTCGGCGGCAAGGACGTGAACTGGCGGGTACGTTTGAGCGATGGGGGGTTGTTGCTGACACTGGTGGCGGCCCGGCCCCTGCAGGGCGAGTGGGCCGGTAGCGAGGTCGATGACCGCTGGCGGCTGGAGATCCATCTCCGGGAGCAATAAAAGAGGGAATCCCCGGCCTGCCTGTACCAAGGTTCCCGAAACGGGAGGCTCGTCGCGAGTGCGGTATGAGCCTGGTGTAAAGAAGGAACCCCTGACCTGCCTGTATCAAGGGCCCCAAAACGGTCGGGCTCGTCGCGGGTGCGGTGTGAGCCCTGTGTAAAGAGGGGAATCCCCGGCCTGCCTGTACCAAGGTCCCCGAAACCGGGTAGGTGAACTGATTCACTTGAAAGGGTTATTGCAGGGGGCGTGCCAGGTTTTCATATGTGCTAACAGAAAATTCTGAAGTAACACTCAAGGCCCCGTAATTCGGGGCTTTGGTGTTTTTTGGGGGGGAGTTTTGCGGCAGATGGAGGCGGTGTTTCGATTCAGCTTTCGTGCGCGATTGCGGTTCACGGTGCATTCAGTCGGTGCATTGATGGCTCTGAAAACATCGCGAGCAAGCTCGCTCCCACAGGGTTTGATGGTGTCTACACGATAGTGAAAACGCCGAAAAACCACTGTGGGAGCGAGCTTGCTCGCGATTGGGCCTAACGATCAGCGAATAACTACAGGCTGTTTAGCCCTCATCCCCCTCATCATCATCCCCGCCATCTACCTTCATCCCCAATTCCTTGATCTTGCGCGTCAGGGTGTTGCGCCCCCAACCCAGCAACACGGCGGCATCGCGGCGGCGGCCGGCGGTGTGTTTGAGGGCGGTCTCGATCATGATCCGCTCGAAGGCCGGCACGGCGCTGTCGAGCAGGCTCGACTGGCCGCGGGCCAGCGCCTGATCGGCCCACTGGCGCAGGGCTTGCTCCCAGTTGGTCACGGGTGCCGAATCCTGCGGCAGGCTCAGCAGCTCCGGCGGCAGGTCGCCGATGTGTACTTCACGACCCGACGCCATCACCGTGATCCAGCGGCAGGTGTTCTCCAGCTGTCGCACGTTGCCGGGCCACGGCAGGTTCTTCAGGTATTCCTCGGTTTCGCTTTTCAGCAGCTTCGGCTCGACGGCCAGTTCTTGCGCGGCGCGGCTGAGGAAATGCTTGGCCAGGGTCGGGATGTCTTCGCGACGGTCCGACAGGCGCGGGATATGGATGCGGATCACATTCAGACGATGGAACAAGTCCTCACGGAATTTCCCGGCATGCACCAGGGTTTCCAGGTTCTGGTGGGTCGCAGCAATGATGCGCACATCGACCTTCACCGGCACATGGCCGCCGACGCGGTAGAACTCGCCATCGGCCAGTACACGCAGCAATCGGGTCTGGGTATCGGCCGGCATGTCGCCGATTTCATCGAGGAACAGCGTGCCGCCGTCGGCCTGTTCAAAACGCCCTCGACGCAGGTTGGCCGCGCCAGTGAACGCGCCTTTCTCGTGGCCGAACAGTTCGGACTCCATCAGGTCTTTTGGAATCGCCGCCATGTTCAGCGCGATGAACGGCGAAGCCGCCCGCGGGCTGTGGCGGTGCAGGGCGTGGGCCACCAGTTCTTTACCGGTACCGGACTCGCCGTTGATCAGCACGGTGATGTTGGAGTGGCTCAGGCGGCCGATGGCGCGAAACACCTCCTGCATCGCCGGCGCTTCACCAATGATTTCCGGCGTGCGGGTCAGTGCCGGGGCGACTTCCAGGCCCTGTTGTTCCTGGGCGTGCTGGTTGGCGCGTTTGACCAGGGAGACCGCTTCGTCGACATCGAACGGCTTGGGCAGGTACTCGAAGGCGCCGCCCTGATAGGACGCGACAGCGCTGTCCAGATCGGAGTGAGCGGTCATGATGATGACCGGCAGCCGGGGGTGCTGCTCGCGAATCCGCGCCAGAAGGTCCAGGCCGCTGGCGCCGGGCATGCGGATGTCGGAAATGATCACATCCGGCTGCTGGCGCGCCAGGCGACTCATCACGCCATCGGCGCTGTCGAAGCTTTGCGTGGTCATGCCTTCCTGCTGCAGGGCTTTTTCCAGGACCCAACGGATAGAACGGTCGTCATCGACGATCCACACGGTTTCACTACGGCTCATGTCGATGTGGCTCCTTGTTCCAGTGGCAGAAAGATCGAGAAAGTGGTGTGGCCGGGGTGGCTGTCACATTCGATCAGGCCCTGGTGCTGGCTGATGATGTTCTGGGTAATGGCCAGGCCCAGCCCGGTACCGTCCGGACGACCGCTGACCATGGGAAAGAAGATGGTTTCCTGAAGCTCCGCAGGAATGCCCGGGCCGTTGTCGATGATCTCGATCTTGGTCACCAGACGATGGCGCACGTGGCCTATGGTGAACTGGCGCATGGTGCGGGTGCGCAGGCTGATGCGCCCCAGGCGCAGCTCGTTCTGGCTGCTGATGGCCTGCATGGCGTTGCGCACGATGTTCAGGACCGCCTGAATCATTTGCTCGCGGTCGATCAGCACGTCCGGAATGCTTGGATCGTAGTCGCGCACCAAGGTGATGCAGCCCTGGCTTTCGGCCTCTACGAGGTGGCAGACGCGCTCCAGCACTTCGTGGACATTGCACTGGGCCAGTGACGGCAACTTGTTGGAGCCGAGCATGCGATCCACCAGGTTACGCAGGCGGTCGGCTTCTTCGATGATGACGTTGGTGTAGTCGCGCAGGCTTTCTTCCGGCAGTTCCCGGGCCAGCAATTGTGCTGCGCCGCGAATCCCGCCTAGCGGGTTCTTGATTTCATGGGCAAGGCCGCGCACCAGCATCTTGCTGGTTTCCTGCTTGGACAGCTGTGCTTCTTCCTTGGTGATCCGCAGCAAGCGGTCGCGGGGGTGGACTTCGAGCAGCAGCATCGTGTCGCCGTTGCTCAGAATCGGCGTTACCGCGTAGTCGACGGTCAGGGTCTGGCCGGTGAGGGCGGTGAGCATGGCTTCGCGCTTGGTGAACGGGTGCGCTTGTTCGACGGCCTGGCGCAAGGAGTTCAACGCTTCGGTCGATTCGGTAAACAACTCACTGATGAACTGCCCGTGGCTGCGCTGACCGCTGATGGCCAGCAGCATCTCCGCCGCTGGGTTCATGTACTCGAGGCGCAGTTCGGCGTCGAGCAGGATGGTGGCGGTGGTGAGGTTGTCGAGTAGCAAACGGTGGAGTGCGTCGCTAATGGTCATCGGGACCTCTTTTAGAGCAGGGCATGCGCAAGAAAAAAGCGCTGGTACGGGCAAAATGCAAAAACCAAACCAAGGCTCCGAAAAGAAGCGTTCAGCGCCTGAAACAGGCGTTTGACGCTCGTTTGCGTGGCGTTCTGCCGGCTTTTTCGGGTACTTTCGAACCAAAATGGGTTGGAATGTGAGTACGGTGCAAGCAATTGCACCAATATAGTGCGCAAACCTGAACGAGGTTAGAAAAGTCGCAGGAAAGGATTTTTTTCTTCGGCGGGTTTGTCGCCGGGCGGGCATTCCGGCCGCTGGCCGTAGTCTTCGAGAGTGCAGGGTTTGATCTTGCGCTTCTGGGCGAGAGACGTGCGCTGCATGTGGAAGGGTTGGCTGGCGGTGCGTTCGACGATGCGCCCCTGTTCGTCAAGGATTTCCACGGACAGGGTATGGCTGCCGCGATCGATGTTGCTCAACGGGAACACCGGGCTCGGGCCAGGTTCGGCGGTGGGCTGGCCGTCGAGCAGCAATCGGTAGCGATGACCCCGCTGCAGGCCTGGTTCGCTGGTGACGCTGACGATGATTTCACCGGCGTTGCTGCGGATGGTCGCGTCGGGTTCCGGAACCAGGATGCGCACCAGATCATAGTGGAACGGCGCTTTTACTTCGGGACTGTCTTCTGCACTCAACGGCGCTGCACTTGTGGGGTTGGCCGCCATTCGATTGCTCTTTACCAGTGGTACACGCGTGGCGTTGCCGGGTTTGGGTTGGTCGGTGAAAACCCGATTACCTTGGGGGTCAACGTAAGTAAAGACCTGCGCCGACGTGGGTAGCGCAATGAAGCAGGCGATCAGCAGCCAGGCCTTCAAGGCGTGTGTACTCGTTGCACGGTGAAAGTTGTGGTGGGGCTCTGCTGCACAATGTTTTCGCCATCGATCACTTGCACGGCGAGGCGGTGTTCGCCGCGATCGATGTTCACCATTTGCAGGATCGGCACATTGCCTGGCTGGCCGTAGGGCTGACCGTCCAGCAGCAGGCGCAACAGGTGCGGGCCTTGCAGGCGCGGCTTGATCAGTACCGTTACGGTGAACGTGCCGTTGTTGGCGCGCAAGGCTTCGGTGGTCGGCAGGCCTGTCAGCTCAAGCACTTCATAGGTCTTGTGGGGCTGTTCATTGCGCACGGCTTCGGCAGCAGGTGCAGCTTCGCCGGGAGGCTGGTATTCGACGCTGTTGAGGGGCGGCAAGTCGACCGGTTGGGCGCTGACGCCGTCAGGCGGTTGATTGCTGTACGCGGTGGCGCCGTTGGCGTCCGTGTATTTGTAGATCTGCGCCGTGGCGGGCAGGGCGATCAGCAACAGGATGAAGAGAAAACCACGACCCATGGAATCGACCGGAAACGAAAGCGTTGGGTTGCAGCATAGGTCAGGTGTGGCGGTTGTCCCAAGCAGCTAAACATATGGATATGGTTTGCGAGATATTCCAAGCGCCACAAGTCCCTGTGGGAGCGGCGGTGCGACGATTCGACTTGCTCGCGAAGACGTCAGTACACTCAACATCTGCTTATCAGACAGACCGCTTTCGCGGGCAAGCCCGCTCCCACAGGGATGTGCGTCAGCCGTTGAATTGTGGGCAATAAAAAAGGCCTCCACGAAGGAGGCCTCTTTTTTTCACGCCGCGTGCCGCAGCGCTACCGGATCAGCAGCTGTAGTACAGCTCGTATTCCAGTGGGTGTACGAAGGTACGTACCTTGATTTCTTCTTCGCTTTTCAGGGCGATGTAAGCGTCGATGAAGTCGTCGCTGAAAACGCCGCCTTTGGTCAGGAACGCACGACCTTTGTCCAGCTCTTCCAGGGCTTCTTTCAGGCTGCCGCAAACTTGTGGGATCTCTTTCGCCTCTTCAGGCGGCAGGTCGTACAGGTTTTTGTCAGCGGCGTCGCCAGGGTGGATCTTGTTCTGGATGCCGTCCAGGCCAGCCATCAGCAGTGCGGCGAAGCACAGGTACGGGTTGGCAGCCGGATCCGGGAAGCGTGCTTCGATACGGCGGGCTTTCGGGCTCGACACGTAAGGAATACGGATCGAAGCGGAGCGGTTGCGAGCCGAGTAGGCCAGCATCACTGGAGCTTCGAAGCCTGGAACCAGACGCTTGTAGGAGTTGGTCGCCGGGTTGGTGAAGCCGTTCAGGGCCTTGCCGTGCTTGATGATGCCGCCGATGAAGTACAGAGCGGTATCGGACAGACCGGCATAGCCTTCGCCTGCGAAGGTGTTCTTGCCATCTTTCCAGATGGACATGTGTACGTGCATACCCGAGCCGTTGTCGCCGTACAGAGGCTTAGGCATGAAGGTCGCGGTGCGGCCGTAGGCATCGGCTACGTTGTGCACGACATACTTCAGGGTTTGGGTTTCGTCGGCTTTCTTCACCAGGGTGTTGAACTTGACGCCGATTTCGTTCTGGCCGGCAGTCGCCACTTCGTGGTGGTGAACTTCGACGGTCAGGCCCATTTCTTCCAGTGCGTTGCACATGGAGGTACGGATTTCGTGGTCGTGGTCGAACGGTGGAACCGGGAAGTAGCCGCCTTTGACGCCTGGGCGGTGGCCTTTGTTGCCGCCTTCGATGTCCTGGTCGGACATCCACGAACCTTGTTCAGAGTAGATCTTGAACATGGAGCCGGAAATGTCGGACTTGAACTTGACCTGGTCGAAGATGAAGAACTCTGGCTCTGGACCGGCGTACACAGTGTCACCGATAGCGGTGGCTTTCAGGTGCTCTTCGGCGCGCTTGGCGATCGCGCGTGGGTCGCGATCGTAGCCTTGCATGCTCGAAGGCTCGATGATGTCGCAGACCAGGATCAGGGTCGGTTCTTCGGTGAACGGATCCAGAACAGCGGTGGAGTCGTCCGGCATCAGGATCATGTCGGAGGCTTCGATGCCTTTCCAGCCAGCGATGGAGGAACCGTCGAACATTTTGCCGACTTCGAAGAAGTCGTCATCCAGCGCATCGCGAGCCGGCATGGTCACGTGGTGCTGAGTGCCTTTGGTGTCCGTGAAGCGCAGATCAATCCACTTGACGTCATGATCTTTGATGAGTTGAACCGACTTCGACATAGTGTCCTCCGGGTGGCTTCGGGCTAGTAATGGATGCCCTTAAATGTGGGTGATGCCGGCGCGAATACTCTGCCAAGGCAACCTGCCTCACAAGGGAGCAAATTGCATGCCAGTGCCCCACCATGGGTTTTTTGCCCCAATTTCACGCCTGTCAGGCGGAAAAGTACCTTAAAGCGGAAAATCCCGCCCTACAATGTGGCGTTCATTTCAATAAATGACCTGTTTTGGTGCGTGAGAAACCTTCTGCACATTAACTGGTTAAACCTTGAGCAATTTCCGCTATAATCCGCGCCCCCCTTTTTCGGCAGGCCATGCGCGCGCTGTTTCCATGAAATTAATCGTAAAAGTCTTCCCCGAGATCACCATCAAGAGCCGCCCGGTACGGATGCGTTTCATCCGTCAATTGGCCAAGAACATCCGTGCCGTGCTCCGCGATCTGGACCCGGCCGTGGTGGTGAACGGCGTGTGGGACAACCTCGAGCTGGAAACCCGCGTCAGCGACCCCAAGGCCTTGAAGGAGATGGGCGAGCGCCTGAGCTGCATGCCGGGCATCGCGCATTTCCTGCAAATCGATGAATACCCGCTGGGCGATTTCGACGACATCGTTGAGAAGTGCAAGCAGCACTACGGTGATGCACTGGCCGGGAAGATTTTCTCGGTGCGTTGCAAACGCGCCGGCAAGCACCCATTCAGCTCGATAGATATTGAGAAATATGTCGGCAGCCAGTTGCGTCGTCAGTGCGGTGCCGCCGGGATCGACCTGAAAAAACCGGAAATCGAAGTCCGAATCGAAGTTCGCGACCAACGGTTGTTCGTGATCCACAGCCAGCACAACGGTATCGGCGGATATCCGCTGGGCGCCCTGGAACAGACGCTGGTGCTGATGTCCGGCGGCTTCGATTCCACCGTTGCGGCCTACCAGATCATGCGCCGTGGCCTGATGGCGCACTTCTGCTTCTTCAATCTGGGCGGACGTGCCCACGAACTGGGCGTCATGGAAGTCGCGCATTTCATCTGGAAGAAGTACGGCAGCTCCCAACGCGTGCTATTTGTCAGTGTGCCGTTCGAGGAAGTGCTGGGCGAAATTCTCGGCAAAGTCGATAACAGTCATATGGGCGTAGTATTGAAGCGTATGATGTTGCGCGCTTCGTCCAGGATTGCCGATCGACTGCACATCGAGGCACTGGTCACCGGTGAGGCGATTTCCCAGGTGTCGAGCCAGACGTTGCCGAACCTGAGCGTGATCGACTGCGTGACCGACAAGCTGGTACTGCGTCCGCTGATCGCCAGTCACAAGCAGGACATCATCGACCTGGCCAACGAAATCGGCACCGCCGATTTCGCCCGGCACATGCCGGAGTACTGCGGGGTCATTTCGGTCAATCCGAAGACCGCCGCCAAGCGCTACCGTGTCGAGCACGAAGAGAAAGAATTCGATATGGCGGTGCTCGAGCGTGCGCTCGAAAACGCCAAGCTGGTGCCGATCGATCGCGTGATCGACGAATTGGGCCAGGACTTGCAGATTGAAGAAGTCAGCGAAGCGCTGGCCGGTCAGATCGTCATCGATATCCGTCACCCGGATGCCGCTGAAGACGACCCGCTGGACCTCGCTGGCATCGAGGTACAAACGATGCCGTTTTATGCACTGAACGCTCGTTTCAAGGAACTGGACCCTACTCGCCAGTACCTGCTGTATTGCGACAAAGGCGTGATGAGTCGCCTGCATGCCCACCATTTGCTCAGTGAGGGGCATGCCAATGTGCGCGTTTATCGACCGAGCTAAGTGCCCGGGGCTGTTTGCCTGTGGCCTGCGTCACCGGCCCCCCGACGCCGCCGTCAAGCTGTAACGGCTTTCACGGACGCTACTGTTAATCGCTGCCAAGACTTGTCAGCACACCGAATCCTCTGATCGAGATACACAAGTGATCGAAAATCTACGCAACATCGCCATCATTGCCCACGTTGACCATGGTAAAACCACCCTGGTAGACAAACTCCTGCGTCAATCCGGCACCCTGGAGCGCAACGAGCTCAACGACGAGCGCGTGATGGACTCCAACGACCAGGAAAAAGAGCGCGGTATTACCATTCTGGCGAAAAACACCGCCATCAACTGGAACGGCTACCACATCAACATCGTGGACACCCCGGGCCACGCCGACTTCGGCGGTGAAGTTGAGCGCGTAATGTCGATGGTCGACTCCGTTCTGCTGCTGGTTGACGCTCAAGACGGCCCTATGCCGCAAACCCGTTTCGTGACCAAGAAGGCTTTCGAAGCCGGCCTGCGTCCGATCGTGTGCATCAACAAGGTTGACCGTCCAGGCGCGCGTCCGGACTGGGTTCTGGACCAGATCTTCGACCTGTTCGACAACCTGGGTGCCACCGAAGAACAGCTGGACTTCAAAGTCGTCTACGCCTCGGCCCTGAACGGTATTGCCGGTCTGGACCACACCGAAATGGCTGAAGACATGACCCCGCTGTACCAGTCGATCGTCGACAACGTACCGGCGCCGGCTGTTGACCGTGAAGGTCCGTTCCAGATGCAGATCTCCGCACTGGACTACAACAGCTTCCTGGGTGTTATCGGCGTTGGCCGTATCGCTCGTGGTCGCGTCAAGCCGAACACCCCGGTTGTCGCTATCGGCGCCGACGGCAAGAAGCGTAACGGTCGTATCCTGAAGCTGATGGGTCACCACGGTCTGCACCGTGTAGACGTTGAAGAAGCTGCAGCAGGCGACATCGTCTGCATCAGCGGTATGGACTCGCTGTTCATCTCCGACACCCTGTGCCACCCGGACACCGTTGAAGCGATGAAGCCGTTGACCGTCGACGAGCCAACCGTTTCCATGACCTTCCAGGTAAACGACTCGCCATTCTGCGGTAAAGAAGGCAAGTTCGTGACTTCCCGTAACATCAAGGAACGTCTGGACAAAGAGCTGCTGTACAACGTTGCACTGCGCGTTGAAGAAGGCGACTCGGCTGACAAGTTCAAGGTTTCCGGCCGCGGCGAACTGCACCTCTCGGTACTGATCGAAACCATGCGTCGCGAAGGCTTCGAAATGGCTGTAGGCCGTCCGGAAGTGATCATCCGTCTGGTTGACGGCGTGAAGCACGAACCGTTCGAAAACGTCACCATCGACCTGCCGGAAGAATCCCAGGGCAAGGTGATGGAAGAGATGGGCCTGCGTAAGGGCGACCTGACCAACATGGTGCCGGATGGCAAGGGCCGTGTACGTCTGGAATACAACATCCCTGCTCGTGGTCTGATCGGTTTCCGTAACCAGTTCCTGACCCTGACCAACGGTGCTGGCATCCTGACCTCGATCTTCGACCGTTACGACGTGATGAAGTCCGGCGACATGTCCGGCCGTCAGAACGGCGTTCTGGTTTCGGTGGAAACCGGTAAGGCTCTGACCTACTCCCTGGAAACCCTGCAGGCACGTGGCAAGCTGTTCGTTGAACACGGTCAGGAAATCTACAACGGTCAGATCGTTGGTCTGAACAGCCGTGACAACGACCTGGGCGTTAACCCTACCAAGGGCAAGAAGCTCGACAACATGCGTGCTTCGGGTAAAGACGAAACCATCGCCCTGGTTCCACCTGTTCGCTTCACCCTGGAACAGGCTCTGGAATTCATCCAGGACGACGAGCTGTGTGAAGTAACTCCTAAGTCCATCCGTCTTCGCAAGAAGATCCTGGACGAAAGCGAGCGTACCCGCGCTGCCAAGAAAGCCAAGGCATAAGATGTAGTCCTGGCTGAACAAAAACGCCCCCGGTCGAAAGGCCGGGGGCGTTTTTGTTTGTCTGGGATTTGTGTGGTGTTTGTGCCGGCCCCTTCGCGGGCAAGCCCGCTCCCACAGTGTTCGAGGTGAACCACAAATTGTGTGAACACCACAGAACCCCTGTGGGAGCGGGCTTGCCCGCGAAGGCGGCCGATCAGCCGCCACTAGTTTCAGAAAAAATCAGAACCGCTCGATACTCCGCGAATTCCGCTCGCGCTCCACTTCCTTCGGCTTGTACGCGCAATACCCCGGCCGCGGGCCGATTTTCGGGTGGTTGCGGCAAGTATCCGGGCGCTTTTCATAAATAGTGCACAGACGGCTCTTACGATCCAGGTACAGGCAATCGTTGTTGCTCATGCGCTGGAGGGTGAAGATCTCCGACTTCTGGTTGTAACGCTCGACGATCCCTTCCTTTTGCAGGCGCTTGGCGATGTTCTTCGGCGGATCACCGCGCTCGAACTCGTCGACGATGCCGATGCGGATCAGATCCTTGATCTTGACCTCGACGGGCAGGGTGCAGCAGCTGGACATGCATGAGCCGCACATCGGGGCAGAGTACTTGGCCCAGGTATCGAGGCGGTCGATCTCTGCGGCGGCGATCAGGTTCGGCTTCATCATCGGTTGTTACCAGCGTGTGCATCAGGGCGCGCGATCATACCGGGACTGGTGGATTTTTGAACAACCTTTCGCCAGATTTTTTCGCAGACGGCGCAAACAACCGGAAAATAGGCACGGGCCCTGCATTGATTCAGGCACAAGACAACGCAATGTCGATCCAGCTCGTATTCAAAGGAAAAACTGCCGAACCAGAGCCTCTACCGCCTGTCAGACCGTCTAGGCTCAGACAACTCCAAGCTCGCTCGAGGTCCTATCGATGACTCAAGAACCACTTGTTCGCGAAGCTGAGGTGGCCGCATTCCGCGACGCCGTCTTGACCAAACTCACCTATGCAGTGGGTAAAGACCCGGATCACGCCTTCGACCACGACTGGTTCGAAGCCATTGCCCTGGCCGCGCGGGACCACATGGTCGAGCACTGGATGGACCACACGCGGCAGATCTACCGTAAAGGTCAGAAGCGCGTTTACTACCTCTCCCTGGAATTTCTCATCGGTCGGCTGCTCTTTGACAGTCTGAGCAACCTCGGCCTGCTCGACGTGGCTCGCGAGGCCTTGACCGAACTCGGTGTCGACCTTGAGCGCATCCGCTTGCTGGAGCCCGATGCAGCCCTGGGCAACGGCGGCCTCGGGCGTCTGGCGGCGTGTTTCCTGGAAAGCATGTCGACCCTCGGCATCGCGGGTCATGGCTACGGCATCCGCTATGAGCATGGGTTGTTCCGCCAGGCGATTGTCGATGGCTGGCAACAGGAGCAGACCGAACACTGGCTGGATTTCGGTAACCCCTGGGAATTCGAGCGGCCTGAAGTGGTTTATCCGATCGGTTTTGGCGGCAGCGTCGAAACCGTGACCGATGAAAGCGGCAAGTCCAGGCAAGTCTGGCACCCGGCGGAAACGGTACGGGCGATTGCCTACGACACGCCGGTGGTCGGCTGGCGCGGGGCGAGCGTCAACACGCTGCGCCTGTGGCGCGCCCGGGCCATGGAAGATCTGCATCTGGAGCGTTTCAACGCCGGCGACCACCTGGGCGCCGTGGCCGAGGTAGCCCGGGCCGAAAGTATCTCCCGGGTGCTGTACCCGGCGGACAGCACCGAGGCCGGCCAGGAATTGCGCCTGCGCCAGGAGTATTTCTTCGTCGCCGCTTCATTGCAGGATCTGCTGCGTCGCCATCGCAACATGCACACCTCGGTGCTGACCCTGAGCGATCACGCTTCGATCCAGCTCAACGACACTCATCCCTCGATTGCCGTGGCTGAACTGATGCGACAACTGGTCGACGTGTATGACGTGGCGTGGGATGCGGCGTGGCAGGTCACCGTCGATACGCTGTCCTACACCAACCACACCTTGCTCCCCGAAGCGCTGGAAACCTGGCCGGTAGGCTTGATGGAACGCATGCTGCCGCGGCATATGCAGATCATTTACCTGATCAACGCCCAGCACATCGACTCCCTGCGGGCCAAAGGCATTCACGACTTCGACGTGTTGCGCGCGGTGTCGCTCATCGAGGAGGACAACGGTCGTCGGGTGCGCATGGGCAACCTGGCGTTTCTCGGTTCCCACAGCATCAACGGTGTGTCCGGACTGCACACGCAACTGATGCGCCAAACTGTGTTCTCCGAACTGCACAAGCTCTACCCGGAGCGGATCAACAACAAGACCAACGGCATTACCTTCCGCCGCTGGTTGTACCAGGCCAACCCCGAGCTGACCTCGATGCTGGTCGATGCCCTGGGCCCTGAGGTGCTGGACAACCCGGAAGAGCGGCTGCTTGCCCTCGAACCGTTCGCCGAGAAAAGCGCGTTTCGCAAGGCGTTTGCCGAGCAACGCCTGCACAGCAAGAAAGCCCTGGCGTACCTGATCCATGAGCGGCTGGGCGTCGCGGTCAATCCGGCGGCGATGTTTGACGTGCAGGTCAAGCGAATCCACGAATACAAACGCCAGTTGCTCAACCTGATGCACACCGTTGCGTTATACCAGGCGATCCGCGCGGAACCTGAAATCGACTGGGTGCCACGAGTGAAAATTTTCGCCGGCAAGGCGGCCGCGAGTTATCACCAGGCCAAACTGATCATCAAGCTGACCAACGATATCGCCCGGGTGGTGAACAACGACCCGACCGTGCGTGGCTTGCTCAAAGTGGTGTTCCTGCCCAATTACAACGTCAGCCTGGCGGAGAGCATCATTCCGGCGGCGGATTTGTCCGAGCAGATCTCCACCGCCGGTTTCGAAGCGTCGGGCACCAGCAACATGAAATTCGGCCTGAACGGCGCGCTGACCATCGGCACCCTGGACGGGGCCAACGTGGAAATGTGCGAGCGCATCGGCGCCGCGCACATGTTCATCTTCGGCCTCAGCGCGCAGCAGGTGGAGGCGCGCAAGCAGAACCATGAGTTCAGTGCCGTACCGGACATCGCCGCGTCCCATCGCCTGAACGATGTGCTGCAAGCGATTCGTGGCGGGGTGTTCTCGCCGGATGATCCGTCCCGTTACACCGGGTTGATCGATTCGCTGGTGGACTACGACCGCTTCCTGGTCTGCGCCGACTTCGATTCCTACTGGAACGCGCAGATGCGCGTCGAAGCCCATTGGCACGATTCGAAAGAATGGTGGCGTTCAGCGGTGTTGAACACGGCGCGGATGGGATGGTTCTCGTCGGACCGGACCATTCGCGAGTACGCCACGGAAATCTGGAAGGCACTGGAGTAGTTTTCGGCCAGAACTGCGAGCAAGGCCCGGTTGTTGCCGGGCCGGATCGATATACTGGGCGCCGGATTGCCGAGCGGCAGAGTTCATCAGATTCTGAACACACCACCATCCCTTGTGGGAGCGAGCTTGCTCGCGATGAGGCCATAACATTCAGTATTGATGCTGAGTGTCAGTGCGCTATCGCGAGCAAGCTCGCTCCCACAGGATTTGTGGTGTTTTCACACTAGACTGATCAGACGCTGTACCGCTTGGACTTGCCTCATGACGGGGCTGCTCAGGGATATCGACCATGCAATGGATTTTTATGCTCGTCGGGCTGGTGCTCGGCTGGATACTCGACGAGTCATTCAGTGATGCACTGCTGGGCGCACTACTCGGCTTGGGTATCGGCCAGACCCTTCGCATGGCTCGTATGGACTCTCGAGCGGTGGAGCAGCAGCGACTGCTGGATCAGGCACAGGTTGCGCTGCAAGCGGTCGAGCAACGGCTGGCGCTGCTCGAAGCATCGGGCGTCAAGGCGCCGGAAACCCGTGAACCGCTCGTATCGCCTGAAACCCTTCTTGATGAACCACCCGCCGCAGCCCCGGAATTGATCTGGGAACTGCCACCCGAACTCGAGCCGATAGCCGTCGCGGCCTCCGAAACCGCTCGTCCGCAGCCCGCCGATGCCTGGAAGCCAGAAACAATCGCTCGCCAGGCACAATCACCTGTCCCTCCGCGTGGCCCGAATCTTATCGACCGTGCCATCAGTCGCGCCCGTGCCTGGTTGTTTGGCGGTAATACCGTGTTGCGGGTCGGCGTGGTGCTGCTGTTCCTCGGCCTGGCCTTTTTGCTCCGCTATGCCACCGAAGGCGTGGTGGTGCCGCTTGAGTTGCGCTACGCAGGCGTTGCGGCAGCAGCCTTGGGGTTGCTCGGGCTGGGTTGGTGGTTGCGAACGCGCAACAGCAGTTACGCGTTGATCCTGCAAGGCACCGGGATCGCCGTGTTGTACTTGACGGTGTTTGCCGCAATGCGCCTGCATCCGCTACTCGACCCCTCGGCGGCGTTTGGCCTGCTGGTGGCGGTGACAGTCTGCTCGGCGATTCTCGCCATTACCCAGGACTCCCTGGGGCTGGCCGCCGTTGCCGCACTGGGTGGCTTCGCCGCGCCCATCCTGGCCTCCACCGGCGCCGGCAGCCACGTCGCGCTGTTCAGCTATTTCACCTTGCTCAACGCCGGCATCCTCGCCATTGCCTGGTTCAAGGCCTGGCGCCTGCTGAATGTCATCGGGTTCACCGGCACCTTCGGCATCGGTTTCGCCTGGGGCCTGCGCTCCTACTTGCCGGAGTTGCTGTGGAGCACCGAGCCGTTCCTGATTGTGTTTTTCCTGATGTACCTGGCCATTGGTCTGCTGTACGCCCGGCGCAAGCTGATGCAGATGAGCGACGCACCGGCAGAGAGCAGTCGCGAAGCGCTGCTGCAGTGGTCGGCGCGCAAGGGTGATTACGTCGACGGCACGCTACTGTTCGGCCCGCCTCTGGTGGGTTTCGGCTTGCAGTTCGCATTGGTGCAGCATCTGGAATTCGCTGCGGCGTTCAGTGCCTTGGCGCTGGGCATGATTTACATGGGGCTCGCCCGTTGGTTGATGGCCGGGCGCACGCTGTTGCTGGGGGAAACCTGCCTGGCCTTGGGGGTGATCTTCGCCAGCCTGGCGATTCCGCTGGGGCTCGATGCACGCTGGACGACGGCGGCGTGGGCGGTGGAGGGCGCGGGGATCTTCTGGCTCGGTCTGCGCCAGCAAAGGCCTCTGGCCCGGGCGTTTGCCTTGCTCCTGCAAGTGGGGTCGGCGCTGGCGTTTCTCGGCGAGTTGCACAACAGCGAGAGCAGCCTGCTCGGTGGCGTGCCGTTAGGCGCGCTGTTACTGGGCGTCGCGTTGCTGTTCAGTTTCTACCAGTTGCGCAAAGCCTTGCCGGAACAGATCAGACCCTGGGAGCTGAAAGGCCTGCCGGTGTTGGCTTGTCTCGGGCTGGCGTTTCTCTATTTGCTGGCACCGCTGTTTTTCTTCAGCCACGGCACGGTGATCAGTTGGGCCTTGGCCGGGGCGCTGACGTTGTTTGTTGGCTTGCGCCTGCCATCGCGCACGTTCGTGTTCACCGCGCTTGCTGTGCAATGGTTGGGTGGCGCGCTGTTCCTGGTGACAGGACCGCAGTTCAGTGACGGCCTGCAACCCATGGCCCATGGCGGGTTCTGGGCGCCGCTGATGTTGGGGCTGGCCGCGATGGTCGGGGCTTGGCGTTTGCAGATGGGGCATTCGCTCGGAGCGTTCGAAGGGCTGAGTCTGTTGCGGTTGTCCCAGGCTTTGCTGGTGTGGGGCGCAGGCTGGTGGGCGTTGGCCTGGGTCATCGAAGTGCTGCATTTTGCGCCGCTGCCGATGCAGGCGACTTTGTTGTTGAGCATCACTGCCGTGAGTGTTGCGCTGTGGACGGTGTTGGCGCTGCGCCTGAGTTGGCCGTCACTGGGAGTGCTCTGCACGGCGTTGATTCCCGCTGCGGCGCTGGTACTGCTGGCGGCCTGGCACCCGCGATATCACCCGGCCGCCAACTTCGGCTGGCTGGCGTGGGCCGCCGTGTTCGTGGTGCATTTCATCTCCCTGCGACGCCTGGCGCCAATGCTGCCGGCGCGCGTGCCGGGTGTCGCCCATGTGCTCGGCTGCTGGCTGTTGATGGGTGTGCTGGCTCTGGAGTTGCGTTACGGCTTGCTGGTGTTGTCCGAGCAATACAACGCCTGGCGCTGGTTGGGTTGGGCGATTCTGCCAAGTCTGTACCTGGTGCTGATGGCGGCACCTCGCGCGTGGCCTTGGCCGTTGTCGGCGTATCCGCGCGAATACCGTGTATACACCGCCGCGCCGCTGGCGTTGTTGATGCTCGGTTGGTTCTGGCTGGCGAATGTCGCCAGTGACGGCAACGCCGAGCCGCTGCCTTACGTGCCATTGATCAACCCGCTGGAGCTGGGCCTGTTGTTTGCGTTGTTCGGCGTCTATGTCTGGTCCCGCAGCGCGCTGACACAGCTGGCGGTCCGCAAGGATTACGCTGCCATCGCCACGCAAGGGGTCGCTGGTGCCTCGCTGTTCGTGTTCTTTACGGCATTGGTAATGCGTACGGCGCACCATTGGAGCGGGGTGCCGTTCGAGCTGGATCTGTTGCTGGAGTCGATGCGGGTACAAGCCGGCCTGTCCATCGTCTGGACCCTGATGGCCCTGAGCCTGATGATCGGTGGTCATTTGCGTCGCCGCCGCGAAGTCTGGTTGATCGGCGCCGCCTTGATCGGTGTGGTCGTGGCCAAGCTGTTCTTTGTCGAATTGAGTAATCGCGGCGGGCTGGCGCGGATCGTGTCGTTTATCGGTGTCGGCGTGTTGCTGCTGGTGGTGGGCTATTTCGCCCCGCTGCCGCCCAAGCGTGACGAAGCTGTGCCGGATATCGAGAAACCGGTCCCGGAATCAGAAGGAGTGTCGTCTTGAGTCAGAAGCTGAACCTGGGTTGGCTGGGCGCTGTTGCCATGGGAGTGGTGTTGTCGGCGGCTGCCCAGGAAAAACCGGCGGATTTCACCACCCAAGTGCCCTTGTCGGTAACGGGCGAAGGCCCTTGGTATCGCCTTGAACTGCCCCTGAACGTACAACTGAATGCACGGCAGGCCGATTTGAGCGATGTGCGTGTGTTCAACGCCGTGGGCGATGTTCAGGCTTATGCCCTGGCTCGGCAGTCGGCGCAGAGCAGTGAAACGCGCACCTTGACCGAGGTGAAATGGTTTCCGTTGTACAACTCGGTGGACGCCACTGAAACCGCGCCGAGCGTGCGGGTGCAATCGAGCGCCAACGGCACGTTGGTCGAGGTGCAGCCCTCCAGTCCGCTGGAGGCGGGTGAGGAGGAGTTGCGCGGCTGGTTGCTCGACGCGTCCGCGATCAAGGCGCCGTTGCAGCAATTGATTCTCGACTGGACCAGCGAACGCGATGGCTTCCAGCGTTTCACCCTCGAAGCCAGCGACGATTTGCAGCATTGGCGGTCCTGGGGCGAAGGGCAGGTGGCGCGCCTGATCTTTTCCGACGAGCGGGTCGAACAGCGTGCAATCAGCTTGCCGGGCCAGTCGGCGCGTTACTTGCGGTTGCTGTGGATCACACCGCATTCGGCACCGACACTGACTTCGGCGCAACTGCAAAGCGCCAGCACCCGCAGCCTGCCGCTGCCGTTGGTCTGGTCCCAGGCGTTGGCCGGCAGTAGCGTGAAGGCGGGTGAATACACCTGGCAGTTGCCGATGGGGTTGAATGTCGAGCGAGTGCAGGTCGAGTTGAGCCAGCCCAACAGCCTGGCGCCGGTCAGCCTGACCGGTCGTCGCGACAGCAGCCTGCCGTGGCAGCCAGTGGTCAGCGGTTTGCTCTATCGCCTGACCCAGAACGGTCAGGACGTGGTGCAAAACGAATTGCCGTTGTCAGGGCAAATCGTGCAGCAATTGAAACTGACCGTGGACGAACGCGGCGGTGGCCTGGGTGTTGATGTGCCGACGCTGAAGTTTGCCGTGCGCGCCACGCAACTGGTGTTCCTGGCGCGTGGGCCAGGGCCTTACACCCTGGTCGTGGGAAATACGACGGCGAAGGCGGCGAACCTGCCGCTGTCGACGCTAATTCCGGATTATAGCCCGGAGAAGCTGGCGACCCTGGGCAGGGCCATGGTGGATGTCGGGGTGGAGGCTAGGAAGCCGTCGACGGTCACCGCGTCTGCGCCGATCGACACTCACTGGAAGAAATTCGGGTTGTGGGCGGTGTTGTTGCTCTGCGTGGTGTTCCTGGTGGCGATGGCGTTCAGTTTGCTGCGCAAGTCTACTGCCAAACCTTGATTGTGGGTGCTGCGCACCCAATCGCGAGCAAGCTCGCTCCCACAGGTATTGCGCTGTCCCTGTGGGAGCGAGCTTGCTCGCGATAGCGGTATATCAGTCAATAAAAATGCTTATATGACCGCTACTTTCCAGCTCACATCCAGCCCATTTCCAACTACGCTCATCCCCGCACATGAACTCTCTTTGACCGATCACGTCTGATAGGAGGAAATGCGCCCCGACTCGCGTTAAACTGCGCGGGTTTTTAGCCCCCCCATTCCACCGGAGCCTTCCATGTCCCGCGTTACCTTGAGTCGCTATTTGATTGAGCAGACCCGCAGCAACAACACTCCTGCCGATCTGCGCTTCCTGATCGAAGTGGTGGCGCGTGCCTGCAAGGAGATCAGCCACGCCGTGTCCAAAGGCGCCCTGGGAGGCGTTCTGGGCAGCATGGGCACTGAAAACGTCCAGGGCGAAGTGCAGAAGAAGCTCGACGTGATCTCCAACGAAATCCTGCTCGAAGCCAACGAATGGGGCGGTCACCTGGCCGGCATGGCGTCCGAAGAAATGGACAACGCCTACCAGATCCCGGGCAAATACCCGAAAGGCGCGTACCTGCTGGTATTCGACCCGCTGGACGGTTCGTCGAACATCGATATCAACGCGCCGGTAGGCACTATCTTCTCGGTACTGCGTTGCCCGAACGAGTACCTGAGCCAGAACGAGCCCTTGAACGAAAAGGCCTTCCTGCAGCCAGGCACCCAGCAAGTGGCCGCCGGTTACGCCATCTACGGTCCACAGACCATGCTGATCCTGACCCTGGGCGACGGCGTGAAAGGCTTCACCCTGGACCGTGAAATGGGCAGCTTCGTCCTGACTCACGAAAACATCACCATTCCTGAAAGCACCCAGGAATTCGCCATCAACGCGTCCAACCAGCGTCACTGGGAAGCTCCGGTACAACGCTACGTCGGCGAATTGCTGGCAGGCGAAGAAGGCCCGCTGAAAAAGAACTACAACATGCGCTGGGTCGCCGCGATGGTGGCCGACGTGCACCGCATCCTGACCCGTGGCGGTCTGTTCATGTACCCACGCGACAGCCGCGAGCCTTCCAAGCCAGGCAAACTGCGCCTGATGTACGAAGCCAACCCGATGTCGTTCCTCGTGGAACAAGCGGGCGGTGCGTCCACCGACGGCCACCAGCGCATCCTCGACATCCAGCCGAACGGCCTGCACCAGCGTGTGGCTGTGTTCCTGGGTTCGAAAGAAGAAGTTGCACGTGTAACGGCTTACCACAAGGAATAAACCATGACCGCGCCCTGGAAGCCGTTGCTTGATTGGTGGTTCGGGAGTTCCGAGTCAGCGAGCGAAGTGGCGGCGCAGAAGGGCAAGTTATGGTTCGGCAAGCGCGACAGCCAGGACCTCGAAGCGCGCGAGCGTTTCGGGGACTGGGCCGAGCAGGCACTGGCCGGCGGATTGACCGAGTGGATGCAACGTCCCGAAGGTTGGCTGGCCCTGGTGCTGTTGCTCGATCAAATCCCGCGAATGATCTTTCGCGATACTCCCAAAGCCTTTGCAGGCGATCTCCGGGCGCAAAAGCTGGTGGCCCAAGGCATTGCCGCGGATTTCGACCGGCAGTTGCAGCCGATTCAGCGGGTGTTCATCTACTTGGTGTTCGAGCACAGCGAAAACCTTGCGGTGCAGAATGAAGGCGTCTCGCGCTACCTCGAATTGGTGGCGCAGCAGCCGGAGAGCGATCGGGCACTGTTCAGCGATTACCTGGACTATGCCGAGCGGCATCAGAAAGTGATTGCGCAGTTTGGGCGGTTTCCGCATCGCAATGCGGTGTTGGGAAGGGAGTCTACGGCTGAGGAGTTGGCGTTTCTGTCGAAACCGGGTTCACGGTTCTAAATTTCATCGCGGCTGATGCCGCCTTCGCGGGCAAGCCCGCTCCCACAGTTGATTTGGTCGGACACAAAATTTGTGCCCGCCCTAGATCCCTGTGGGAGCGGGCTTGCCCGCGAAGGGGCCGGTGAGCGCGCCTCAGATCCTGAAGCTACCCACCAACTGCTTCAACCGCGCCGCCTGCTGCTCAAGATCGGCACACGCACGCAAGGTCGCCTGCAGGTTCTCCACACCTTCCTGGTTCAGCGTGTTGATCTCGGTGATGTCGACGTTGATCGACTCCACCACAGCCGTCTGTTCTTCAGTTGCGGTGGCGACCGACTGGTTCATGCCATCGATCTCGCCGATGCGCTGGGTCACGCTGCCCAGGCGTTCGCCTGCCTGATTGGCGATGCCGACGCTGCTTTCGCTCTGGCGCTGGCTGTCGGTCATGATGCCCACCGCTGCCCGGGCGCCGACTTGCAACTCTTCGATCATTGTCTGCACTTGCTGCGCCGAGTCCTGGGTGCGGTGAGCAAGGTTGCGCACCTCATCGGCCACCACGGCAAAACCACGGCCGGCCTCGCCAGCGCGGGCCGCTTCAATGGCTGCGTTCAGGGCCAGCAGGTTGGTTTGCTGGGAGATGCTGGTGATCACTTCCAGGATCTGCCCGATGTTGACCGTATTGCTGTTGAGGGTTTCGATGTTGCCGCACGAATCGCTGATCTTGGCCGACAGCTGCTGCATCGCCGCGATGGTTTTATCCACCACCTGTTGGCCGTCTTCGGCCAGGCTGCGGGCATCGCTGGAGTGTTGTGAGGCGAGGGCGGCGTTTTGCGCGATTTCCTGGGCGGCGGCACCGAGCTGGTTGATCGCCGCAGCCACGCTGCTGGTGCGCGAGGCTTGCTGGTCGGAGTTGAACATCGACGAGTTTGACGCGGCGACTACACGCAACGCCACCTCGTTGACCTGGCCGGTGGCCGAGGATACTTCGATGATCGAGGTATGAATGCGCTCGACGAAGCGGTTGAACGACAGCCCCAATGCGCCAAATTCGTCGTGGCCGTGGATGGTCAGGCGTTTGGTCAGGTCACCTTCGCCTTCGGCGATGTCGTGCATGGCGCGACCCATGGTCAGCAGCGGCTGCATCAGCAGGCTGATCAGCATGCCCAGCAGGGCGATGATGATCACCACGGCAATCACCATGGCGATGATCGCCGAGGTGCGGAATTCGCTGAGCATCGAGAACGCCGTTTCCTGGTCAAGCACCAGCGCCACGTACCAGTCCGCCGATGGCACGCCGTTGACGTGGGTGAAGGAGATGAACTGACGCTTGCCGTCGATCTCGACTTCCTTCATGCCTGGGCTGACTTTCGGCGTGTCGCCCGGATAGGCCTCGGCCAGACTCTTGAGCACCAGCTTGCTGTCCGGGTGAATCAGGATCTTGCCGTCGGCACCGACGATGAACGCATGACCGTGACCGCCGAAGTTCAGCGAGTTGATGATCGCGCTGACGCTGGACAAGTCGATGTCGGCCCCGGCCACGCCAATCATCTGGCCCTGGTGCTGCACCGGGGTAGCCACGGTGATCACCAGTTTGCCGGAAGAGGCGGCGATATACGGTTCGGTGACGATGGTCTTTTGCGCGTTATTGGCCGCCTTGTACCAGCCACGGGCACGTGGGTCGTAGTCTGCCGCACGGTTGCCCGCCGGGACCGAGAACATCACACCGTCGGCACCACCGAAGTAACTCAGCTGGAAGTTGCCGGTGTAGGCGGGCAGGTCGATGATCCGTTTCAGGCTGGCGGGAGCATTGCCATCGGCGCTGACCTGTTGGGCCATCGATTGCAGCAATTGCATGCGGCTTTCCAGCCAGGTCTGGATGTTGCTGGTGGTCAGGCTGCCGAGTTCCTGCATCGAGGCTTCGGTACTGTTGCGCAAGGTTTCGCGCTGGCGATAGTCGTTGAACAGGATGAAACAAGCAAATGCGACAGCCACCACGAGGGCGGCAGCCAGCAATATCTTGTGGCTGAACTTCATGTTTCTGGTCATGGATGAGCTACCGCAGAGGGTCAGGTCTACAAAAGGGGGAAGCAAATGCCACCGACGTAGCTTTGCGTTGCATTTATGTCGACTGAACGGCGCCAAAGATTAGGCTGATTTTCTGAAAAACGACGAAATGCTCGATGAACAAGGTAAATGGCAGATTTTCGGCAAAAGGTAGACGAGTGGCCCGATAAATAGCCTGCCTGGCAGGGAACCTGACAGGGGTTTTCTCTTCTAAGCTTCAGCTTGGCAGCCATGCCAATCCCCTACGCCCCCCGGAGTTTCACCATGTCGCTGCGTTCCATCGCCCTGCTTTCGTTCTGCGTATTGCTCGCTGCCTGCAGCAAGGTCAATCAGGAAAACTACTCGAAGCTCTCGGCCGGTATGGCCAAGGTCGACGTGGAGACCCTGTTGGGCAAACCTGCCGATTGTTCAGGCGCGCTCGGCATGTCCAGTTGCACCTGGGGCGACAAGAACAGCTTTATCAGCGTGCAGTTCGCCGGTGACAAAGTGCTGATGTTTTCCGGCCAAGGCCTGAAGTAAACCGGGGCAACTGCCCTCGGGAGAAAAATAATGAAGCGGTTATTGATCATCCTTTTTGCCGGCCTGGTATTGGCCGGCTGTGCCACGCCTGGCCAGGACCCATTGGCCCCCAAGACTGTCAAAAGCGTCAACCTCAAGCGCTACCAGGGCACCTGGTACGAGCTGGCTCGTATGCCGATGTACTTCCAGCGTGACTGCGCGCAATCCGAAGCTCATTACACGCTCAAGCCTGACGGTAACGTGGCGGTGCTGAACCGCTGCCTGACGGCGCAGTGGCAATGGGAAGAGGTCAAGGGTACGGCTTATCCACAGGTGCCCGGCAAGGCCGACAAACTGTGGCTCGAGTTCGATACCTGGTTCTCCAGGCTGATCCCGGGTACGGCGAAGGGCGAATACTGGGTGCTGTACGTCAGCGATGACTACAAGACCGCCATTGTCGGTGACCCGAGCCGGAAATATTTGTGGCTGTTGTCGCGCACGCCAACCGTGAACGGTGTGGTGCGTGAGGAGCTGCTGAGCAAGGCGCGTCAGCAGGGTTACGACACTACGCGGCTGATCTGGCGAGCGTCGGAGCAGCAGATGGCCGAGACCTCGGACTAACTTCACAAATCCTTGTAGGAGCGAGCTTGCTCGCGATGGTGTATCAGGCGCATTGGTGTCGACTGACACTCCATCGCGAGCAAGCTCGCTCCTACAGTATTGTTTTGGTGTCAGCCTAGAAGGTCACGCAGTACCTGGGTAAAGGCCCGATTGCTTTCTTCTTCGCCAGCATGCCGACCGTCACGCACCACCCACTGGCCATTGACCAACACATCCCGCACCTGGCGATCGCCACCGGCAAACAACCAGCGATTGAGAATTCCGTCGCCACTGGCCGTTGCCAGATACGGATCGTTGCCGTCGAGCACCAGCCAGTCGGCGCGCTTGCCGACTTCCAGTGCACCAATCGGCTGGCCCAGCGCCTGAGCACCGCCATCCAGCGCGGCATCAAACAAGGTGCGGCCGACCATTGGCTGATCCGCGCCATACAAACGATTACGCCGCTGGTCGCGCAGACGCTGGCCGTATTCCAGCCAACGCAATTCTTCCACCACGCTCAACGACACATGGCTATCGGAACCGATGCCCATGCGGCCACCCTGGGCGAGAAAATCCACCGCCGGGAAAATCCCGTCGCCCAGGTTGGCTTCGGTGGTCAGGCACAGACCGGCGATGGCGCGACTCTTGGCCATCGACGTGACTTCCTCCGGGTTGGCATGAGTCGCGTGGACCAGGCACCAGCGTTGGTCGACATCGATGTTTTCGTACAGCCATTGCAGCGGGCGACGACCGCTCCAGGTCAGGCAGTCGTCGACTTCTTTCTGCTGCTCGGCGATGTGGATGTGCACCGGGCACTGCTTGTCGCTGGCTGCCAGCACTTCACTGATCTGCTGCGGCGTGACCGCACGCAACGAGTGGAAACACAGGCCCAGGGCTTGCGCCGGTTGTTGCGCCAGGAGCGGTTGCAGGCGCGACTGCAGCTTGAGGTAGTTTTCGGTGCTGTTGATGAAGCGGCGCTGACCGTCGTTCGGCGCTTGGCCACCGAAACCGGAGTGGCTGTAGAGCACCGGCAGCAGTGTCAAACCAATACCCGCTGAACTGGCGGCCTGGCTGATGCGCAGGGCCAGTTCGGCCGGATCTGCGTAAGGCTGACCATTGATGTCGTGATGCACGTAGTGAAATTCCGCGACCGAGGTGTAACCGGCCTTGAGCATTTCGATGTATAGCTGACGGGCGATGACGCCGAGTTGTTCCGGGCTGATTTTTCCGACGAGGCGATACATCAGGTCGCGCCAGGTCCAGAAACTGTCGTTCGGGTTACCCGCCACTTCCGCCAGCCCGGCCATGGCCCTCTGGAAAGCGTGGGAGTGCAGATTCGGCATGCCCGGCAGCAGCGGACCGCTCAACCGCTCGGCGCCATCTGCATGGGAATTGGCCTGGACATGGGTCAATACGCCGTCGGCGCTGACCTCAAGACGTACATTGTTGGCCCATCCACTAGGCAGCAGCGCGCGTTCGGCAAAGAAGGCGGACATGGTTCAGCACCTCATCGTGTGTTATTTGTATATACATATACAGACGTTTGCCTGCCCGGTAAACTCCGGCAAGCTAGCGATATTCACTAAACGACCAAGGATTAACCGTGCCGACTCCGCCTCCAGTCTCTCCGTTGGCCGCGAACATGGGCGACAGTCCGGCGCCCTTGTACGCCCGCGTCAAACAAATGATCACCCAGCAAATCGACAGTGGAAACTGGCCGCCGCACTATCGCGTTCCGTCGGAAAGCGAACTGGTCAACCAGTTGGGCTTCAGCCGCATGACCATCAACCGTGCCCTGCGCGAGATGACTGCCGACGGTCTGCTGGTGCGCATGCAAGGCGTCGGCACGTTCGTCGCCGAGCCGAAAAGCCAGTCTGCGTTGTTCGAAGTGCACAACATCGCCGATGAAATCGCCTCTCGCGGTCATCGCCACACCTGCAAGGTCATCACCCTTGAGGAAGAGGCCGCCGGCTCCGAGCGCGCCCTGGCCCTGGACATGCGCGAAGGGCAGAAGGTGTTCCACTCGCTGATCGTGCATTTCGAAAACGATATCCCGGTGCAAATCGAAGACCGTTTCGTCAACGCGCTGGTGGCACCGGATTACCTCAAGCAGGACTTCACCCTGCAAACGCCCTACGCCTATCTGAACCAGGTCGCGCCGCTGACCGAAGGCGAGCACGTGGTCGAGGCGATCCTGGCCGAGCCGTCCGAATGCAAATTGCTGCAGATTGAAAAAGGCGAGCCGTGCCTGCTGATCCGTCGCCGCACCTGGTCCGGTCGTCAGCCAGTGACAGCTGCTCGCTTGATCCACCCCGGTTCCCGTCATCGTCTGGAAGGTCGGTTCCATAAATAGAGAGCCATAAATGAATCAGTTAAAGGTTTTACGCGCCAAAGACTACCCGCGCATGCCGTGGAAAAACGGCGGCGGCAGCACCGAAGAAATCACCCGCGATGCCGGCACCGGCCTGGATGGTTTCGGCTGGCGCCTGTCGATTGCCGACATTGGCGAATCGGGTGGTTTTTCCACCTTCGCCGGTTACGAGCGAGTGATCACCGTTTTGCAGGGCGACGGCATGACCCTGACGGTGGATGGTCAGGACACTCGGTCACTGTTACCGCTGGACCCGTTTGCCTTCAGCGGTGAGAGCAAGGTTTCCTGCACATTGCTCGGCGGTCCGATTCGCGATTTCAACCTGATTTATGCGCCACAGCGTTACGGTGCACGGTTGCAGTGGTTGAGTGGTGAGCAGCGGTTCTTCAGCTCGGCGGGCACGGTGCTGGTGTTCAGCATGAGTGAGCAGGTTGAGGTGTCGGTCGATAACAACGCCCAGCAATTGGGCCTTCATGATTGCCTGCAATTGGAGGCTGATGCCGGATTACTGGACGTCGCCATCAAGGGGCTGTGCTGCGTGATCGAACTGACGTCGCGCGACTGATCCCGGTCATTCCCGTTCGAGGGTAAAACCTCGAACGGTCGCCTCCAGCTCACTCGACATCTGTTTTAGTGCCTGGATGGTTTTCACCACCTCCTGTTGCATCGCGACATTTTCCTCGACCCGCTGCGCCACGTTTTCCACATTGCGTGCCACGTCTTCGCTGGCTTCACGCTGTTCCTGCAAGGCATTGGAGATCTGGCTGACTGCATTGAGTGACGCGTTGAGCGCGACCTTGACGTCATTCATCGACGTGCCGGCGCTGTCGATCAGATGCTGGCCCTGAAGTACGCGCTCGCGGCCAGTGTTCATGCTGCTGTTGGCCTTTCTCATGCCGCTTTGAATTGTACTCACCAGCACCACAATCTCGGCGGTAGAGCGGGTCGTGCGGGTTGCCAGCTCCCGCACTTCGTCAGCCACCACGGCAAACCCGCGCCCTTGTTCGCCGGCCCGCGCTGCCTCGATGGTGGCATTGAGTGCGAGCAGATTGGTCTGTTCGGCAATGCTGTGGATCATGCCGACAATTTTCCCGATGGCGTTGGAGTGCAGGGTCAATTGGTCGATTTCACCCGACGTCTGGGTCACCAGTTGGGCGATCTGCTGCATCTCGATGATAGAGCGCTCCATGGTGGCAATGCCGCAAGCGGTGATCTGTTCGGCCTTTTGTGTGGTGTCGTGCGCCTGCGCGGCGTTCTCGGCGATGTGCGTAATGTTGGCTGACATCTGTTGCGCAGCGGCGGCAATTGAAGAGGCTGCGCCATTTTGCTCGGCAGCCTGTTTCAGGCCTTGTTCAGACGAGATGCTCAGGTTCAGGGTCGAGGACTCGATATGCTGCGATGCCTCGCGCACCTTGCCGATCATGCTGGCCAGGCTGCGTCGCATGGCCTCGACCGATTGCATGACGCCCGTTGGCGTCGCGTTACCGATCACCGGCTCGCCGAGCCGGCCCTGGGCAATCCGTGTGCTGATACTGGCCAGCTCGTGAGGCTCGGCGCCCAGGTATCGCGCCAGTCTGGCGCCGAACAGCAGGGCATAAAGACTGCCAAACAACAGTGCGAGAGCCAGGACCACGGCCATCAGCCTCATATTGACCACATAGAGTGCCTGGCTATGCTCGAAATGTCGGCGTGCTTCTTTAAGCTGGACATCGGTCAGTTGCGAAAACAGTGAGGTCAGCGGGTCGATCAAGGGGTACAGCTGGTGGACGGCGAAATGCTCCAGGCTCTGACTGGAAACTTCGCTTTGGTTCAAGTCCGCCTGCAAACGCTGGAGCGGTGCGTCGGTGGCCTGCATCAGCGGTTCGATTTCACTGATCAGTTGCATCTCTTCATCGATCAGGTGGGTCGACAGATAGGCGCGCCAGAGCGGGTCGACTTCTAGCAGGGCTCGCCGTATCTGTTGCGCCGCCTCGACGCCACTGTGGATGCCGTCGCGGGCCTTGTGGATAGCGTCGACGATCCGGACTGAATACAGCTCGGAGATTTTATTCAGGTCCTGTTGCGGGATGACCCGGTCCAGGTAAACCGTCTCCAGTCCCTGCACCGTAGTGCGCATGCAGTACAGGCCGAGTGCGCCGATGCCGATCATGCTGCTCAGGAGAATGCCGGCAAGCAGGAGCAGGTGGGTTTGGACTTTCCACTGTTTCATTACGGGTTCCTCGCAGAAGTGACGTCAGGGGGCTTGCTCGTGAAGTCGGCGAGGATTGATGGAGGTGGAGTCGGATGTTTCTCATGATGTTGTAGGGTGTTTCTGGAATGCTCTCAATTGGGCATCAGGTGTTACCGAACGCCCCAGTGTGGCGCAAAACCGCGCTCAAGTAACAAAGTCCCATCGCTACAAAAAATCCCCCGGAAAAATTTCATTTTCGCCAGAACCCTTGTTCCAGGCGCTCTCCAGCCGTTTCAGAACTTTTCTTGAATGCTCATTCAGTAAGTTGGCCGCTTGATTGCATATGCTTGTATGTACAAGTAAAGACGTATGCGTATGAGTCGCGAGGACTCAACCATCGTCCACTGATTCGCCGGTGTGCACTGATGCCCATTGGCTTGCTCGCCCACTGCCTGGGTTGGTTTGGATTGATTGCTGAGGAGTTCTTTTCGTGACCGAGAATAAACGTACCAAGTTTCGCGACGTCGAAATCCGCGCTGCCCGCGGTAACAAGCTGACCGCCAAGAGCTGGCTGACTGAAGCACCGCTGCGCATGTTGATGAACAACCTCGACCCGGAAGTCGCCGAGAACCCTAAGGAACTGGTGGTTTACGGTGGTATCGGTCGCGCTGCCCGTAACTGGGAATGCTACGACAAAATCGTCGAAAGCCTGACCAACCTGAACGACGACGAGACCCTGCTGGTGCAATCCGGCAAGCCGGTCGGCGTGTTCAAGACCCACAGCAACGCCCCGCGCGTACTGATCGCCAACTCCAACCTGGTTCCACACTGGGCGAGCTGGGAACACTTCAACGAACTGGACGCCAAAGGCCTGGCCATGTACGGCCAGATGACCGCCGGCAGCTGGATCTACATCGGCAGCCAGGGCATCGTCCAGGGTACCTACGAAACCTTCGTCGAAGCCGGTCGCCAACACTACAACGATGACCTGAAAGGCAAGTGGGTACTGACCGCTGGCCTGGGCGGCATGGGCGGTGCCCAGCCTCTGGCTGCAACCCTGGCCGGCGCTTGCTCGCTGAACATCGAATGCCAGCAGGTCAGCATCGATTTCCGTCTGAAAAGCCGCTATGTCGATGAGCAAGCCACCGACCTCGACGACGCTCTGGTCCGTATCGCCAAATACACCAAAGAAGGTAAGGCGATTTCCATCGCGCTGCTCGGCAACGCGGCTGAAATCCTTCCAGAACTGGTCAAGCGCGGCGTGCGCCCGGACATGGTCACCGACCAGACCAGCGCCCACGACCCGCTCAATGGCTACCTGCCTGCCGGCTGGACCTGGGACGAGTACCGCGCTCGCGCCAAGACCGAACCGGCCGCTGTGATCAAGGCCGCCAAGCAATCGATGGCCGTGCACGTCAAAGCAATGCTCGACTTCCAGAAGATGGGCATTCCGACCTTCGACTACGGCAACAACATCCGTCAGATGGCCCAGGAAGAAGGCGTGGAAAACGCATTCGACTTCCCAGGTTTCGTACCGGCTTACATCCGTCCACTGTTCTGCCGTGGCATCGGCCCGTTCCGTTGGGCTGCACTGTCGGGCAACGCTGAAGACATCTACAAGACCGACGCCAAGGTCAAAGAGCTGATCCCGGACGACGCCCACCTGCACAACTGGCTGGACATGGCGCGCGAGCGCATCAGCTTCCAGGGTCTGCCGGCACGTATCTGCTGGGTTGGCCTGGGCCTGCGCGCCAAGCTGGGTCTGGCGTTCAACGAAATGGTCCGCAGCGGCGAGTTGTCCGCGCCAATCGTGATCGGTCGCGACCACCTGGACTCCGGTTCGGTATCGAGCCCGAACCGCGAAACCGAATCGATGCAGGACGGTTCCGACGCCGTGTCCGACTGGCCACTGCTCAATGCCCTGCTCAACACCGCGAGCGGTGCGACCTGGGTTTCCCTGCACCACGGCGGCGGCGTCGGCATGGGCTTCTCCCAGCACTCGGGCATGGTGATCGTCTGCGACGGTACTGACGAAGCGGCCGAGCGTATCGCTCGCGTGCTGCACAACGACCCGGCCACCGGCGTTATGCGTCACGCCGATGCCGGTTACCAGATCGCGATCGACTGCGCCAAGGAACAAGGGCTGAACCTGCCGATGATTACCGGCAAATAACGCTGTACTGCTTTATGTGGGAGCGAGCTTGCTCGCGATGAGACCGGCACATTCAACATCTTTGTTGACTGACAAACCGCTATCGCGAGCAAGTTCGCTCCCACAGAAGAGCAGCCACACATCAACTCAACGAATAATCAGAACAATCCATAGAGGTTGAACCATGGCTGTCACTGACGAACGTGCAGGCAACAAACCGTTGATCGAGAAGCGCTCGATCGACTACATCCCGGAAGCGGAAAGACACGGTCGTCTGTTTAGCCAGTTCACCCTGTGGATGGGTGCCAACCTGCAAATCACCGCGATTGTCACCGGGGCCCTGGCCGTGGTGCTGGGCGGTGATGTGTTCTGGTCGTTGATTGGCCTGCTGATCGGGCAATTGCTCGGTGGTGGCGTGATGGCGCTGCATGCCGCGCAAGGGCCCAAGCTTGGCCTGCCGCAGATGATTTCCAGTCGGGTCCAGTTCGGCGTGTATGGCGCGGCCATCCCGATCGTGCTGGTGTGTTTGATGTACCTCGGGTTCACCGCAACGGGAACCGTACTTTCCGGCCAGGCGCTGGGCCAGTTGTTTGGCGTCAGCGACACCGTCGGTATCCTCCTTTTCGCCAGTGTCATCGTGCTGGTCACGGTGCTCGGTTATCGGGTGATCCATTGGATCGGCCGTGTTGCCAGCGTCATTGGCGTGATTGCCTTTGTTTATCTGTTCAGCCGTCTGATGAGCCAGGTCGACGTTGGCGCTCTATTGCAAATCCGCCACTTCAGCTGGAGCAGTTTCTTGCTCGCGGTGTCGCTCGCGGCGTCCTGGCAGATTGCCTTCGGCCCCTATGTGGCTGACTATTCTCGCTACCTGCCGAGCAAGATTTCCTCGGTGAAAACTTTTTTTGCCGCAGGCGCAGGTTCGGTCATTGGTGCACAGGTGGCGATGGTCCTCGGCGTGTTCGCTGCCGCTTCGGCCAACGGGCAATTCGCCGGCCACGAAGTGGCGTACATCGTGGGTCTGGGCGGGACCGGTGCCACCGCTGCACTGCTGTACTTCAGCATCGCGTTCGGCAAGGTCACCATTTCCACGCTGAACTCCTACGGCAGCTTCATGTGCATCGCGACCATCATCAGCGGTTTCCGTGGTGACCTGAAAGTCACGCGCTTGCAGCGTCTGGTCTTCGTGCTGGTCATCGTCGGTGCTGCGACCCTGATGGCATTGCTCGGTCAGCACTCGTTCCTCGGTGCGTTCAAGTCCTTCATCCTGTTCTTGCTGGCGTTCTTTACGCCATGGAGCGCGATCAACCTGGTGGACTACTACTGCATCACTCGCGAGCGCTATGACGTGCCGGCACTGGCCGATCCGAACGGTCGCTACGGCCGTTGGAACCCCCTCGGTATCAGCGTCTATGTCTTCGGTGTGCTGGTGCAGCTGCCGTTCATCTCCACCAAGTTCTACACCGGTCCGTTGGTGGCAGCTTTGGGTGATGTGGATATTTCCTGGATCATCGGTCTGGTGCTTCCCGCAGCCCTGTATTACGTGTGCGCGAAAAAATGGCACGGCGCAGTGCCCGATCAACTGATTCTGCCGGTCGAGCAGGACAGCGTTGTACAACCTAAAAAAAGCGGGGCCGGTCGCGCTGCGGCGCAGGCCTGATTGGACGTTGCCAGGGCTGGATGCCTCTTGACTGCCGTAAGCCAATTAATGATTAGGAGCGTCACAACAATGAAATCGAACAAGACCCTGCTGACCACATTGCTTTCCATGGGCCTGCTGGCCAGCGCTGGCGCCACTCAGGCGGCGGGTTGGTGCGAGTCGGGCAAGCCGGTGAAATTTGCCGGCCTGAACTGGGAAAGCGCCATGTTGCTGACCGACGTGATGCAAGTCGTGTTGGAGAAAGGCTACGACTGCAAGACCGACAGCCTGCCGGGCAACTCCATCACCATGGAAAACGCCCTGAGCAGCAACGATATTCAAGTGTTTGCCGAAGAGTGGGTCGGCCGCAGCGAAGTCTGGAACAAGGCTGAGAAGGCCGGCAAGGTCGTCGGTGTCGGCGCGCCGGTGGTTGGTGCGATCGAAGGTTGGTACGTGCCGCGCTACGTGATCGAAGGCGACGCCAAGCGCAAGCTGGAAGCCAAGGCTCCGGACCTGAAAAACATTGCCGATCTGGGCAAGTACTCGGCGATCTTCAAGGACGCCGAAGAGCCATCCAAGGGCCGTTTCTACAACTGCCCGGCCGGCTGGACCTGTGAGCTCGATAACAGCGAAATGCTCAAGAGCTACGGTCTGGAAAGCACCTACACCAACTTCCGCCCAGGCACCGGCCCGGCGCTGGATGCCGCGGTGCTGTCGAGCTACAAGCGTGGCGAGCCGATCCTGTTCTACTACTGGTCGCCAACCCCGCTGATGGGCCAGGTCGACGTGGTGAAACTCGAAGAGAAACCAGGCGTGAACAAGACTGTGACCATCAAGGTCGGCCTGTCCAAGACCTTCCACGACGAAGCCCCGGAGCTGGTGGCCGTGCTGGAAAAGGTCAACGTGCCAATCGACCTGCTGAACCAGAACCTGGGACGCATGACCAAAGAGCGGATCGAGTCGCCAAAACTGGCGAAGATCTTCTTGAAGGAACATCCTGAAGTCTGGCACGCGTGGGTGAGCGACGACGCAGCCAAGAAAATCGACGCGGCCTTGTAGGTTGAGCTTCTCCGGCTGTCGACAACGGCAGTCGGATGCTTGATCGCAACCCCTTGATTGAGAGTCTCTTATGTTTCCCGAAAGCTTTACCTTTTCCATCGCCGACTGGGTCAACGGTTGGGTCGATTCGCTGGTCACCAACTACGGCGACGTGTTCCGGCACATCTCCGACACCCTGTTGTGGGCCATCGTCAATCTTGAAAGCCTGCTGCGCGCGGCGCCCTGGTGGCTGATGCTGGCGATCGTGGCAGGCGTGGCCTGGCACGCGACCCGTAAAGTCGTGACCACGGCGGTGATCGTCGGTCTGTTGTTCCTGGTGGGTGCGGTCGGCCTCTGGGACAAGCTGATGCAGACCCTGGCGCTGATGATGGTGGCGACGGTCATTTCTGTGTTGATCGGCGTGCCGCTGGGCATCCTCTCGGCGCGCAGCAATCGCCTGCGTTCGGTGCTGATGCCGTTGCTGGACATCATGCAGACCATGCCGAGTTTCGTGTACCTGATCCCGGTGCTGATGCTGTTTGGCCTGGGCAAGGTCCCGGCGATTTTCGCCACCGTGATCTACGCCGCGCCGCCGCTGATCCGCCTGACCGACCTGGGCATTCGCCAGGTCGACGGCGAAGTGATGGAAGCGATCAACGCCTTCGGTGCCAACCGCTGGCAGCAACTGTTCGGCGTGCAACTGCCGCTGGCCCTGCCGAGCATCATGGCGGGCATCAACCAGACCACCATGATGGCCCTGTCGATGGTAGTGATTGCTTCGATGATCGGTGCCCGTGGCCTGGGTGAAGACGTACTGGTGGGGATTCAGACCCTCAACGTCGGACGCGGCCTTGAAGCCGGTCTGGCGATCGTGATTCTGGCTGTGGTGATCGACCGCATTACACAGGCGTACGGTCGTGCACGGCATGAGGTGAGCAAATGAACAACGCAACCGTGAGCAAGATCGAAGTCAAAAACGTCTTCAAGATTTTCGGCAACCGTGCCAAGGATGCGCTGGCCATGGTCGGCCAGGGCAAGACCAAGGATCAGGTGCTGGCCGAAACCGGCTGCGTGGTTGGTGTGAACGACCTGTCGCTGAGCATTGGTAGCGGTGAGATTTTCGTGATCATGGGCCTGTCCGGTTCCGGCAAGTCGACCCTGGTACGCCACTTCAACCGCCTGATCGATCCGACCAGCGGCGCGATCCTGGTGGATGGCGTGGACATCCTGCAATACGACATGGAAGCCCTGCGCGAATTTCGCCGACGCAAGATCAGCATGGTGTTCCAGAGCTTCGGCCTGTTGCCGCACAAGAGCGTGCTGGACAACGTCGCCTACGGCCTGAAAATCCGTGGCGAAAGCAAAGCCATGTGCGCCGAGCGTGCGCTGCACTGGATCAACACCGTGGGCCTCAAGGGCTACGAAAACAAATACCCGCATCAGCTTTCCGGCGGCATGCGCCAGCGTGTGGGCCTGGCCCGCGCCCTGGCGGCGGACACCGACATCATCCTGATGGACGAAGCGTTCAGTGCCCTCGACCCGCTGATCCGTGCGGAGATGCAGGACCAGTTGTTGGAACTGCAAAAGACCCTGCACAAGACCATCGTCTTCATCACCCACGACCTCGACGAGGCCGTGCGTATCGGCAACCGCATCGCGATCCTCAAGGACGGCCGCCTGATCCAGGTCGGCACGCCGAAAGAGATCCTGCATTCGCCGGCAGATGAATATGTCGACCGCTTTGTGCAGCGTCGGGCGGCGGTGGTCTGAGAAAGCTGTGGTAGCTGGGCCGGCCCCTTCGCGGGCAAGCCCGCTCCCACAAGGATTGGTGTCGAACACCAGTTTTGATTACGCCAGCAACCACTGTGGGAGCGGGCTTGCCCGCGAAGGCGTCAGTGAAGCTGCATCAAAATTCAGGTTTGTACGCAGAGGTTGAAGATGTCCCAGGCTGAAAAAATCGTTATCACCGAAGCGCAGGTCACTTGGCAGGATGTGGTCGCTGTAGCCCGTCATGGCGCACAGCTTGAGCTGTCGGCGCCGATCTGGGCGCGCATCGAAAACGCTCAGGCCATCGTCCAGCGCATCGTTACCAGCGGCGAACGGGCCTACGGCATCAATACCGGCCTGGGCGCGCTGTGCAACGTCTCGCTGCAGGACGAACAACTCAGCCAGTTGTCGCGCAACACCTTGCTCAGCCACGCTTGCGGCGTCGGTGCACCGCTGACCGACGAACAGACCCGCTCGATCATGTGCGCCGCGGTCGTCAACTACAGCCACGGCAAATCCGGCCTGCACCGTCAGGTCGTTGAAGCGCTGCTGGCACTGCTCAACCGTGGCATCACCCCACAAGTGCCGTCCCAGGGTTCCGTGGGCTACCTGACCCACATGGCGCACATCGGCATCGCACTGTTGGGTGTCGGCAATGTCAGCTATCGCGGCCAGGTCGTTTCCGCGCAGCAAGCGCTGGCCGAAGAAGGCCTGCAACCGGTCAAGCTAGGGGCGAAAGATGGTTTGTGCCTGGTCAACGGTACGCCGTGCATGACCGGCCTGAGCTGTCTGGCGATTGCCGATGCCACGCACCTGCTGGAATGGGCCGACGTGATCGGTGCCATGAGCTTCGAAGCCCAACGCGGGCAGATCGACGCGTTCGATGCCGAGATCATTGCGCTCAAGCCGCACCCAGGCATGCAGCAGGTCGGGATCAACCTGCGGGCCTTGCTCGACGGCAGCGAAGTGATTGCCCAGAGCAAAGGCATTCGCACGCAAGACGCCCTGAGCATTCGCTCGATCCCGCAGGTGCACGGCGCCGCGCGCGATCAATTGGTACACGCGACCAAACAGATCGAAACCGAACTCAACGGCGCCACCGACAACCCGCTGGTGCTGGGCACCGCCGACAATTACCGCGTGGTGTCCCAGGCCAATCCCCACGGCCAATCCGTGGCAATGGCGGCGGACCTGCTGGCGATTGCCATGGCAGAAATCGGCTCTATCGCCGAGCGACGTCTGGATCGCTTGATCAACCCGCACGTCAGCGGTCTGCCGGCGTTCCTGGTGGCCAACCCGGGGGTGAACTCCGGGATGATGATCGTCCAGTACGTCGCCGCTTCGCTGTGTGCAGAGAACCGTCAACTGGCGCAACCGGCGGTGCTGGATAACTACGTGACTTCGGGCCTGCAGGAAGATCACCTGAGCCTGGGCACCAACGCCGCACTTAAGCTGCATCGCGCGCTGGAAAACTGCACGCAGATCCTCGCCATCGAGTACCTGTTGGCGGCCCAGGCGTTTGAGTTCCTCAAGGAGCAACGCTTCGGTGCCGGCACCGATGTGGCGTGGCGTCTGCTGCGTGAACGTGTTCCTGCGTACGATCAGGACCGTTGGCTGGCGCCGGATATCGCTGCGGCAGCCAGCGTTCTGAAAGACCCTGTTTTGCTGCAAAAAGCTTTACCGAACTTGAACTGATTTCCATACACAACCAGCGTGCCAAGGCGCCAGCCCCCTCAACAAGGGGGAAGCGACGGACAACGGATATTTCCGGAGCGTCTGGTAGTTAACAACAAACTCTCAAAAGGAGAATGAACATGACTGCGCTTAATTTGATTCCCGGCCAACTGAGCCTTGCCCAACTGCGTGATGTCTATCAGCAACCGGTCAAAATCACCCTCGATCACAGCGCTGCAGCCCAGATCGAAGCCAGCGTTGCCTGCGTGGAGCAGATCCTCGCCGAGAACCGCACCGCTTACGGTATCAACACCGGTTTCGGCCTGCTGGCCTCGACCCGCATCGCCAGCGAAGACCTGGAAAACCTGCAGCGCTCGCTGGTGTTGTCCCACGCCGCCGGTGTCGGCCAGCCGATCAGCGATGAGCTGGTGCGTTTGATCATGGTGCTCAAGGTCAACAGCCTGAGCCGTGGTTTCTCTGGCATCCGCCGTGTTGTGATCGACGCGCTGATCGCCCTGATCAACGCCGAGGTTTACCCGCACATTCCACTGAAAGGCTCGGTCGGTGCTTCCGGTGACCTGGCGCCTCTGGCCCACATGTCGCTGGTGCTGCTGGGCGAAGGCAAGGCTCGCTATAAAGGCGAATGGATGGAAGCCACCGAAGCGCTGAAAGTCGCCGGTCTTGCCCCGCTGACCCTGGCGGCGAAAGAAGGCCTGGCGCTGCTCAACGGCACTCAGGTGTCCACCGCTTTTGCCCTGCGTGGCCTGTTCGAAGGCGAAGACCTGTTCGCCGGTGCTCTGGCCCTGGGCGGCCTGACCGTTGAAGCGGTACTGGGTTCGCGCTCGCCGTTCGACGCACGCATCCACGCTGCCCGTGGCCAGAAAGGCCAAATCGACGCCGCAGCCGCTTATCGCGATCTGCTGGGCGAGCGCAGCGAAGTCTCCGACTCCCACGAAAACTGCGAAAAGGTCCAGGATCCGTACTCCCTGCGCTGCCAGCCGCAAGTCATGGGCGCCTGTCTGACCCAATTCCGTCAGGCTGCCGAAGTGCTTGCTATTGAAGCCAACGCCGTCTCCGACAACCCTCTGGTGTTCGCGGCGGAAGGCGACGTGATTTCCGGCGGTAACTTCCACGCCGAACCTGTGGCCATGGCCGCTGACAACATGGCATTGGCCATCGCTGAAATCGGTTCCCTGAGCGAGCGCCGTATCTCGCTGATGATGGACAAGCACATGTCGCAACTGCCGCCGTTCCTGGTGGCCAACGGTGGCGTGAACTCCGGCTTCATGATCGCCCAGGTGACCGCAGCGGCCTTGGCCAGCGAGAACAAGGCGTTGTCCCATCCACATTCGGTGGACAGCCTGCCGACTTCCGCCAACCAGGAAGACCACGTCTCCATGGCTCCGGCAGCGGGCAAGCGTCTGTGGGAAATGGCCGAGAACACCCGCGGGATTCTTGCCGTTGAATGGCTGGCGGCGGCTCAGGGCCTGGACCTGCGCGACGGCCTGAAAACCTCGCCAAAACTGGAAAAGGCCCGCGCCATCCTGCGTAACGAAGTGCCGTTCTATGAGAAGGACCGCTTCTTCGCGCCGGACATCAATGCGGCGTCTGAATTGTTGGCCTCGCGCTGCCTGAACGAGCTGGTGACGGCGAAGTTGCTGCCTAGCCTGTAATGGCCCCTTCGTGAGCGAGCTCGCTCCCACATTGGAATGCGTACTCCTGTGGGAGCGAGCTTGCTCGCGATTCGATTTAGCGTCGAATAACAATAATTAGGGACGAGAAATGCAACAGCCAGAAAAAGGTTTGAAACGCGGGCTTTCTGCCCGACATATTCGCTTCATGGCGCTGGGGTCGGCGATCGGCACCGGGCTGTTTTATGGATCTGCCTCGGCCATTCAAATGGCCGGGCCTGCGGTACTGCTCGCTTACCTGATCGGTGGCGCGGCGGTGTTCATGGTCATGCGCGCCCTCGGTGAGATGGCGGTGCACAACCCGGTGGCTGGCTCTTTCGGCCAGTACGCCAGTACCTACCTGGGGCCGATGGCGGGCTTCATCCTCGGTTGGACCTACGCATTCGAAATGGTCATCGTCGGCATGGCCGACGTCACGGCATTTGGTATCTACATGGGCTTCTGGTTCCCGGAAGTTTCTCGCTGGATCTGGGTGCTGGGTGTCGTTTCCATCGTTGGCGGCTTGAACCTGTGCAACGTCAAAGTCTTCGGTGAAATGGAGTTCTGGCTGTCGCTGCTCAAGGTCGCGGCCATCGTCGCGATGATCCTGGGTGGTTTCGGCATCATGTGGTTCGGCATCAGCTCGGCCCCCGGCCAGGCGACCGATATCAGCAACCTCTGGAGCCACGGCGGCTTCATGCCCAATGGCATGGGCGGTCTGATCGCTTCGTTCGCGGTGGTGATGTTCGCGTTTGGCGGTATTGAAATCATCGGCGTAACGGCAGGTGAAGCCAAAGACCCGCAGCACGTGCTGCCCCGGGCGATCAATGCCGTACCGTTGCGTATCCTGCTGTTTTACGTGCTGACGATGCTGGTGCTGATGTCGATCTTTCCATGGCAGCAGATCGGCAGCCAGGGCAGCCCGTTCGTGCAGATTTTCGACAAACTTGGGATCAGCTCGGCGGCCACCATCCTCAATATCGTGGTGATCACGGCGGCGATTTCGGCGATCAACAGTGACATCTTCGGCGCTGGCCGCATGATGTTCGGTCTGGCCCAGCAAGGACATGCACCGAAAGGCTTCGCTCGCCTGTCGCGCAATGGCGTGCCATGGATGACGGTCGTGGTGATGAGTGCCGCTCTGCTCTTGGGCGTGCTGCTGAACTACCTGATCCCGGAAAACGTGTTCCTGTTGATCGCGTCCATCGCGACCTTTGCCACGGTGTGGGTCTGGCTGATGATTCTGGTTACCCAAGTGGCCATGCGGCGGTCCATGAGCGCCGAGCAGGTTGCACAACTGAAATTCCCGGTACCGCTCTGGCCCTATGCTCCGGCGGCGGCGATCGCCTTCATGCTGTTCATTTTCGGCGTGCTGGGTTACTTCCCGGACACCCAGGCAGCGCTGATTGTCGGCGTGGTCTGGATCGTGTTGCTGGTGCTGGCTTACCTGACGTGGGTGAAACCGGCGGCGGGCCAGGCAGCCCTGGTGACGCAGGACCCTACTTTTTCTCATCGATAACCTAATGGAGGCCAAGGATGAAAACTCTCTGGCAACACTGTCACGTCGCAACCATGGCACAAGGTGTCTACTCGATCATCGAGGACGCGGCCATCGTGACGTCAGGAGCGCACATTGAGTGGATCGGCCCGCGTGGTGAGTTACCGGTGGGCGAGTATCCGGCCGTCAATGATTTGAACGGGGCCTGGGTCACACCGGGCCTGATCGACTGTCACACCCACACGGTGTTTGGCGGTAACCGCAGCGGCGAATTCGAACAGCGCCTGCAAGGCGTCAGCTACGCGGAAATCGCAGCCAGCGGTGGTGGTATTGCCAGCACCGTGCGCGCCACCCGCGCGGCCAGCGAAGACGAGTTGTTCGCCAGTGCCGCCAGGCGCCTGAAAAGCCTGATGCGCGATGGCGTCACCAGCATCGAAATCAAGTCTGGATACGGCCTGGACCTGGCCAACGAGCGCAAGATGCTGCGTGTGGCCCGTCGCCTCGGCGCCGAACTGCCGGTCAGCGTGCGCAGCACCTGCCTGGCGGCTCATGCCCTGCCACCGGAATACATCGATCGCGCCGACGACTATATCGATCACATCTGCGCCGACATGCTCCCGGCCCTGGCTGCCGAAGGTCTGGTCGACGCGGTGGACGCGTTCTGCGAGTACCTGGCGTTCTCCCCGGCGCAGGTCGAGCGGGTGTTCATTACCGCCCAGGAACTGGGCTTGCCAGTGAAGCTGCACGCCGAGCAGTTGTCGTCGCTGCACGGCTCGAGCCTGGCGGCGCGTTATCACGCGTTGTCCGCCGATCACCTGGAGTTCATGACCGAGGACGACGCCATCGCCATGGCCAAGTCCGGCACCGTTGCGGTGTTGCTGCCCGGCGCTTTCTATTTCCTGCGGGAAACCCAGTTGCCGCCGATGGATGCGCTGCGCAAACACGGCGTAAAGATTGCCATCGCCAGCGACCTCAACCCAGGCACCTCGCCTGCGTTGTCGTTGCGCCTGATGCTGAACATGGCTTGCACCTGTTTCCGCATGACCCCGGAAGAAGCGCTGGCGGGCGCGACGATTCACGCTGCCACCGCGCTGGGCATGGCCGCCACCCATGGTTCGCTGGAGGTCGGCAAGGTCGCGGACTTCGTCGCCTGGCAAATCGATCGTCCGGCCGACCTGTCGTACTGGCTGGGTGGTGACCTGGAAAAACGCGTCGTGCGCCACGGCGTCGAATCAAGTTTGTAGGAGATCTGTTGTGGATAAGGTACTGAACTTCAAACAAGGCCGCGTACCGCTGCTGATCAGCATGCCTCACGCCGGTGTGCGTCTGACACCTGCGGTCGAGGCCGGGTTGATCCCACAGGCGAAAAGCCTGCCGGACACCGACTGGCACATCCCGCAGCTGTACGACTTCGCCGCCGAACTGGGTGCCAGCACCCTGGCCGCCGAGTATTCGCGATTCGTCATTGACCTTAACCGGCCATCCGACGACAAACCGTTGTACGTCGGTGCGACCACTGGCCTGTACCCGGCCACGCTGTTCGACGGCGTGCCGTTGTTCCGCGAAGGGCTGGAACCTTCGAAAGAAGAGCGCGCCACCTACCTTGAGCAGATCTGGACGCCGTACCACAGCACTCTGCAACAGGAACTGGCGCGATTGAAGGCCGAGTTCGGCTACGCGCTGCTGTTCGACGCGCACTCGATCCGCTCGCTGATCCCGCACCTGTTCGACGGCAAACTGCCGGACTTCAACCTCGGTACCTTCAATGGCGCCAGTTGCGATCCACAGTTGGCCAGTCAGCTGGAAGCCATCTGCGCACGTCACGAAAATTACACCCACGTGCTGAACGGACGCTTCAAGGGCGGCCACATCACCCGCCATTACGGCAATCCGGCGGAGAACATTCACGCGGTGCAACTGGAGCTGGGGCAGTGCACCTACATGGAAGAGTTCGAGCCGTTCCGTTATCGCCAGGACCTGGCGGAGCCGACGCGTGTGGTGCTAAAGGAGTTGCTGCAAGGGCTGCTGGCCTGGGGCGAAAAACACTACGGGCATTAAGGCTTGGTGCAGTCTCTGTAGGAGCGAGCTTGCTCGCGAAAAACGTCAGGTCAACGTGTGCATTCAGACAGCCCGCGTCATCGTTGTCCTCCATCGCGAGCAAGCTCGCTCCTACAGATCAGGCTGCTAGTCGCCACCGTGCAAAACACGGTCGCCACAGGTCGCTTTCATCGCTCGTCTGCTGCGTAATGTTCTGGCCACGGTGCACTAGACACCGGCCCGACAATAATCCGCTGCCGCACGAGAATGCTCTCTATGACAAGCCCCAAAGGTCTGTTCACCCGCTGTCTCTCAATCTTCTGCGGCACCGCTCTGTTGAGCGCCGGCGCCATGGCCGCGGACGACGCCTCCTGCAAAACCGTGCGCATGGGTGTGGTCAACTGGACCGACGTGATTGCCACCAGTGGCATGGCCGATGTGTTGCTCAACGGTCTCGGCTACGAAAGCAAGCAAACCAGCGCCGTGCAGCAAATCATCTTCGCCGGCATCCGCGACAAGCGCCTGGACATCTTCCTGGGTTACTGGAAACCAGCGATGGATAAAAACATCGCACCGTTCGTGGCTGCCAATCAGGTGAAGGTCATGGACAAACCGAGCCTGGCCGATGCCCAGGCCACCCTCGCGGTCCCTGACTATGTGGCAGCGGCCGGTCTGAAAACCTTCGCCGACATCGCCAGATTCAAGGATCAGCTCGGCGGCAAGATCTACGGCATCGAGCCGGGCAGTGGCGCCAACACCACCATCAAAACCATGATCGAGACCAATCACTTTGGCCTGAAGGACTTCAAACTGATCGAGTCCGGTGAGGCCGGCATGCTCGCCGCCGTACAGCGGGCAGTAAATCGCAAGGAATTCGTGGTGTTCGTTGGCTGGACCCCGCACCCGATGAACATCAACATGAAGATCGCCTACCTGACTGGCAGTGAAGATGTCTACGGTCCGAATGAAGGCGCTGCGACCGTCTCCAGCGTGACAGCCCCGGATTACGCCGAGCGCTGCCCGAACGTCAATCGACTGCTGGAGAACCTTACCTTCACCGCTGCCCAGGAAAGCCAGCTGATGGTGCCGATCATGGAGCGTCAAACCGCTCAGGATGTCGCGAAAAAATGGCTGCGTGACCATCCCGAAGACTTGCAGCGCTGGCTGGCGGGTGTCAGCAGTTTCGATGGCAAGGATGGCGTGGCAACAGTTCAGGCCAGCCTGAAGAACTGACACCAAACCTGTAGGAGCGAGCTTGCTCGCGATAAACCTGAGAACGCCGCGGGAAATCAGGCTTACCGCGTTATCGTTGACGATCATCGTCGGAACGCCGCCCGGAGCAAGCTCGCTCCTACAAGGACACACATTCCTCTGAACGGGCACCAGGTTCATGGCTCCTTACCCGCTTTCCAAACAGATGACGGCATTCGTCGAGAAAACCGTCAGTTTCAACAGCACCGACAGCAGCATCACCGGGTTGCGCCAGGCCTACAGCGAGATGTGCCGGGCGTTTACTCCGGCACGCCCCGCCGGGTTATATGTGGTCGATTTCGAGTTGGCCGGAGTTGCTGTTCGTTCCTATCAACCGCCGGCCAGTGGTGCGTCCTGCATCGTTTACCTGCATGGCGGTGGCTGGGTGGTGGGGGACCTGGATTCTCACGATTTCATCTGCGCCGAGTTGGCATCGACGCTAGGTGTACTGGTGATCGCCGTCGATTACCGCCGGGCACCGGAGCATCCGTTTCCCGCCGCGTTCGATGATTGCCTGAAGGTCTGGCGAGCACTGCGCAACGGGCCGTTTCAACTCGACCCGCAGCGTATGCTGGTGGTCGGCGACAGTGCCGGTGGCAACCTCGCGGCGGCGTTATGCCTGGCGCTGCGCGATGCCGGCGAACCGGGGCCGTGCGCGCAGGTTCTGATCTATCCCGGATTGGGCGGCGATCACCGGCTGCCGTCGCGCAGTGAGTGCATCTACGCGCCGTTGCTCAGCAGCAGTGACGTCGATTGCTATCACGCGCTTTACCTGCGCGGCACCCGCCAACCAAACGCCTACGCCATGCCATTGCTGGCCCGGGATTTCAGCGGACTGCCACCGGCATTGATCGCCGTGGCGCAATTCGACCCGTTGCGTGATGACGGCGTGTTGTATGCCGAGCGACTGAATGCGGCAGGCGTGGCTGCCACACTTTATGTCGGCGAGGGTTTGGTTCATGGCTGTTTACGGGCCCGTGGGCAGGCGATGGAGGTCGATGCGCTGTACGAAACCTTGTTTGGTTATCTGGCGGCAAGACTCTGACTCCGCATGGGCATGCTCATTGACGTAATTCGGGTTTATGATGCCGGACGGCAGAATAATAGAAGTCCCCCCAGGGATGACCTCGACCCCTTACGGAGCGCGCAATGCAGACTTTGTACCCGCAGATCAAACCCCACGCCCGGCACGATCTGGCCGTCGATGCGACCCACACCCTGTACGTCGACGAAAGCGGTTCACCGGAAGGCTTGCCGGTGGTGTTCATCCACGGCGGCCCCGGTGCCGGATGTGATGCCCAGAGTCGGTGCTTCTTCGATCCCAACCTGTATCGCATTGTCACTTTCGATCAGCGCGGTTGCGGTCGCTCCACCCCCCACGCCAGCCTGGAAAACAACACCACCTGGGATCTGGTCGCCGACCTTGAGCGGATTCGAAAGCACCTGGGCATCGACAAATGGGTACTGTTTGGCGGCTCCTGGGGTTCGACCCTGGCGCTGGCCTATGCGCAAACCCATCCTGAACGGGTACACGGCCTGATCCTGCGCGGGATCTTTCTCTGCCGTCCGCAGGAAATCGAATGGTTCTACCAGGCCGGCGCCAGCCGTCTGTTCCCCGATTACTGGCAGGACTACATCGCGCCGATCCCGCTGGACGAGCGCGACGACTTGCTCAGCGCGTTCCACAAGCGTCTGGTCGGCAACGACCAGATTGCCCAGATGCACGCGGCCAAGGCCTGGTCCACCTGGGAGGGCCGCACCGCGACCCTGCGTCCTAACCCGCTGGTAGTCGATCGTTTCTCCGAGCCACAACGTGCATTGTCGATTGCCCGCATCGAATGCCACTACTTCAGCAACCACGCCTTCCTGGAACCGAACCAGTTGATCCGCGACATGGGCAAGATCGCCCATTTGCCAGGCGTGATCATCCATGGTCGCTATGACGTGATCTGCCCGCTGGATAACGCCTGGGAACTGCACCAAGCCTGGCCGAACAGCGAGCTGCAGGTCATCCGCGATGCTGGTCATGCCGCTTCCGAACCGGGAATCACCGACGCGCTGGTACGCGCAGCCAATCTGATGGCCCGGCGTCTGCTCGACCTGCCGCCTGAAGAAGCATGAAGGGCCTGCTGCAACGGGTGCGTGGCGCGCGAGTCGAGATTGCGGGCGAAGTCGTGGGTGCCGTCGATCAGGGATTGCTGGTCCTGGTCGCCGTCGAGCCCGACGACACGCGGGCCAGCGCCGACAAACTTCTTAATAAGCTGCTTAACTATCGGGTGTTCAGTGACGCTGAGGGCAAGATGAATCTGTCCCTGGCGGATGTGGGCGGCGGGCTGCTGCTGGTCTCTCAGTTCACCCTGGCTGCCGATACTAAAAACGGGCTGCGTCCGAGTTTTTCGACCGCGGCCCCTCCGGCGCTGGGCGAGGAGTTATTCGACTATCTATTAAGCAAAGCGAAACAGGTGCATGGCACTGTGGCATCAGGTAGATTCGGCGCGGATATGCAGGTGCATCTGGTCAATGATGGCCCGGTAACCTTCCTGTTACAGACCTGAAAGCGCTTGAAACAAGTTTTTAAGCTCATTTCGACTGAAAACAGGGATTTTTCGCGATAAATACTTTGTTACCCCTGATGCGTTGTAACGCGGCCTACTAGATAATCGCGCGCTACGGGGATCAGCGTTCGTTGGTCCATTTTGACTTAGGTAGAGACTTGTCCGGATCCGATTGGGGAATCATTTCGCCCCAGCGGAGTCGGAACAATGCTCGCCAACTTGGCAAGAGTGGTCTGCAAGGGCGGTTTTTTCATACCGCACACCGTGCAGGTCCTTTAACTGGCCGTTGGTTTTTTGATCTGTTTTCGGCGAGGGTTGCTCGTGATTGTTAGTCCCTGTAACGCACCAAAATTGTCCGCCAAACGGTTACGCAGCGCCCTGGTAGCGGGCTCTGCATTGCTCTGCCTGCTCAGCGCCGGCCAGCTTTGGGCATTCAGTCTGGATGATGTATCGGCCAAGGCAAAAGAGCTGGCCGCGCAGAAATACGAAGCCCCGCGCAGTAACCTGCCGAATGAGTTCCGCGACATGAAATTCGCGGACTATCAGAAAATTCGTTTTCTGACGGAAAAAGCCGAATGGGCCGATCAGAAGACGCCGTTCAAGCTGTCCTTCTATCACCAGGGCATGCATTTCGATACGCCGGTGAAAATCAACGAAATCACCGCGAACACCGTCGAAGAGATCAAATACGATCCAAGTCGTTTCGACTTCGGCGACATGAAATTCGATCCCAAGGCCACTGAACAACTGGGCTATGCCGGTTTCCGTGTGCTGTACCCGATCAACAAGGCCGACAAGCAAGACGAAATCATGACCATGCTCGGCGCGAGCTACTTCCGCGTCGTCGGCAAGGGTCACGTCTATGGTTTGTCCGCTCGCGGCATGGCGCTTGATACCGCATTGCCGTCCGGCGAAGAATTCCCGCGTTTCCGCGAGTTCTGGATTCAGCAGCCCAAGCCAGGCGACAAGCACCTGGTGATCTTCGCCCTGCTGGATTCTCCTCGTGCCACCGGCGCCTATCGCCTGACTCTGCGTCCGGGCAGTGACACCATCGTTGACGTCAAGGCGCAGATGTTCCTGCGTGACAAGGTCGGCAAACTGGGTATCGCCCCGTTGACCAGCATGTACCTGTTCGGCGCCAACCAGCCGTCGAAAGTACTGAACTACCGTCGCGAGCTGCACGACTCCAGCGGTCTGGCGATCCATGCCGGCAACGGCGAGTGGATCTGGCGTCCACTGAACAATCCGAAACACCTGGCCGTGAGCAACTTCAGCGTGGAAAACCCGCGCGGGTTCGGTCTTCTGCAACGTGGCCGCGACTTCAGCCACTATGAAGACCTCGACGACCGGTACGACAGG
>NZ_AKJL01000287.1 GCF_000282355.1 Pseudomonas sp. GM49
GTTGTTGCCCAGGCCACCGATCAGCCAGTCATCGCCGCCCCCGCCATTGAGGATGTCGTTGCCCAGGCCACCGTTGATCACGTTGCTGTTGTTGTCACCGGCCAGGGTGTCGTTGAAGTTCGAACCGGTGAGGTTTTCGATACCGGTCAGGGTGTCCGTGCCCGCCCCCAGGGTGTTCTGCGCAGTGAGCAGGCTGAGGTCGACCGTCACCCCGGTGGTGGCGTGGGCGTAACTGGCCGTGTCGATGCCCGTGCCGCCATCGAGGATGTCATTGCCCGGGCCGCTGAAGAGCAAATCATTGCCGGCACCGCCATGCAGCTCGTTGTTGCCAGAGCCGGCGGTGAGCACATCGTTGCCGTCGCCGGCATTGATGATGTTGTTGCCGGTGCCCGCCACCAGGACATCATCCCCGCTGGTGCCGGTGAGGGTGTGGCCATCCTGATAGCTGATGGTCAGGTAGGCCGAGTCGCTGCCGCCATGGTTGTCGTTGGCGGTGTAGGTACCGTGGTAGTCCGGGGTGACATCGTGCGCCCCGGCGTAGTTGACGGTCATGGTCAGTTGATAGTTTTCCGCCGCATTCGCATTGCCGCCACTGGTGTTCGTGATGTTGGTCATGTGGATCTGGTAAGTGCCATCCGCGCTTGCGGTGATGGTGCCGCCATCGGCGATGCTTACGAACGCCCCACCATTGAGCGAATACTCCATCGTGACGTGCCCGGCTGCCAGGTTGTGATCCAGGTTGAGCGTCTCACCCTGTTTCAGCTTGACCGTGATGAGGTCTTCATTGTTGCCATCGGAGCTGTTCGCTTTGTCGAGATAGCCACTGATCACCAGCAGCGCCGTCATGGTCGCTGCGTTGGCCGCAAAGGCATTGCGCACGTCTGCCAGACTCTGGTTGGCGGGGGTGCTGTTGGTGCCGGCGAAGCTGATCGCACCGGTGCCGGTAAAGTCCGCGCCCTTCGCTATCCAGCCGGTGTTGAACGAGGTTGGTGCCGCCGAGAGTTGATCGCCGTTGGCGTCGGTGTCATTGGCCAGCAACAGTTCACCCGGCACCACGACGGTGCCCGAGAGCACGTTGGTGATGACGTGGTCATCGGTGGCCACTGGCGGTGAGTTGGGGATCACTTTCACGGTCAGCGTCGAACTGGCCAGGTCGCCGTCGTTATCGCTGGCGGTGAATGCGATGTTTTCGGTGATCAACACCGACGTGGTTTTCTGCGAAATGTAGGCGTACTCACCGGTGTCGAGATTGATCTGCAAGGTACCGCTGTTGTTGGTGGCAATGCTCAACGTGTTGTCCACGGTGTTGAACGTGCCGTGGTTGAGCCCGCCGCTGAAGTTCAGCGAGCCCTGGTTACTGTTGCCGCTCGGATCGTAGGTGTACGTGGTGCCGTCCACCGTGATGGTTTTGATAAAGCCGCCATCGGCGCCGAAGGTACCGCCCTCGCCTAGCAGCGAACCGGTCACCGGTGCGCCGATCACAGTGCCGGACAGCACCGAGTTGAGCTGGTTGAGGTCGGTCACCACCACCGAATTGGTGTCGGTGTGACTGCTGCCGTCATAGGCCAGTGGATTGAGGTTGGCGTTGCTCACGCCGCTGCCCAGGCCGATCGCGTAGTTCTTGATGTTGTTGGCATCGAGGAAGGCTTTCAGCGCGGTCTCGTCGGCAGTGCCGATTTCCTGGCCGGCAGTGGGCTTGCCGTCGGAGAAGAAGTAACCGACGTTTTGCGCGCCGACCAATTTGCCCGAGGTATTGAACGCGGTCTGCATGGTCGCCACGGCCGCGTCGTAGTTGGTGCCGCCGTTTGCGGTGAGGCCGGCCAGCAGTGTCTTGGCGGTCGCAACATCGACCCACACCGAAGTCCTGTCGGTGGCGCTGCTGCTGAAAGTGACGAGTTGCACTTTCACATCGCCGAGGTCGTCGTATTTATCCAGCAAGGCACTGATGGCCTGTTTGGCCAGTTCCAGCCGCGACAGGCCCGACACGCCGGAAGGGTCGGCCATGCTGCCGGAGATGTCGAGCACGATCAGCAGGTTGGAATCGATCTCCACTGCCGCCACCGAGCGATCCGTTGCCACCGCCTTGGGCACGTCATCGACAATGTTGACCACGATGGTGCTGGTGCTGCTGTTGCCCAGCGCATCGGTGGCTTTGTAGGTGAAGCTTTCACTCAGGCTGTTCGGTCCGTCGTTGGCATTCGGCGAGGTTTTCGGCGCCGAGGTCAGGGTGTAGGTGTAGCTACCGTCGGGGTTGAGCAGGATTTGCCCGTAAGTACCGGTGGCACTGCCGACCAGGGTGTAGGTGAGCGCACCGCTGGCACCCGAGACCGAACCGACCAGGGTGCCGGACGCGGTTTCGCCAGTGTTGCCCGGGTCGCTGCCGGTGACCGTACCGGCGGCCAGGTCCTGCCCGTCCTTGCTCAGATCGAGGGCTTTTTCGTAGACCGTCACATCGCTATCGGGGTTGGCCTTGATGTTGCTGTTGGCCACATCGATGGTGATGGTGGTGGTGCTTTCATCGCCATCGGAATCACGCACGGTATAGGTAAACGTATCGGTGGCCCCCGGTTCGCCGACCGAGTTCTGGTTGCTGTGATACACCGCGTTGCCGTTGGCATCGAGGGTCAGGTAGCCATAGGTGCCATTGATCTGGTTGCCCAACCCGCCAATGGCCGACGTCGAGGTATTGTTACCGGCGCGCACGCCGACCACCGTCGCCGGACCATCGGCACCGCTGATGTCGTTGCCCAGCACACTGATGTTGACGGTGCCGCCCTCCACTACCGACGACGAGTCAGGTTTGGCGCTCGGCAAGTCATCGACGATGTTGACATTGATCTGCCCGGTCGCACTGTCGCCATCGGTATCGGTGGCTACGACGTTGAAGTTCTCGGTCAGGCTGTTGGCGCCGTTGGCCGTCGGATGGGCTTCGTTATCGTTAAGGGTGTAGCTGTAGCTGACGACCCCGGTCGCGGCGTTGAACCCGGTGACGGTCAGGGTGCTGCCCAGCGGCGTGGTGATCGATTGCGGGAAGCCGGCGGCCACGCCAGCCGTGACCACGGCGATACCGCCGACGGTCAGGGTTTGCAGGCCATCCAGCGCGGTCACGGTGAACGTCCCGCTTTGAGTCAGGGCCGGTGCGTCGGGGTTGCTGCCGTCGCTGAGGTGTTTTTCGTAGACGGTCAGCTCACCGCCATACACGTTGAGGCCGTTGAGGGTCACCGGATTGTCGTTGTTGTGGATCTGCAGCTTCAGGTAGGCGGTGCTGCTGTCGCCATCGGTGTCCGTCAGCGTATAGGTGAAGGTTTCCGTACCGTCGCCACCGCCGTGCAACGCCTTGAAATCGGCATCGCTGGTGTTGAGGGTGTAGGTGTAAGTGCCGTTGGCATTCAGCACCAGGGTGCCGTACGTCCCGGTGAAGGTACCGGGGGTGATCGGCCCGCTGTTTTCACCGATCGCTACCCTGTCGGCGCCTTGCACGTCGTTGCTCAGTACGTTGCCGTTGAGGG